>JAKFEI010000502.1:0-6708 GCA_036675765.1 Nocardioides sp. | reverse complement strand
TTGCGCAGCACCAGTTCGCCGGTGCGCAGGTCGTGGTCGTAGACGGCGGACGGGCGGCTGAGGCTGGTCATCCCGACCCGGATGGTCGGCTGTTCGAAGGCCGGGTTGCTGCCCGCGCCGACGGTCGCCAGCTCGCCCGGGAACTCGACGAACCGGTCCGCGGTGATCGGTGCGGACGCGTCCGGGCCGAGGTCGAGGATGCGGACCTGGGTGCTGCCCTCGCTGCGCTGCTGGACCACGAGGTGGTCGGCGAACGCGTCGACGTCCTCGAGCCGGACCGCGGGGTCGTGGGCGAGAAGGGGTCGCCAGTCCGCCAGGGCCGTGGGTACGGCGGGCGCGACCGCGAGCTCGAACTCGGGTCCGCTCGCGTTGTGCAGCACCAGGAAGTGGTCCTGGCCGCCGATGACCGCGTGCTCGAGCGAGTACTCGACACCGTCGGTGCGGGGCGCGAAGCACAGCGGCTGGGCCGTCGGGTCCGCCGCGTCGAGGACGTGGAACTCCGAGGTGGTCTTGGAACTGGCGGCGATCATCACGTAGCGGCGGCTGCGGGTGCGGCCCACGCCCACGAAGTAGCGGCCGTCGGGCTCGTGGAACACGAGCTCGTCGTCGGCCTGGGCGGTGCCGAGGCGGTGGCGCCAGACCTTGTCGGGACGCCAGGCGTCGTCGACGGTCGTGTAGTAGAAGTGGTCGGCCGAGCCGCCCCAGGTCACGCCGCCGAGCACGTCGGTGAGGACGTCGTCGAGCAGTTCACGGGTGGACAGGTCCAGCACCCGCACGGTGTAGCGCTCGTCGCCGACCACGTCGGTGGCGTAGGCCAGCAGGTTGTCGTCGGGGCTGACCGAGGAGCCGCCGAGCGAGAAGAACTCGTGGCCCTCGGCGAGCGCATCGAGGTCGAGCAGCACCTCTTCGCCGGGCAGGGCCGGCTGGTCCGGGTCGGCGTCGGCCGCAGGCTGCGGGGGACTCCAGTCGTCCGGGTCGGTCACGGGGACGCGGCAGCTGGCGCCGTACTGCCGGCCCTCGAAGGAACGGCCGTAGTACCAGTGGCCGCGCACCCGCGTGGGCACCGACAGGTCGGTCTCGAGGGTGCGGGCCTTGATCTCCTCGAAGATCCGCCCGCGCAGGCCGGCGAGGTGCGCGGTCCGCGCCTGTGTGTAGTCGTTCTCGGCCTCGAGGTGGGCGATCACGGCCGGGTCGTCCTTGGCCCGCAGCCATTCGTATTCGTCGGTGCGCGGGTGCCCGTGCAGCGTGGTGGTGACCGGACGCTGGTCGGCACGCGGGGGAGTGGGCTGCTCGGACTGCTCGGACTGCTCGACGGACATGCAGGAACGCTACTTGCCCTCTGGTGGCTCCGGAGCGGGTGGGCGCCATCGGGAGAGCTCGGGGTCGTCGACCCGGAACGAGCGGACCGGGCCCGGGGGCGTGTCGGCGGTCTCGAAGCGCACCGTCACGACGCCCTTCCCCGAACCCCAGACCCAGCCGCGACCGTCACTGGTGTGGACGACGTCCATGCCGGGCGCCCAGTGCACGTCGGGCGGGTGGCTGCCGGCCTGGTCGGGCTCGGGAGCAGTCTCGGGGCCCGGCTCGGCAGGCGACTCGTCGGCGTCCGACGCATCCGACTCCTCGGCGAACAGGTCCTCCTGGACCCAGTCGGCGAGCCCGGAGACGCCGACTCCGAGCAACCGGACGCCGCCCGACGTGTCGAGATCGGCCAGCAGGGAGCGCGCGAGCCGGGCGATGGTGGCGGTCTCCTCCGTCGGCGCCGGGAGGGTCGAGGACCGGCTGAGGGTCGTGAAGTCGTAGAGCCGCACCTTGAGCGACACGGTCCGGCCCGACAGGCCGCCGGCCCGCATCCGGCGCGCGACCTCCCCGGCCTGCCGGACGACGATGGACTCCATCAGCCGCCGGTCGGTGAGGTCGTGCTCGTAGGTGCTCTCGACGCTGACCGACTTCGTCTCACGGTCGGGTACGACGGCGCGGTCGTCCTCCGCGCGGGCCAACTGGTGGAGCGAGGCGCCCTGGGCCTTGCCGACGATGCTGACCAGTTCCTCCTGGCCGATCGCCGCGAGCTCGGCGACGGTGTGCACGCCGATGCGCCGCAGCCGCTCGACGGTGGCCGGCCCGACGCCGGGGATGACCGAGACGCGCATCGGATGGAGCAGCGCGATCTCGGTGCCCGGGGTGATCACGGTCAGGCCGTCGGGCTTGCGCAGCTCGCTGGCGACCTTGGCGAGGAACTTCGACGAGGCGACGCCGACAGACGCGGTGAGTCCGCCGGTGACCTCCTGGACGCGCTGGCGCAGGTCCTCGGCGAACGCCGTCACGGTCGGCACCTCGAGATCGGGCAGGTCGGCTCGTTCGAGGTCGACGAAGGCCTCGTCGAGGGACAACGGTTCGACCAGGGGCGAGCACGACCGGAGCACGGTCATCACCGCGGTGCTCGCCGCGCGGTAGGCGTCGAAGCGACCGGAGAGGAAGGCGGCCTGGGGACAGCGTGCGCGGGCCTCGCGGGTCGACATGGCCGACCGGACGCCGTACGCCCGGGCCTCGTAGGAGGCGGTCGACACCACGCCTCGCCCGCCGACCCCGCCGACGATCACCGGCTTCCCGCGCAGGGACGGCTTGTCGCGCTGCTCGACAGCCGCGAAGAAGGCGTCGAGGTCCAGATGGAGGACCGAGGCCTGGGCGCGCACGCGCGTCACGTTAGTCGTCACCGGGGACGTTCCTGTCCTCGAACTGTCCACAGGGGCGTTTCCGGAAACCGGGGGTGCACAGCCTGCCGGCGACCAGGGGTCCGCGGTCGGGGCCCACCGGGACGGTTCCGGCATGACAACAACACCTGCCGCCCTGACCGTTCGCAGCCCCGAGGACCTGTTGGCCATCGCCCCCGTCGTGCTGGGCTTCTGGCCCGAGGAATCCGTCGTGATGATGACCTTCGGTGCCGATCGGCCCTTCCACGCACGTATCGACCTGCCTCCCCTCGAGGTCCAGACCCTCGACGTCCAGCGCGAGCTCGACGAGATGTTGCTGGGCCCTGCGCGACTCCACCGCGCGCAGCAGGTGGTGCTGCTCTACTTCGCCACCGATCGGGCCGCCGCCCGTGCGGCACACCGCGTCCTTCGACGAGGATGTCGCCGCTCGGGCATCACCGTCGTGGCGGCGCTCTTCGCCGACGGCGAGCGGTACGCCGACCTCGACGGCCCCGGGCGGCACTCGCCCGGGACGCCGTACGACATCTCGGCCCATCCGTTCGTCGTCGAGGCCCTCGTCAGCGGGCGCCTCGGCCACCGCAGCAGGGGCGACCTCGTGGCCTCGCTGGCGCCGGACCCACAGGCGGCGGCGCGGGTGCAGCAGGCCCTCGTCTCCGGGGGCTTCGCCGACGAGGACATGCCGAACGACGGGCGATCCATTCGACGGGAGGGCAGGTGGGTCGAGCGGCGCGTCACCGATCTCCTGGCTGCCGGGGCGGAGCCGTCCGACGACGAGGCGGCGCGGCTGTTGTGGGTGATGCAGGCGTCCCGGGTCAGGGACGCGGCCTGGTCGCTGATCACGCGCCGCAGCGCCGAGGCCCACGTGCGGTTCTGGTCCGACCTGGTGCGCCGCGCTCCGGGGCCGCTCGTCCCGGCGCCTGCCGCGCTGCTGGCGTGGGCCGCCTGGCAGGCCGGTGACGGTGCGAAGGCCTGGGTGGCGCTGGACCGCTGCCAGCAGGTCGAGCCCGCCTACGCGATGGCGGCGTACCTCGGCTCGCTCCTGCAGCAGGCCGTGCCGCCCGACTTCTGGGAGGGAGGTTTCGACTGGGCGCTGGGTCTAGGGTCGGTGCATGGGTGACGCCGTCGTTGCACAGGAGTTCACACCAGCTGACCGGACCCGCTACCGGGAGAAGGTCCGGCGCTGTCTCGACGTGTTCGAGCGGATGCTGCGCGAGTCCGCCTTCGACACCGACGATCCGTGGACCGGCCTGGAGGTCGAGCTCAACCTGATCGACGACGCGGGTGACCCGGCGTTGCGCAACGCCGAGGTGCTCGATGCCATCGCCGATCCCGACTTCCAGACCGAGCTCGGCCAGTTCAACATCGAGCTCAACATGCCGCCCGGCCCGCTGGCCGGTGGGGGACTGGAGTCCTACGAGTCGCAGCTGCGCGCGAGCCTCAACGCGGCCGAGGAGAAGGCCGCACCGCTGGGCGCACACCTGGTGATGATCGGCATCCTGCCGACGCTGCGCCCCGAGCACCTGCAGGCCGAGGCCATCAGCGCCAACCCGCGCTACCAGCTGCTCAGCGAGCAGGTGCTGCGCGCCCGCGGCGAGGACATCAGCATCGACATCCAGGGGGTGGAGCGACTGGCGACCACCGTGGACACGATCGTCCCGGAGGCGGCGTGCACCAGCACCCAGCTCCACGTCCAGGTCAGTCCGGAGCGGTTCGCGTCGTACTGGAACGCCTCGCAGGCGATCGCCGGCATCCAGCTCGCGGTGGGGGCCAATGCGCCGTACCTCCTCGGCAAGCACCTGTGGTCCGAGACCCGGATCCCGCTGTTCGAGCAGGCCACCGACACCCGCAGCGAGGAGCTCAAGGTGCAGGGCGTGCGGCCCCGCGTCTGGTTCGGGGAGCGGTGGATCACCTCGGTCTTCGACCTCTTCGAGGAGAACGTCCGCTACTTCCCGGCGCTGCTGCCGGTCATCGACGAGGAGGACCCGCTGACCGTCCTGGAGGCCGGCGGCACGCCCAACCTGTCGGAGCTCCGCCTGCACAACGGCACCATCTACCGCTGGAACCGGCCCGTCTACGACATCAGCGGCGGGCTCCCGCACCTGCGTGTCGAGAACCGGATCCTCGCCGCCGGGCCGACGGTCATCGACACCGTGGCCAACGCGGCGTTCTACTTCGGGCTGGTCCGGGCGCTCGCGGAGAACGAACGTCCGCTGTGGTCGCAGATGTCGTTCAGTGCAGCCGAGGAGAACTTCCACACCGCGGCCCGGCACGGCATCGACGCCGAGGTCTACTGGCCCGGACTGGGCCGGGTGCGCGCGACCGAGCTCGTCGTACGACGCCTGCTGCCACTGGCACACGACGGACTCGCCGCCTGGGGAGTCGGCTCCGAGGAGGCGCACAAGTACCTCGACATCATCGAGCAGCGCTGCCTGGCGACGACCAACGGCGCCGACTGGTTCGTGCGCCAGGTCCAGCAGCATGAGAGCGAGGACCGTCCCGATGCGTTGCGGGCGGTGCTCGGCGACTACCGCGCGCGGATGCACGACAACCAGCCGGTGCACACCTGGTGAAACTAGCCCGCCGGCTCGGCCGCCCGTAGCCGGGACCACGCCCGGCCGGCGCCGGACCGGGGATCGCGCCAGGAACGCCGGGTGACCACCACCAGGTCCAGGCGTACGCCGAGCTCGCCCGAGGCGGCGCCGACCGCGGCCGCCCACGCCAGGTCCTCGGTGTCCGGCCCGGACTCGGCCCGCGTCAGCCACGTCAGCGGTACGACCTCGCGCGCCAGGCTGGCGCGCGCCATCGCCTCCAGCACCTCGACGCGCAGCGCCAGGTCGAGCTCGTCGTCCGGCCCGACCTCGAACGAGCAGACCTCGCCGCCCGGCACCCCGACGTGCAGCACCGGCGGGTGGACGCGGCGCCGCTCGGTGCGGGCGTGGCTGATCACCGCTCCCCGCAACACCCGTTGCAGCAGGAGCGGCAGCGGCTCCTGGAGTCCCGTGCCGGTCGACATGGGGATCAGCGTGCACGATCGCATCGCTGCGCGGGTCCGTCCTCCACAGGCTGCCGCGGGCCTCGTAGATTGCGGACATGGCCGAACCCCTGATCGATGTTGCCGCCCTCGCCGAGCTGGTCGAGCGTGGCGGGCCGGTGACGGTGCTCGACGTCCGCTACCGGATGGGCGGCCCGCCGGGGCTGACGGAGTTCGACTCGGGCCACGTCCCCGGGGCGTCGTACGTCGACCTCGACACCGAGCTCGCGTCCCCGCCGGGAGTGCGGGGACGCCACCCGCTGCCCGAGTCGGCCGTCTTCGAGGCCGCGATGCGTCGGGCCGGGGTGAGCGACACCCGCCCCGTTGTCGTGTACGACGACTGGTCGGCCCACGCTGCGGCGCGCTGCTGGTGGCTGCTGCGCCACCACGGCCACACCGACGTACGGGTGCTGGACGGTGGCTGGGCGGCCTGGACCGCGGCCGGTCTCCCCGTCGCGACCGGCAGCGCGACCGGCAGCGACACCGCCCCCGAGATCGGTGACTTCACCGCCCGGCCGGCCAGCACGCGGGCCGTGAGCGCCGAGAACGTCCGCGACACGGCGGTCCTGATCGACGCGCGCGCACCCGAGCGGTACCGCGGCGAGGTCGAGCCGATCGACCCCGTCGCGGGCCACATCCCGGGCGCGGTCAACGTCCCGACCGCACGCAACCTCGGTCCCGACGGCCGGTTCCTGTCGGCCGCCGAGCTGCAGTCGATCTACGCGGAAGTCGGAGCCACACCGGGTGCCGATGTCGCCGTCTACTGCGGCTCCGGGGTCACCGCGGCCCACGACGTCCTCGCGCTGGAGGTCGCCGGTGTGGCCGCGGCGCTCTACCCCGGCAGCTGGAGCGAGTGGGTGGCCGATCCCGGCCGACCCGTGGCTACCAGTGCACGCCCCTGAACAACTGGGCGAGCAGCATCTGCTCGGTCTCCCGGCGGTTCGACTCCGGAGCCTCCTCGGCTGCCGC
>JAKFEI010000100.1:0-6714 GCA_036675765.1 Nocardioides sp. | reverse complement strand
GCACGTGCTGCAGGACATCAACCTGACCGTGCAGCGCGGCGAGGTGGTCGTCGTCATCGGACCGTCGGGCTCCGGCAAGTCGACGCTGTGCCGCACGATCAACCGGCTCGAGACCATCGACACTGGCACGATCAACGTCGACGGTGCCCCGCTCCCCCAGGAGGGCAAGGCGCTGGCCGCCCACCGCGCCGACGTGGGCATGGTGTTCCAGAGCTTCAACCTGTTCGCCCACAAGACGATCCTCGAGAACGTCACGCTCGGGCCGATCAAGGTGCGCAAGAAGTCGAAGGCAGAGGCCGAGGCACTCGCCAAGGAGCTGCTCGACCGGGTCGGCGTCGGCCACCAGGCCGCGAAGTACCCCGCGCAGCTCTCCGGCGGCCAGCAGCAGCGCGTGGCCATCGCCCGCGCCCTGGCCATGGAGCCGAAGGTGATGCTCTTCGACGAGCCCACCTCAGCGCTGGACCCGGAGATGATCAAGGAAGTCCTCGACGTCATGGTCGATCTCGCCGAGCGCGGCATGACGATGATCGTGGTCACCCACGAGATGGGGTTCGCTCGTACCGCCGCCAACCGCGTCGTGTTCATGGCCGACGGACGGATGGTCGAGACCGCCGACCCGGAGTCGTTCTTCACCAACCCACAGAGCGATCGCGCCAAGGACTTCCTCGGCAAGATCCTCAAACACTGATCGCTCGGCACCTCGGGCCTAGATAGAAGGAGCAGTACATGCGACTCAGGAAAGCATTCGCGGCGACGGCGGTCAGCCTCATCGCGGCCACCGGCCTCGTGGCCTGCGGCGACGCCGGCAACGACGACAAGGAAGGCGTCGACGTCGAAGCCAAGAGTGACTGTGACGACAAGTTCGCGGAAGGTTCGCGGATGGCCGAACTGTCCGAGGCCGGCAAGATCAACGTCGGCCACAAGGACGACCAGCCCGGCCTGGGCTTCGAGGGTGCCACCGATGACCGGCCGAGCGGCTTCGACATCGAGGTCGCGAAGCTCCTCATCGCCGACCTGTGCATCGACCCGGAGAGCGACAACGTCAACTGGGAGGTGACCATCTCCGACAACCGGGAGCCGTTCCTGGAGCAGGGCAAGGTCGACCTCGTTCTCGCGTCGTACTCGATCACCGACGAGCGTCGGCTCAAGGTCGGCCAGGCCGGCCCGTACATGGTCACGGGGCAGCAGCTTCTCGTGAAGGCCGACAGCGACGTCGAGAGCATCGATGACCTGAAGGGCAAGGAGGTCTGCTCGGTGACCGGTTCGACGTCGATCGAGCGGATCGACGAGAAGGGCGCCAAGGGTGTCGGCTTCGACAGCTACTCCGAGTGCGTGGCCAAGGTCCTCGACGGCACCGTGGAGGGCATGTCGACGGACGGCACCATCCTCGCCGGGTTCGCTGCCGAGAACGAGGGCCAGCTCAAGGTCGTCGGCGACACGTTCTCCACCGAGAACATCGGTGTCGGCTACAGCAAGGACAAGCCGGAGATGTGCGAGTGGATCAACGAGGTGTTGACCGCCTCGTTCGCGGATGGTGGCTGGGCCAAGGCGTTCGAGATCACCCTCGGGCCCTCGGGTGTCGAGGTGCCGGACCCGCCGGCGCTGGACCCCTGCGCCTGATCTGAGCAACACCCACTGATGCGGGTCCCCTCACCGGGGACCCGCATCAGCACACAACGCCAACGCCCACGAGCCGGAAGGAGGTACGACGTGGAAGCGATCAGCGACAACTGGGACCTCTACTTCCGCAGCTTCGGCTACACCTTGGCTCTGTTCCTCATTGCCTCAGTGCTGTCCATGTTCTTCGGGACGGTGCTCTGCGCACTGCGCGTCGGCCCGGTCAAGATCATGCGGGCTGCGGCCACCACGTACGTGACGGTCGTCCGCAACACTCCTCTGGTCATCGTCTTCGCCTTCTTCACCTTCGCGTCGCCGATGTTCGGCCTCACCTTCAACTTCCTCGACGTCCACATCGGCCAGTTCGACTTCACCGAGGCGTTCGGCGCCGCTGTCGTGAGCCTGACCCTGTACACCTCGACCTTCGTGTGCGAGGCGCTGAGGTCCGGGATCAACTCGGTCCCGCTCGGACAGGCCGAAGCTGCCCGCGCGGTCGGACTGACCTTCGGCGGCACGATGACCCAGGTGGTCCTGCCCCAGGCCATCCGGGCCTCGGTCCCCCCGCTGGCCAGCGTGCAGATCGCGATGCTCAAGAACACGTCGGTGGCCGCCGCCTTCGGCATCCTCGAGGCCGTGGCGCAGATGCGCCGCTTCACCAACAACTTCAGCTCGCAGCGGACCGAGATCTTCATCTTCTTCGCGGTCGGCTACATCCTGCTCGTCCTGCTCCTCTCGTTCGCGGCGAGCCGACTCGAGAAGAGGTGGCAGGTCGCATGAGCACCAGCGTTCTCTTCGACGCTCCCGGACCGAAGACGGTCGTACGGCACAGGCTCTACGCCGTTGCCACGGGCGTGGCCCTGCTCGGCATCGTCTGGTACATCTTCGACGGCTTCAACGACGCGGAACAGTTCGACTTCGAGAAGAAGTGGGAGGTCTTCACCACTCCCGACTACATCCGGGCATTGCTGGTCGACGGCCTGTTCAAGACGCTCCAGATGGCTTTCGGTGCGATCCTCGGCGCCATTGCCTTCGGCGTGGTGTTCGGCATCGCCAAGCTGTCCGAGCATGCCTGGATCCGCTGGCCCGCGACGATCGTCGTCGAGTTCTTCCGCGCGGTCCCCGTCCTGCTCCTGATGGTCTTCACCTGGTACAGCCTCGGCATCAAGGACACCGGCAGCTCGTTCTGGGCCGTCGTCATCGCACTGACGCTCTACAACGGAGCAGTGCTCGCCGAGGTCCTGCGCGCCGGCATCAACGCCGTGCCGAAGGGCCAGGGCGAGGCGGCGTATGCCGTCGGCATGCGCAAGACGCAGGTGATGTCGAACATCCTGCTTCCCCAGGGCGTCAAGATCATGCTGCCGTCCCTGGTCAGCCAGTGCATCGTGGCACTCAAGGACACCGCTCTCGGCACACTCGTGCTCGCCCCCGGTCTCACCAAGGTGGGGACGCAGATCTACCTCGAGTTCAACAACCGGGTGCCGACCATGTTCGTCGTCGCTGCCCTGTACATCTCGGTCAACATGCTGCTCATGCTGCTGGCGAACTGGCTGCAGAAGCGGTATGTCGGCGAGAAGAAGCTCAAGGTCGCCTACGTCGGCGGCAACTTCGAGACCGGCGCAGGCGGCGCAGGCGGTGGCCCGTTGTGAGCGGTTGACTGATCGCGGCCAGCGACTACTTCTTCTTCGAGGTCACCCAGAGGTTGATGACGCCCTCGATGACGACGGTGCCGTCCTCGAGCTGGCCGCGGACGCGGACCGGGAGGTCACCCTCGGCGGTGTCCCACTGCTCCTGGTCGGTCTCGGCGATGCAGGTGATGTCGCCGGTCGCCTTCGCGGTGTAGGAGATCGACATGCCCTTGGGGATCCAGCGCTTGGTGTCCGGGATGGTCGACTCGGCGAGCGCACCCATGGCCATCTCCAGGCCGTTGCACAGCGCGATCGCGTGCACGGTGCCGATGTGGTTCTGCACGCTGCGCCGCTTCGCGAAGCGGATCTCGGCGTAGTTGGGACGCATGTCGACGACGCGCGGGTGGATCGTCGCGAAGTACGGAGCCTTCTGGGCGAAAGCGAGGGAGAACACCCGCTTGCCGATCGTGCCACCAACGACCGGCACGCCGGTCGTGGTCTTCCAGAGGTTCTGCACCGGAGTCGTCATGGCGCTGACATTACTTGTGAGTAACAACGGCGGCAAGGTGCCGTCCGTCTCACTCGGGGAAGCGCTGGGTGGCGACCTGCCCGCCAGCTGACACCAGGGTGACGCTGCCCGCCGGGGTCGGGGGCGCGAGCAGCGGGTTGGCGGTCAGCACCAGGGGCGTCGGGTCCGCGGCGTCGTACGCGAAGGAACAGGTGACCGGGGTCAGCGTGCCGACGACGAGGTACGGCGCCCCGGCTCCGACCTCGAGGCCGCCACCGATCGGGTCGAGGACCGTGCAGGTCCAGCCCTCGCCGGTCTTGCCACCGGCAGGAATGGCGACCGAGCCGTCGAACACGAAGACGAGCTCGATCGTCCGCGCGGGGCCGCCGAACACGTCGACGGTCGCGCTGACGTCGGACGGGGCCGGTCCGGGGCCAGCGGTGGTCTCGACGTCGACCAGGCGGACACAGGGGTCGCCGGTGACGCACGGATCGGTGGTCGCGACGACAGGAGCCGGCGACGGCGCCGCGGGCCTGGGACGCGGTCGCCGGGCAGCCGGGGCAGGCGTCGGATCACTCACCACATCGGCCTCGGCCTCGGGCGCGGGTACGGCGGGCGTCGGCGGGCGCGGGACCGGTCGATCAGCCGGCGGAGCCGGCTTCGGGGCCGGATCGTCGACCGGCGCTGCTTCCGCGACCTCGGCCGGCGCCGCCCGGTCCGCTGGACGCGGGTCACTCCCACCTGAGAGCGCCAGCGCTCCGGCCGTGATCGCTCCGACGGCAACCGCAGCCGCGACTCCCACGGCCACGGGTCCACCGATGGCCGAGCCACCCGGGGACGCAGCCCCGGAGGTCGCCCCGCCGGAGGCGGCCGCGGAACCCGTGGCGGCCACGCCACCGCCGGCACCGACGAGCCAGAGCAGACCCTTGCCGCCACCGGGCAGCACGGCCAGCAGCACGATCGGGAGCACGTACGCGGCGAGCTTCTGGTTGACGGTGTCCACCACGACGAACGCCTGGTTGCAGTCCGGGCAGGAGTCGATGTGCTCGCCGAACTTCAGCTCGGCGCGGGGGCTGAGGTCGCCACGGGCGAACTGGCTCATCCGGGCGTGCGCCCACTGGCACTGCTCCCGTACCGGGGCCGGACCGGCGTGGAGGTCGAGATAGGCACGCTTCAGGCCCTCGCGGGCACGATGTGCCAGCGAGGACACCGCGCGCGGCTGCAGGTCCATGATCGTGGCGACCTCGGCCGGTTTCCGTCCCTCGACCTCGACGTGCCACAGGACTCGCTGCCAGCTCTCGGGCAGGCTCGAGAGGGCGTCCACAGCGACCGTCTCGTCGAGTCCAGCCCCCATCTCCTCGGCGGGGACCTGGGCGTCGTCGAACAGCCAGGGCTGGTCGGACACCGGCGCCTCGCGCGGTGCCCGCAGGCCGTCGCGGTAGCCGTTGCGGATCGTGACGTGCAGGTAGGACCGGAAGTTGTCGGTCGGGCCACCGCCACCGCGCAGCGCCGCGAGCACGCGGGCGAAGGACTCCGCGACGAGCTCCTCGGCGTGATCGGCGCCGACCAGGATGCGGGCAAGGTGGCGGGCACCGTCGGCGTACTCCCGGTAGAGGTCCTCGTAGGCGAGGCTGTCGCCACTGCGAACGCGGTCGAGCAGCTGCTCGTCCAGCTCGCGGCGCGAGTCGTCCGCCATCAGGTCCCCCCGGATCCTGGTCGTTTGCGGCCCGTGACGGGGGCGCATTGTCGGGCCCGCTTCGTTGCGAGGTCGTCGTGGATGCGCATCGCATCATGCCATCTCGAGGAAACTTGCAAACTTCCCGGAAAACCGCGTGATGTTTGCGGGCGTGCTCCGTCTGGTTGAGGACAGGCCGGAGAACCGGCCTGCCCCACCCACCCTGAATCGCGGACGGAGGCACCGATGAGCGCGCTGCACGACACCGGTATCGCGCCTTCCGGGGTGGTCCAGCTCCGGCCGCGCGCGGTCGCTCGCCGGACCGCCGCGCTCCGGAGCCGCCTGCTCGAGCGCCGACGCACGGTCGGGCCCTACCGCCACCGCCTGCTCGAGATCACCGGCGACGTGCTCGGCCGGGTCGCACAGGTGGGCGCAGACGACCTCGACGCCTGGGAGCGCCTCCTGTTGTTCCTCGAGGACCACGAGGACAACACGTTCGCCTCCCCCGCCGACGCGTCCGCGGCCAACCTGGTCGCCCTGGCACTCTTCAACGAGGTCACCGACCACGCGGCCCTCGCGGACCTGGCCGAACAGCTCGGTCACGAGCGGCTCGCACGGCTCCAGCACCGCCACGGCAGCCCGCTGGAGTCACACCCGGGACTGCCCCTGACGAGCGAAGCGGTCCGCCGCCTCGTCGCCAGCGACCTGCGCGAGCGCCTGGCCGCGGACCCCAGGACGGCCGCCCACGTCGAGGCCATCGCCGAGACGTGCCTGCGCGCAGCACATGCCCTGCTCAACCAGGGCACCGACAAGACCTGGACCGTCCCGACGCTGGACTCGATCGAGGAACTCCTCGACATCGCCGAGCAGGGCACGATCGTCGAGTGGCGCCACCACATGGCGATGGTCACGGCGAAGCCGTGGTCGTCGTACACGGGACGGATCGTCGACCTCGCGCAGCAGGCCGGCAAGTCCCACACCGCCTCGGTCATCGCGGCGTTCGTCGACCTCTGCCGCGAGAAGGCGAGCTCCGTCGGTCGCCGGGAGCACGAGCGCGAGGTCGACACGCTGGTCGCACTGCGCAACGCCGGCCGCAGGAGCGGCCCCTAGATCGTCGGAGTGCCTGCGGGCGCCAGTTCCGGGGGCCTGGGGGGGCTACGGAGCGGCAGGGATCTGATCTCCACCTGCGGAGACCTCATTCCACCCCGCAGGCACTCCGGCTTCGTAGCGATTCACCGAGCAGGCGCGAGGAGCTCCACCCTGTTCCCGGCGCCGTCGAAGGCATGGCA
>JAKFEI010000165.1:0-6733 GCA_036675765.1 Nocardioides sp. | reverse complement strand
CACGACGTCGATCATGGCGCCAGCCCTCACCCCGTCGGTGCTCGGCCAGCTGATCGCCCTCTACGAACACATCACGTTCGTCCAGGGCGTCGTCTGGGGCATCGACAGCTTCGACCAGTGGGGCGTGGAGCTCGGCAAGCAACTGGCGCTGCAGATCGCGCCCGCGCTCGCCGGCGACGAGACCGTCCTTGCCGAACAGGACCCGTCGACACGGGCCCTGATCCACTACTACCGGGAGCACCGTGCGCGATGACTGATGCATCAGACCGACCGAGCCCGCTGATCGAGGTCCACGCTGACAGCGCGGTGCTCGCCACCGCCGTCGCGGGCGAACTGCTGAACCGGATCGCCGACGCCCAGGCCGCCGGCCACGTGCCGGACATCGGGTTGACCGGCGGCACCATCGCCGACGCGATCCACCGCGAGGTGGCCCGCCTGGCGCCAGCCTCCGGCGTCGACTGGGGGGCCGTCCAGTTCTGGTTCGGTGACGAGCGGTTCGTACCGGCGGACTCCCCGGAACGCAACGCCGGCCAGGCCCGTGCGGCGTTCCTCGACGAGGTCCGCGCCATGCGCGTCCACGAGATTCCCGCGTCGGACCAGTCAGAGAGCGCCGAGGCTGCCGCGACGTCGTACGGAGAAACGGTGCGGGGCGAGGGCCACGGCGACTTCGACGTGCTCATGCTGGGCATCGGACCGGACGGTCACGTCGCCTCGCTCTTCCCCGGGCACGCCGGGCTGGGCGTCACCGACGCGATCGCCGCAGCCGTGCACGACTCCCCCAAGCCCCCGGCCGACCGGGTGACGCTGACGTTCGAGGCTCTGAACCGCGCCCAGTCGGTCTGGTTCCTCGCCAGCGGCGAGGCCAAGGCCGACGCCGTACGACGGGGGCTGGCCGAGGTCGGGTCCGTCGAGGAGACACCCGCCCGCGGCGTCAGCGGCAACGCCGAAACGGTGTGGTTCCTGGACACCGCCGCGGCGTCGCTCATCTGACCTGACCGATCCGGTCTCCACGGCACGTCGACCTTGGCAACCGCGGTCCGGGGCAGCACGATGGAGTCCATGTCGAGCTCGGTTGACCAGGCCACGCGCCGCGGCGCCTTCAGCAGCCGCAAGGTGTTCATCCTCGCCGCCATTGGCTCTGCGGTCGGCCTGGGCAACATCTGGCGCTTTCCGTACGTCGCCTACGAGAACGGTGGCGGGGCCTTCCTGATCCCGTACCTCGTCGCGCTGCTCACCGCCGGCATCCCGTTCCTGCTGATGGACTACGCGATAGGGCACAAGCACCGAGGCTCGGCACCGCTGTCCTTTGCCCGCATGCGCAGGGGGGCGGAGTTCCTCGGCTGGTGGCAGGTGGGCATCTGCTTCCTGATCGCGGTCTACTACGCGGCCGTGATCGCCTGGGCGCTGCGCTACATGCTGTTCTCGCTCGACGAGGCGTGGGGCGACGACCCCGAGGGGTTCTTCGTCACCGAGTTCCTCGAAACGGGCGAGCCAGGTGTGAGCCTCGAGGTCGTCCTCGGCGTCCTCACGCCGCTCGTCATCGTGTGGGTCGCCGTGCTGGTGATCATGGCGTTGGGGGTCGAGAAGGGCGTCGGACGCCTCTCGCTCTACTTCATCCCGATCCTCATCGTGGCGTTCGCGATCCTCGTGGTCCGTGCCGTGACCCTGGACGGTGCCATGGACGGTCTCGACGCGTTCTTCAGCCCCAACTGGGAGGCTCTCACCGAGCCCGGCGTCTGGGCCGCGGCGTACGGCCAGATCTTCTTCTCGCTGTCGATCGGCTTCGGGATCATGATCACCTACTCGTCCTACGTCGACCGGCGCAGCGACATGCCGGGGGCCGGGCTCGTCGTCGGGTTCGCCAACTCCGGGTTCGAACTGCTCGCCGGCATCGGCGTCTTCGCCGCGCTCGGGTTCATGGCCCAGGCGAGCGGCGTCGCCGTGGACGAGGTCGTCGAGGGTGGGATCGGGCTGGCGTTCATCGTCTTCCCGGCGATGATCAGCCAGGCGCCGGCCGGCGCCCTGATCGGCGTGCTGTTCTTTGGTTCGCTCGTCATCGCCGGCCTGACCTCGCTCGTCAGCGTCATCGAGGTCGTGATCTCCGCGGTGCGGGACAAGTTCGAGATGACCCGCGTGGGCGCGTCGATGGCAGTCGGTGTGCCGGCGGCCCTGATGAGCTTGGTGCTGTTCAGTACGACGAGCGGTCTCCACGTGCTCGACATCGTCGACCACTTCATCAACCAGTACGGCATCCTGCTGGTCGCCGTGGTCAGCATGCTCGTGGTGGCCTGGGCGATGCGCGCGCTCCCGATCCTGGCCGACCACCTCAACCGGACCGGTTCGTTGAGGCTCGGGAAGATCTGGTTCGCGCTGCTCGCCGTGGTGGCACCGCTGGCGCTCGGCTACATCCTGGTGGACGCGCTCGTCGCTGACATCAAGACGCCGTACGGCGGGTTCCCGGACTGGATGCTGGCCGTCTTCGGCTGGGGCGGAGCGGTCGGCGTGGTCGTCTTCGGGCTGGTCGCCTCGCTGGTGCGCTGGCGTGCGGGGACTCCGCTCCAGGAACCCTACGAACAGATCGAGGAGGACGCCCGATGAGTATCGACGCAGTGATCCTGATGCTGGTCGCCATGGCCATCTTGTGGGGTGGCCTGGTGGTCGCGATCGTGCGACTCAACCGACACGATCTCCCCCCTCTGGAGGAGATCCATCGGGACCTCTGAACGATCAGAAAATGATCTCGCCCGACTTGCGGCGCGAGCGCAGCAACTGGATCGCCTCGTCGAGGATGACCTCGGCCTCCTTGTCGGAGCGGCGCTCCTTCACGTAGGCCAGGTGCGTCTTGTACGGCTCGATCTTGTTGGGCGGCGGAGCGTTCTCCGAGTCCAGACCAGCCGGCAGGCCACACTTCGGGCAGTCCCAGGACTCAGGGACGTTCGCCTCGACGGAGAAGGTGATCACCGAACGGTGGCTGTTCGTACAGAAGTACGTCACTGCCTGCCGCGGTGCGGCCTCTCCACGCTCGGCTTCGCCCATCGGACCTGCACCGACGCGACTCCCGCGAATCGCGTTTCCACCACCAGCCAACGGATTTTCTCCTCAAGCCTTCGGACAGCCCGCTAGTCGGGCAGGCCTGTTGTTCGGTCAGTTCTGATAGGCGAGCAACAGGCCCAGCGCGATGACACACGCGAACCAGATGACGCCGATGCCGACCGTGAAGCGGTCGAGGTTGCGTTCAGCAATGGACGATCCGCCGAGCGAGCTCGACACACCGCCACCGAACATGTCCGAGAGTCCGCCACCACGTCCCTTGTGCAGCAACACCAGGAGGATGAGCAGCAGGCTCGCGGTGACGAGCAGAACGGTGAGCAGGTTGATCAACACGCGGGGAATCCTACGTCAGCGCCGAGATCAGGACAGCACCGGCATGTCATAAAACCGGCAGATGCCGCCGAACTCGTCCACTTCGAGGCTGGCGCCACCCACCAGCGCACCGTCGACATCGGTCTTGGCCATGATGCCGGCGATGTTGGCGGCCTTCACCGAACCGCCGTAGAGGACGCGTACGGCGTCGGCAGCCTCGTCCCCGAAGGATTCCCGCACCTGCCCGCGAATGGCCGCACAGACCTCCTGTGCGTCCTCGGGGGTGGCCACCTCGCCCGTGCCGATGGCCCAGACGGGTTCGTAGGCGATGACGAGGCTGGCGACCTGCTTCTTGCTGAGGCCGGCGAGCGATCCCTCGACCTGCGCCATCGTGTACGGCACGTGCTCGCCGGCCTGGCGGACCTCGAGTCCTTCGCCGACGCACACGATCGGAATGATCGATGCGTCGAGCGCGGCCTTGGCCTTGGCGTTCACCAGCTCGTCCGTCTCTGCGTGGTACTGCCGGCGCTCGGAGTGACCGACCACGACGTAGGAGCAACCGAGCTTCGCGAGCATGCCCGCGGAGATCTCGCCGGTGTAGGCGCCACTGACGTGCGGGGAGACGTCCTGGGCGCCGTACTTGATGGCGAGGCGGTCGCCGTCCACCACGGTCTGGACGGACCGGATGTCGGTGAACGGCGGCAGCAGCGCGACCTCGGCCTTGCCGTAGTCGTGGCGCTTGTCCGAGAGCGTCCAGGCCAGCTTCTGCAGCAGGTTCACGGCCTCGGCGTGGTTGAGGTTCATCTTCCAGTTGCCCGCCATCAAGGGGGTACGACCGGCCTGCGCTGCGCTGTTGGCCATCTCAGGCACCTTCCTCTTCGAGAACCGTGATGCCCGGGAGCTCCTTGCCCTCGAGGTACTCCAGGCTCGCGCCACCTCCGGTGGAGATGTGGCCGAAGGCCGCCTCGTCGAACCCGAGGGTGCGTACGGCGGCCGCGGAGTCGCCCCCGCCGACGACCGAGAGGCCGTCGACCCGGGTGAGCGCCTCGGCGACCGCGCGAGTGCCCTCCGCGAACGCAGCCTGCTCGAACACGCCCATCGGGCCGTTCCAGAAGACCGTCTTCGCATCGGCCAGGGCTGCCGCGAAGGCTGCGCCCGATGCGGGCCCGATGTCGAGGCCCAATGCATCGGCCGGGATCTCGGTGGCGGCAACCACGCGTGCGGAGGCTTCGTCGCCGAAGCTGTCCGCGACGACGATGTCGGTCGGGAGCACGATCTCGACGCCGAGCTCAGCGGCGCGGGACTGGTACTCGCGCACCGTGTCGAGCTGGTCCTCCTCGAGCAGGCTCTTGCCGACCTCGAGGCCGTCGGCCTTGAGGAAGGTGAACACCATGCCGCCCCCGATCAGCAGCTTGTCGGCCTTGTCGAGCAGGTTGTCGATGACGCCGAGCTTGTCGGACACCTTCGAACCACCGAGGACCACGACGTAGGGCCGCTCGGGGTTGACCGTCAGGCGACGCAGGACGTCGATCTCCGTGGCGACCAGCCCGCCCATGGCGTGTGGGAGTCGCTGAGCGACGTCGTACACGCTGGCCTGCTTGCGGTGGACGACTCCGAAGCCGTCGGACACGAAGGCGTCAGCGAGGGCAGCGAGCTCGTCGGCGAACACACCGCGGACGGTGTCGTCCTTGCTCGTCTCCCCCGCGTTGAACCTGACGTTCTCCAGGAGCGCCACGTCGCCGTCAGACAGCCCGGAAACGGTCTCCTGCGCCGAGGTGCCCACGGTGTCGCTCGCGAAGGCGACAGCGGCACCCAGGAGTTCACCGAGCCGGGCAGCGACCGGAGCCAGCGAGTACGCCGGGTCCGGCGCGCCGTCGGGGCGCCCGAGGTGCGCGGTGACGACCACCCGGGCGCCCGCTTCGGCAAGCGCCTTGATGGTCGGCACGCTGGCCCGGATCCGGCCGTCATCGGTGATGCGTCCGCCGTCGAGCGGGACGTTGAGGTCCGAGCGGACCAGAACCCGCTTGCCGCTGACGGACGCGAGGAAGTCCGGGCCAAGCCCGTTGAAGTCAGTCACAAGCGTCAGAGCGTAGCGCCGACGTGGACGATGAGGTCCGCGAGCCGGTTGGAGTAGCCCCACTCGTTGTCGTACCAGCCGGCGACCTTGACCTGGTTGCCGATGACCTTGGTGAGCGGAGCATCGAAGATGCACGACGCCGGGTCGGTCACGATGTCCGAGGACACGATGGGATCAGTGGAGTAGCGGAGGTACCGGCCGTCGGCGGCCGCCTGCACGATGGCGTTGACCTCCTCGACCGTGGTCTCCCGCGACGCCTCGAACGTCAGGTCGGTCAGCGAACCGGTCGGGGTCGGCACGCGCAGCGCGTAGCCGTCGAGCTTGCCCTTCAGCTCCGGCAGGACCAGGCCGATCGCCTTCGCCGCACCCGTCGACGTCGGGACGATGTTGATCGCAGCAGCGCGAGCACGGCGCAGGTCGCTGTGGATGTTGTCCTGCAGGTTCTGGTCGGCGGTGTAGGCGTGCACCGTCGTCATCAGGCCCTTGACGATGCCGAGGCCGTCGTTGAGCGCCTTGGCCATCGGCGCGAGGCAGTTGGTCGTGCACGAGGCGTTCGAGATCACGGTGTGGGCGGCCGGGTCGTACAACTCGTGGTTCACGCCCATCACGATGGTGATGTCGTCGTTGGTCGCCGGCGCCGAGATGATCACCTTCCGTGCTCCACCGCCGTCGACGTGGGCGCGTGCCTTGGTGGCGTCGGTGAAGAAGCCGGTGGACTCCACGACGACGTCGACACCGAGGTCGCCCCAGCCGAGGGCAGCCGGGTCGCGCTCCGCGAAGGCGCGGATCTGCTGGTCGCCGACGATGATCGCGTCATCAGTGGCGGACACCTCGGCGTCGAGACGGCCGAGGATCGAGTCGTACTTGAGCAGGTGCGCGAGGGTGGCGTTCCCGGTGAGGTCGTTCACGCCGACAATTTCGATGTCGGCTCCGCTCGCTCGCACTGCGCGGAAGAAATTACGGCCGATCCGGCCGAATCCGTTGATGCCGACACGAACGGTCACTGTGAGCCTCCTGAGGGTGGGGAATGGTCATTTCCGACCCTATCCCGCACCCCTTGGCCGTCGGGGCGTCGGGGTGACCCGCATCACATCGTGGACGCTCAGGCGTCGCCGGCGAGCATCTCTGGCGTCAGCGACGCCTCGGTGTCCGGCACGCCCAGGTCCTCGGCACGCTTGTCGGCCATCGCCAGGAGACGCCTTATGCGTCCGGCGATCGCGTCCTTCGTGAGCACTGGTTCGTGCAACTGGCCGAGCTCCTCGAGCGAGGCCTGCTTGTGCTCGAGGCGCAGCT
>JAKFEI010000190.1:0-6767 GCA_036675765.1 Nocardioides sp. | reverse complement strand
GACGCCGAGGAGACCGCTGGTTCCTAGTCCTCGACCTTCAGTCGTCGCCGCGGCGCCTGGACACGAACGGCGTGCCGGCCCAGAGCAGGCCGAAGAACGCCACGGAGAGGACCAACGCCGTACCTCCGGCCAGGTCCCCGGCGACGACGTCGAAGATCAGGAACATCGCGCCGCTGGTTGTCAGGGCCATCATGACCAGGCCGGCGCCGGCACACTTGTTGGCCGCCTCGACGAGCCAGCGCCGCGCATGCCTGCGGAAAAGGGCCCGGTGGAAGGCCACGGGCGCCACCACCAGGGCCGTGGTGGTCACTGAACCGGCCAGCACCACGAGGTACAGGTCGCGCTGGAAGTCATTGAGGTCGCTGAAGCGCTGGGTGAACGGAATCGTCAGGAGGAATCCGGTGAGGATCTGCACTCCGGTCTCGATGACCCGGATCTCCTGGAGGAGTTCGTCCCAGTTGCGGGTGAGCTGCTTCGCGGTGGTCGTTGATTCGTCCATGTCGTCGCTGTACCCAGAACCGGCCTTGGCATGAACAAATGCCTCATCGGTCGCTCCCGGCCAGCGCCGGGTCGGCAGCGGCGGCGGACGCGGCGAAGATGCTCCCGACGTTCTCCTCGGAGAAGTAGTCGGCGGGCGACACCGCTCCCGAGATGACGCTGACGAAGCCGTCCATCGCCTGCTGGTTCCCCTGCACCGCGCCGAGGAGCTGCTGCATCTCCGGTGGCGGCATCTCGAGAGTGGCGAGCTGTGCGGTGAACTCGTAGATCGGCATGTCCCTGGTGTCGCGCTCCTGGTGCCAGGCGCCCATCACCTCGTTGAAGTCCTCGCCCTCGCCGAGCCACTGGTGGATCGCGGCGGTGCAGCGCTCGGCGTCGAGGAACGCGTCGCTGATGCCCTGGCCGGTGATCGGGTCCTTGTTGTAGCCGGCATCGCCGACCAGCGCCCACCCGTCGCCGTACGGCTTGCGGAACCAGCTCGGAACGGCTCCGCCGAGGAACGGCGTCTCTCGGGTCGCCTTGGCCATGCGCGCCGCGAACTCGGGCGCCAGCTGCAGGGTCTGGAGGAAGTTGCCCTCGACATCGGCCTTGTAGGCCTGCGCCTCGGCGTACGGCCAGCCCGCGACGACCATGGTCTGGCCGTGGTTCGTCGGTGCGGCCGCAAAGCCTCGGTCGGGTCGGATGAAGATCTCGAACCCGTCGGTCGGCAGGCCACTGAAGTACGCGTAGTAGGAGTACTGCAGACGCGGCTTCTTGTTGTACTCCACGGCGTCGACGGCCCTGGCGACGTGGCTGTTGCGGCCGTCGGCCCCGATGACGATCCGGGCGCGGTCCTCGTGCTGGCCGCTGCGAATCCCGACGACCCTGCCGTCCTCGACGAGGAGGCCATCGACGTTGTGGTCCTCACGGACCTCGACACCTGCGGCACGGGCGCCGGCCACGAGGACCGCGTCGAGCACGGTCCGACGTGGGCAGTACGCAGTGGTCGTGCCTTCGACGGGTCGGCTGGTACCGCTGATGATGACCGGACCGAAGTCCAGCCGGTAGCCGTCGATCGGCGGGCAGCCCGAATCGAGCAGCGCGTCGAGAAGGCCCCACCGCTTGAGTGCGGCCACGCCCGGCGCGTGGACGATGTGCGTCGAGAGGGTGTCGCTCGGGAACGTCGCGCGGTCGACGGCGAGCACGCGGTAGCCCCTGCGGGCCAGCAGCATGGCGGTCGGTGACCCCGCGGCGCGGGCTCCGATGACGATGGCGTCGTAACTCATGGCTTCTCCTCGGACGGGCGGTGGGGCGCGGATTCGGGCCTTCACGCCACCGTCGCTGGCCGAGGGGAGACGGGTATCGGGGAACTCCCTCAGTTGCCGGCTGGTTCTCGTCGAACGGCGTAGGCGGTGGCCTCGGCGCGGTTGCGGAGGCCGAGCTTGAGCAGCAGGTTGCCGACGTGGTGTTCGACGGTCTTGCGGCTGATGAAGAGCCGTTCGGCGATCTCGGGGTTGGAGAGCCCGTCTCCCAACAACTGGAGCACCTCACTCTCGCGCTTGGTGAGCACCTGCCCGGAGGATCGCGGCGGAGCGACCTTCTGGCCGAGCTCACGCAGCACGGCGGAAGCGGCGTCGACGTACCGCGCGGCCTGGAGCTTCGTGAAGACGGCCAGCGCGGCGCGCGCCTCGGCAACGGCGACCTCGGGACTCTCCTGGCGACAGGCCCGGGCGAGGTCGAGGCGGCACAACGACATCTCGAACGGCAACTGGGTCCGGGTGAAGCCGTCCAGCGCGTCCCGCAGCCACACCCGCGGATCGTCCTGCGCGGCGTGAGCGCGGGCGAGTGCCACCAATGCTGTCGTGTACGGCGTCCGGTGGGTCTCGACGCACGCCGCGAGATCCGCGATCGTCTGCTGTGGGTCCTCGCCGCAGGCCAGCTGCGCCTCGACGAGCTGCGCCAGCAGCGGGACGCACGCGCTGCTGGCTGGATCTGCCTTCTGGGCCGTGTGCTTCAGCAGGTCCAGGGCGATCGTCGACTCGCCGCGTGCGAGGTGCAGTGCCGCCCGGGGGAGTACGGCCTCGCCGTCGTTCTGGTCCGCGAGCAGGCTCGCCGCCTCGTCGTACCGGCCCTGCCTGATCCTCAGGTCGGCCAGGCGGATCAGGGCCCCGGCCTTGAGCGTGCGCTTGCCCAGGGCCCACAGCCGCACCGCCTCGGTGAGGGCCGCGTCCGCTTCGGGCCACCTGCCGGCAGCCGTCAGGATGCCGCCGTAGTGCGTGTGGCAGTAGGCACTCACCGCCGGCAGCCCACGCCGCTCGGCGATCTGCTCACCGACCCGGATCCACTGCTCGGCCCGGTGCACGTCCTGGGCGTACTCGCACGCGGAGAACAGCTGGCAGAAGATCTCCTCGATGATGATGAAGTCCTCGACCTCGCCACCGGCGACCGCCGCGAGCGCCTCGTCGAGCAACACCATGCCTTCCTCGGTGTGATCGCCGTGGACGAGGCTCGCGCCGAGGTAGGACATGGTCGCGAACGTGAGGTTCCGGTCGTCGGTGTCGCGCCCGATCTCGATGGCGGTGCGGAAGGCGGTCTCCTTCGTGGCGCGGGCTTCGGCGAACATGCCCTCGGTCAGGGCCACCCATCCCCGTTCACTCGACTGCGGCAGCTGCCCCAGCAGGGTCTTGGCCCGCGCGATCCATCCGTTGGCCACCGCCCAGTCGCCCGCGGTCGTGCCGTACATGTAGCCCAGGGTCCGGGCCACGCGGGCGGCGCCGGCGCCGTCACCCTGCAGGCGGTGACCGGCGTAGGCGCGCTCGAATTCCTCGATCGCCCGTGGGTACTCCGCCAGCACGTAGGACGCCGCGGCCAGGCCCTCGAGCACCTCGGGCGTGGGTTCACCGTGTCCGAACTCCGCCCGTGCGCTGGTCGCATCCCCGACGCGCAGGGCGGCCCGACCCAGCTCGACGTGCTCGGTGGCGGCCACCGTCCGATCATTCCACCGCTGGGCACACCGCGTCGTCGCTGCGGGGGATGTCGGCGGACGCCAGGTTGGCGCGGTCGCGGCCGAGGTTCCACTCCAGCCAGTCGTCGTCCTGCACCTCGCGGCCGAAGAGCACGCAGGCTCGCTCCGCCGCCGGCAGGTCGTCGAGGACGGGTACGGCGTCCTCCGAGAGTCCCTGGAGGTAGGTCCAGTCGACCTTGCCGTCGTCGGCGTAGCGGTCGAGGTTGTGCCGCGCGATCCAGGCGTCGGGGTTGAGTGCCGCGATGCCGAGGACGGCGACGGCACCGCTCACGAGGGCGAAGCGCGCCACCCAGGCGCCGTTCAGCGCGATCCCGGCGACCATCGTGGCCAGGACGACCAGCCCCAGCCAACCCTCGAACACGTCGACCAGCAGGCGCAGCCGGGTGAAGCCGTAGGCCTCCTGGTAGAGCGCCATCCGGTGCAGCGCCGAGGCGACGACCACGAGGGTCAGGACGCACAGCAGGCCCAGTGACCCGCGCAGCCAGGCGCGGTCGGCCACGGTCTCGCGTGGTGCCTTGCGTCCGGCCGCGGCGATGACGAGCAGGGTCAGCGCCGTCGCCACGGTGAGCTGGCCGAAGCCCTGGTGCACGTAGTCGGCGTACGTCAGTCCCGTCGTACGACGCAGGTAGTCGTGGCCACCGAAGACCACGGTCGCCTGGGCGGCGAGGAACGCCGCGAAGACGGCGATCACGACGGCGACCGGCGCCAGCCACTCGTAGCGGTGCGTGACCGGGCGGTGGCCGGTGGAGCGGTCCACGTGGGGCGGGTTCAGGGCGAGGTACGACGCCCCGAGGACCGCTGCCGTGACCGCGACTGCCACGAAGATCCGCGCCACGAAGAGGTCGACGGTGAGCTCGGGCAGGAGCGCGTCGACCCACTGTGCGAGGAGGGCGTCGGCGGAGGCGAAGAGCAGCCCGAAGACGATCAGTCCGAGGAAGGACCAGACCAGGGTCCGCAGCAGGGCCGCGCCTTGTCCCAGCCCGGTCAGCCGCCCGATGGACCGGCCCAGCCATGGCAGGCCGCGCAGGCCGGCCAGTGGCCAGGCGATCCCGGAGAGCAGGAACCCGCTCACCGAACGGCCGCCGGTCAGGGCGACCATGCAGAGGGCTCCGCCGACGAGCACGCAGAGGACGGAGATCCACTCGGCGTCGCGCACGGTCGGCACCAGCGCCAGCAGGACGCACAACGCGCCGCAGGTCATCGTGAACGGCTCGCGGCGCCGGGTGCTGGCGGTCATCACCACGGCACCTGCGGCCAGCAACACCAGGCTGGTGCCCAGTCCGAGTGAGCGCTCGGGGAACACCAGGGCAGCGAACAGACCCACGCCGAGAGCCGCTGCGAGGAGACCGAGTCGACCAGGTGTTCCGCGGTCGGTCCACAGGGTGCCGAAGAGGTCGTCGAGCAGCGGGCGAGCTGCGACCTGGGCCGGGGCGGCGGTCCACGGACCCGACGCGGCCGTCGTGGCCGGCCGAGTCGGCGGAGCCGGTGGGGCGCTGGGGGGTGGGTTCGTCACGAGGTCCTCCTGGGGATGGTCGGGTGGGGCGGGCGAGGGGAGTACGTCGGCGCGGGGCCGGTCGGGTGGCGTCAGGGGCAGCTCCACCTGGACCCGGGCGCCGACGCCGTCCTCGGGGTCGACGAACCGGATGCGGCCGCCGTGCAGGTCGGTCACCCAGCGGGCGATGGCGAGGCCGAGTCCGGTGCCGCCACCGCCCTCGGTCTCCCGGAGGGTGCCGAACGGCTCGAAGACCCGGTCCCGGTCGGCGGCGGCGAGCCCCGGTCCCTGGTCATGCACCTCCAGGCGCACCCGGTCGCCGTGCCGTGAGGCCACCACCCGGACGGTGCCCCCGGCGGGGCTGTGCCGCGACGCGTTGTCGAGCAGGTTCGCGACCAACTGGCCCAGTCGCGCCGGATCGGCGAGCACGGTCAGGTCCGCGGAGACATCGACGTCGTACTCGACGGCACGACCGAGGACCCGGGCCTCCGCGGTCGCGTCGGCGAGCAGCGCGGACACGTCGACCGGCTCCGGGCTGAGGGGTGCCCGGCCGGCGTCGACGCGGGCGAGGTCGAGCAGGTCCTCGACCAGGTTGCTCATCCGCTCGGCCTGGCGCAGCGCGGCTTCCAGCGACGCGGGGTCGCGGGGTGCGATGCCGTCCACGAGGTTGTCGAGCAGCGCGATCAACCCCGCCAGCGGGGTGCGGAGCTCGTGGGAGACGTTGGCGACCAGCTCGCGGCGCTGCCGGTCGACGTCGGCGAGGTCGCGGGCCATGGTGTTGAAGGCGCGCGCGAGCCGGCCGACCTCGTCACTGGATCCGTCGTCCACCCGGACCGCGTAGTCGCCGGTCGCCATCCGCCCCGCCGCTGCGGTCATCTGGCGCAACGGTGACGTCATCCCGACGGCGAGCAGCTGCGTGACGGCGAGCGCGAGCACGACGGTGACCGGGACGCTGAGCCATGCCGAGACACCGGCGGTGCGCCCCAGGCTGGCGATCACGGCGGCCACGGTGGCGCTCACTGCGACCAGCAGGCCGAGCTTGACCTTGAGCGAGGCGATCGGGGCGAGCGGCTGCGTGGTCACGATCAGGTCCCGGTCTCGAGGGCGTAGCCGACACCGTGGACCGTGCGCACGAGATCGGCCCCGATCTTGGCGCGCAAGCCCTTCACGTGGCTGTCGACGGTGCGCGTTCCGGAGGCGCCGGGCCAGCCCCAGACCTCGGCCATCAGCTTGTCGCGGGTGACCACCGTGCCCGGGCTGGCGGCGAGGCAGACCAGGAGGTCGAACTCGGTCGGTGTCAGGTGGATCTCGTCGTCGTCGCGCCACACCCGCCGGGCTGCCGGGTCGACACGGAGCGCGCCGAGGAGGAGGGGACGCCGCCCGACCAGCTCGGCCGCACGCTCGACCCGCCGCAGCAGGGCGCCGATCCGCGCGACCAGCTCGCGCATCCGGAACGGCTTGGTCAGGTAGTCGTCGGCCCCGACCCCGAGGCCGACCAGCACGTCGGACTCCTCCGCGCGGGCGGTCAGCATGATCACCGGCACCGGACGCTCGGCCTGGATCCGGCGGCACACCTCGTGGCCGTCGTACCCGGGGAGCATGACGTCGAGCACCACCAGGTCCGGCTCGTGCTCGGCGAAGGCCGCCACGGCGCCCGGGCCGTCCCAGGCCCGGACCACGTCGTACCCCTCGGCCTCGAGCCGGTCCGACAGGGCCTGGTTGATGACCGCGTCGTCCTCGACGACCAGCAGCCGGTGCTTCGTGCTCATGCTC
>JAKFEI010000189.1:0-6768 GCA_036675765.1 Nocardioides sp. | reverse complement strand
GGCGGAGAAGGCCTTCGACCAGGAAGAGGCGCTCAAGGCTGCGCAGAAGCTCAGCGACGGTGACTTCACCCTCGACGACTTCCTGTCGCAGATGCAGCAGCTGAAGAAGCTGGGCTCGATGACGAGCATCCTCAAGATGCTCCCCGGCATGGGCCAGATCCGCGAGCAGCTCGACAACTTCGACGAGCGCGAGATCGACCGGGTCGAGGCGATCATCCGCTCGATGACGCCGGCCGAGCGCGCCAACCCGAAGGTCATCGACGGCTCCCGCCGCGCCCGTATCGCCAAGGGTTCGGGCCGCACCGTCACCGACGTCAACGGTCTCGTCGACCGCTTCTTCGAGGCCCGCAAGATGATGATGCAGATGGCCCGCGGTGGCGGCATGCCCGGAATGCCGGGGATGCCGGGCATGGGTGCCGGCGCCGGTAGCAAGCGCGTCACGGCCAAGCAGAAGGCGAAGACCAAGGCGAAGGGCGGCCAGCGCAAGTCCGGCAACCCGGCCAAGGCCGCGCAGGAAGCCGCCGCTGCCAAGGCGAAGGCGGCCGAGGCGAAGCCGAACCCGTTCGGCATCGGCGAGGACATCGACTACGAAGCCGCTGCCGCCCAGCTGGAGCTCCCGAAGGACTTCTCCAAGTTCCTCAAATGAGCCTGACGTGACCAGCACGCTGATCGTCGACGGTGCCAACGTCGTGGGTGCCCGGCCTGACGGTTGGTGGAAGGACCGCGCCGGCGCGGCCCTGCGGCTGCACGACGAGCTGCTCGTCGCCGACATCGAGTACGACGTCGTCGTACTCGTGCTCGAAGGGCAGGCCAAGGGCGGCGTGCGCGCCGGCCGCGACGCCCACGTGCGCACCGTCCATGCTCCGAAGGACGGCGACGCCACCATCGTCGAGGAAGCCCGCAAGGCCGTCGAGAAGGCCGCCGCGAAGGGCGGCCGGGTCGTGGTGGTGACTGCCGATCGCGCGCTCGACGCCCGCGTGCACGGCGCGGGTGCCACGACACTCTCACCCACCTGGCTGCTCTCCCGCCTCTGACGCACGTCTCGGATTGGTAGCGTCGGACACGTGAGCGCGCTGAGGTTCTCCGGTCCGGTCCTGCCCGACGGTGACGTGCGGGAGGTGTTCGTCCTCGACGGCAAGATCACCTACGAACGGCCGTCCGGCGCGGAGTCGGTCGGCGAGGGCTGGATCGTGCCCGGGCTGGTCGACGCCCACAACCACCTCGGGCTCGAGGACGGGGGAGCGGTCTCCGAGGAGGCCATCGAGGAGCAGGCCCTGGCCGATCGGGCCAACGGTGTCCTGTTGCTCCGCGACTGCGGTTCCCCGGCCGACACCCGCTGGGTGCATCAACGGGAGGACCTGCCGCGACTGATCCGCTGCGGACGCCACGTCGCGCGCACGCGTCGCTACATCCAGAACTACGGCGCCGAGGTCGAGCCCGACGGCCTTCCCGGCGCGCTGGGTGAGCAGGCGCAGGCCGGCGACGGGTGGGTGAAGCTGGTCGGTGACTGGATCTCCCGTGACGCCGGGGACCTGGTGCCGTCGTTCCCCGATGACGCCGTCGCCGCGGCGATCGCGGTCGCGCACGCGCACGGGGCGAAGGTGACCGCTCACTGCTTCGGCAGGGACGCGGTGTCGCCGCTGCTCGACGCCGGCATCGACTGCATCGAGCACGGCACCGGCCTCACCGAGGAACACATCGCCCGGATGGTCGCGGGCGGCGTCGCGCTGGTGCCGACGGTGTTGCAGACCGACAAGCTCGCCGGATTCGCCGACGCCGGACGCAACAAGTTTCCGACGTACGCCGCAACGATGGAGTCCCTTCACCGCGCCCGCCGCGACGTCCTCATGAATGCGTACGACGCCGGGGTGTCCCTCTACGTCGGTAGCGACGGTGGCGGGTCGACCCGCCACGGGGTCCTGCACGAGGAGATCCGCGCGATGGTGGAGATGGGCCTGCCGGCCGAGTACGTCCTGGGTGCCGCCTCCTGGCGCGGCCGGGCCTGGCTCGGCTGGAATCCCGGACTCGACGAGGGCGACCCCGCCGACTTCGTGGTCTACCCGCGCGACCCGGTCGCGGACCTGTCGGTGCTCGCCGAGCCGTCGTACGTCGTGCTGCGGGGCAAGGTCGTCAGCTGACCCCTTCGGGCAATGATCCGATCGGGATGTATCAGGACGGCTGGTAGGGCCTCCTCACGGTGAGTGGCACAAGTCACTCCCGTCCCTGGAGGAGATCACCATGCCCAGCTTTCCCGACAACCTGGCCCACCCGTCCGGTGTCCCGCTCTCGCTGAACCCGGACCGCGTCCTGCTCGCGCCGCGGTCCACGCCCGTGGCCGGTGGCCAGGGCGACGTACTCGCCTCCCTCGGGCTCGTTGCCGAGGGTGGCGAAGGCACCGCCGAACGCGCGGTGGCGGATGCCTCCGACGGCGCCGTTGCCGACAAGCAGCCCGTCAACGCGGGACAGGACTTCGTGTTCGCGCGGACCGCGGACGGTTCGGCCGTCGACACGGACGCCATCGACGCCGCGACCAGCGGTGGCTCGGTCGCCTGGTCCTCGCCGGTCTACACCGCCGACTTCGGTGCCGGTGCCGAGGAGCTCTCCCCGGCCGCGGACGCCGTCGTCCTGCTCGACGCCGACGTGGCGACGCCCGAGGACCTGGCTGCGGTCGAGGCCCTCGGCCTCCAGCGCGACGAAGTCCGTTCGTCCCTGCTCGGCGAGCTCGACTACTTCAAGGTCGTGGACCCGGCAGCGACGCCGGCGTACGACCTGGCGGACCGGATCACCGCCGCGCTCGGCCGCGAGGTGGAGGTGCGTCTGGAGTGGGTGCCGCTGCGCGTCCCGGTCGCCCACACGCCCAACGACCCGATGTACGTCGACCAGTGGAACCTGCGCCAGATCGGCGCCGGTGGCACCGGGACGTCCGGCTGGGACCTCACGATGGGCTCGTCCGCCGTCACCGTCGCCATCCTCGACGAGGGTGTCGAGCTGGGGCACCCCGACCTGGTCGGTGCGTTCCTGCACAACGGCATCAACCTCGGCACCATGTCGGGCACGGGTGCTCCCACCGGCAACCACGGCACGCCGTGCGCAGGCATCGTTGCTGCGCGGACGGGCAACGCGGTCGGTGTGGCGGGTCTCGCCGGCGGCTGCCGCCTGCTGCCGATCGCGTTCGACCGGTGGACCGACACGGAGGTCGCGGCGGGTCTTCGTTACGCCCGGCTCCAGGGTGCCCAGGTGGTCTCGATGAGCTTCGGGTGGAACGCCTGGAGCGCCGCGGTCATCGATCCGGCGATCCAGGAGGCCCACAACGCAGGGATGATCCTGTGCGTCGCCACGCACAACCAGAACACCCTCAACGGCATCACCTACCCGGCGACCAACCCGTTGGTCATCGCGGTCGGCGCCAGCGACCAGGCCGACAACCGGAAGTCCCCGAGCAGCCCGGACGGTGAGGGCTGGGGGTCCAACTACGGCCCGCAGATGTCGGTCGTCGCTCCCGGTGTCCGGATCCCGAGCACGGACCGTCTCGGCAGCAGCGGCTACACCGGTACTGCCTACACGGGCACCTTCAACGGGACCTCTGCGGCGACCCCGCACGTCGCGGCCCTGGCGGCGCTGATCCGTTCGCGGAACTCCTCGCTCAGCAACGTGGCGGTCCGCAACATCATCGAGAAGACCGCAGCCAAGGTCGGCACCGTGCCCTACGCCAACGTTTCTGGTCACCCGAACGGCACCTGGAACAACCAGATGGGCTACGGCCGGATCGACGTCCACGCTGCACTGATCGCCGCTCGCCGGGTGGTCAAGCGGTACTTCGAGAACGACCTGGTCAAGCACGTGCGCGACAACGTGCTCGTCGAGAAGCGGGTCAAGGAGATCCGCGAGATCGACGACTACAAGATCGCCGGCCGCGAGATCGACGACATCTTCAACCCCGGCGAGATCCTGGTGAACCCGGTGCTCGACGAGGTCGACGGCATGAAGGAGGTCCTCGAGCGACTGGACCGGATCGAGAAGCGCGTGGGCAGCCTCGGCAGCCCGTTCGTCGAGGCCGAGGACCGGCCGGACGTGTCGAGCGAAGTGGTCGACGCGGCTCTCGCCTCGTCCAACGGCAACGGACCGTCGTGATCCTGGTCCTTGCCTCCCAGCAGGACCCCGGCGCGGCAGCGCTGGCCGCGGGGTGGGCGGGCGCACGCCTGCTCACCCCGGCGGACCTTTCGCTGCCGGGCTGGGAGCTGGCTGCCGGCCCGTCCTTCGGGGCGGGCCCGGCTGTCGGCCGTGGGGTCGCAGACGGCGAACCGTTCGCGACCGGCCGGGTGCGCTGCCTGGTCAGCCTGCTCGCGAACGTGGAGGCCGAAGACCTCACCTGGATCGCTCCCGAGCACCGCGAGTACGTCGCCTCGGAGATGACGTCCTTCCTGGGCCACTGGCTCACGACCCTCGAACAGCGCTGCCTGGTCGTGCCGTCGTACGCGAGCCTGGCGGGGCCGTGCCCGCCCGCCGCGGCGTGGGCCGCGGCCGCGGGACTGCCGCTCGTCACCGATGAGGACGCGGAGTCCCCGCGCGCGCTGGTGACCGTCGTCGGCGACCGGGTCTTCCGCGTCGGTGGATCGGCCACCTGCGACATCGACGAGTCCTTGTCCCGCCGCCTGTCCGCCATGGCTGCGTCGTACGACGTCCCACTCCTCTCGGCCGTGGTCGCTCGCCGCGCAGCCACGGCGCCGCCGCACCTGGAGGCCGTTCTTCCGGCACCGGTGGTGCGCAGCGCCGAGGTGCGGTCGGCGGTGCGTGACCTGGTGGGGGAGGTGGCGGCGTGATCGTGCTCTACGGGCTGCGCTCGGACGCGCCCCTCGAGAACGTCCGCCAGGCGCTGGCCGACCGCGGCACCCCCCACCTGTTCCTCGACCAGGCCTCCTGCGAGCGCGTCACGGTGGAGCCGGTCGGCGACCGGCTCGCGCTGCGGGTCGGCGACCTCGAGGTCCCGGTCCAGAACCTGCGCGGGGTGTACCTCCGTTCCTACGACCTCGGCGACGCCGTCGATGCTGCCGAGCACGACCGTCTCGCCCGGCTGTCCTTCGGCCTGCGGGAATGGGCCGAGGCCGTGCCTGACCACGTACGGGTCGTCAACCGCCCCTCGGCCGGACTCAGCAATCACTCGAAGCCTCGCCAGTCCGCCGTGATCGAGCGGCTCGGGTTCGCCGTACCCGAGACCCTGCTCACCACCGATCCGGACGCCGCGGAGGCGTTCGTCGCCCAGCACGGCCAGGTGATCGTGAAGTCGATCAGCGGGACCCGCAGCATCGTCCGGATCGTGGGGCCTGACGATGATCTCGGTGCCGTGCGCTGGTGCCCGACCCAGTTCCAGCGGTTCGTGGCGGGGGTGGAGTACCGCGTCCACGTCGTCGGTCAGCGGCTGTTCGCCCACCGGGTCCGTTCCCAGGCCGTCGACTACCGCTACGGCGGCTTCACCCTCGAACCGGCAGACCTCCCCGCACCCGTCGCCACGCGTTGCCACGCCCTCGCGCGGACCCTGGGGCTGGAGCTGGCCGGCATCGACCTCCGCTTCGGGAGCGACGGTCGCTGGTACTGCTGGGAGGCCAACACCTCGCCGGCCTACACGAGCTTCGACGGGCCCGGGCACGAGATCGCGTCCGCCCTGGCTGACCACCTGTCAGCCGATTCGTGAAGGCCGCCGGTCATCTGGCAGACTTGGTGGCTGAGTTCTGCGACGTCGGTCCCTCTCAACCGCCTGCGTGGAACCCATCCGAGTCCGGGCCCCGGTGTCCCCACCTGGTAGTCCGCGCCTCACCCACCACACATCGTCAAGGAGACACCACAAACGTGGCCGTCAAGATTCGTTTGAAGCGCCTGGGCAAGGTCCGGGTTCCGCAGTACCGCATCGTCATCGTCGACTCGCGCAAGAAGCGCGATGGCGCCGTGATCGAGGAGATCGGCAAGTACCACCCCAAGGAAGACCCGTCGTTCATCGACGTCGTCTCCGACCGGGCGCAGTACTGGCTGGGTGTCGGCGCGCAGCCGACCGAGGCCGTCGAGGTCCTGCTCAAGATCACCGGTGACTGGCAGAAGTTCAAGGGCATTGACGGCGCCGAGGGCACCCTCAAGGTCAAGGAAGCCAAGCGCGCCAAGCTCGACATCTTCAACGAGGCCCTCAAGGAGGTCGCCAGCGAGCCCAAGGCCGCTGCCACGACCGCCAAGAAGAAGGCCGCGAAGAAGGACGACAAGGTCGAGGAGAAGGTCGAGGAGGCCGCCGCCGAGGCGCCCGCCGAGACCCCTGCCGAGGCCCCCGCCGAGGAAGCTCCGGCCGCTGACGCTGCCGAAGCCACCACCGAGGCCTGAGCAGATGCTCGCCGACGCGCTGGAGCACCTCGTCCGCGGAGTGGTTGACCACCCCGATGACGTCGTCGTGCGCGACAAGCAGCTGCGCCGCGGTTCGGTGCTCGAGGTCCGGGTTCACCCCGATGACCTCGGCAAGGTGATCGGTCGGAGCGGTCGCACGGCGACTGCCTTCCGCACGGTGATCTCCGCGATCTCCGGCAACAGCGGCACCCGGGTCGACTTCGTCGACACCGACAGGCGCTGAACTGATTCATCTGGACGGGCGTCTCCCTCACGGGAGGCGCCCGTTCGGCGTTCCCGGGGCACACGCAATAGCCTCGGACCCGTGGACAGCATTGACGTCGTCGTCGGCCGGATCGGCAAGCCCCACGGCATCCGTGGCGAGGTGACCGTCGACGTACGGACCGA
>JAKFEI010000330.1:0-36291 GCA_036675765.1 Nocardioides sp. | reverse complement strand
CATCGACCCGTGCCCTCGGCTATTCTCGTCCGGTCGCGCAAGCGATGAGCGCCTGTAGCTCAACGGATAGAGCATCTGACTACGGATCAGAAGGTTTGGGGTTCGAATCCCTACAGGCGCGCAAATCGATTCAGATACGAAAGCCCACGTCATAGGACGTGGGCTTTCTGCATTTGAGTGTGGGCTTTCGGGTGTGCGGAGCGAGCGGCAAGGTGCAGATCGACCCGGTGGCCGTTGGTATCTGATCGGGTACCATGGGCTAGGAGGGAAGGTGGCCATGGACGCGGACAGTGGGGATGTCGCGAGGCAGTTGCGCGAAGCGCTACGCCTCAGCGGACTCAGTCTGCGCGGCTTCGCCGCAGCCCTGGGGACCTCACACTCACGTCTGTCGTCGTACCTGAACGGCACGGTCAGCCCGTCTGCCGCGTTCTTCCTCCGAGCGCTGCGCCAAGGTGCTGCGTTGGGCGAAGCAAACGAGCGCGGATGGATGACACCGCAAAGCACCCGGCAGGCGCTGAAGGACGCGATCGGAGAGGGCGATGATCGATGGGCCTTCAAGGTCGTCACCCAGGCCCGAGACCAGGTTCGCGCGATGCTCGACAATCCGGGGGAGCCTGCAGCTGCGTGGGAGAGCCGCCCGTCGACCACGGGCGAGGAGAAGTGGGACGGGCTGCTCGCAGCCCTCATTGCGCACGAGTTCGCGGCGTCCGGTCGGACGCCGCCGGCGTGGACTGAATTTCGCGCAACGCACGAGTGGGTCATGCCGAACCTGTTGCTCGAGGAGACCGACATCCGCGAGGCGACGCCCGAGTGGCTTGCCGAGCGCGGAATCTACATCGCCCAACGCGACCTGATCACCGCATGAGCACTCCGATCGAGCTCGACCGCGACCGTCTCCGTGCGCTGCTTGCCGAACTCGACAGTCAGTTGGCAGAGCGCGGTATCTCAGCCGGCCTGTACGTCGTGGGAGGTGCCGCGATCGCCCTCACCATCAGCGAGCGTCGGCTCACCCTCGACGTGGACGCGCTGGCCACCGACCCGGCTGTGTACGACGAGGCGGCGGTGATCGCCCGGCAACACGGGCTACCGCCGACGTGGCTCAATCCGAGCTCAGCGCCGTGGATCCCACCACGACCGCCCCAGACGCCGTCTACGGCGCCCGGACTCCACGTGGAGTTCGCTCCGCTCGAGCACATCCTGGCGATGAAGATGGTCGCGATGAGAGAGCGCGACTACCCGGACATTGCTGAGCTGGCCCGGTCGCTCGGACTGGCGAATGCAGATGCGGCCACGTTCGAGCTGTTGCTGCGCGACGCCTACGGCAACGATGACATCCTCGAGATGGCGCTGGGCGTTCGTCGCGACGAAGACCTCGACGAAGAGGTCCGCCACTGCGGGAGCAACACCCACAGGGTCGTCCAGCAATTCCTTCAGTAGTCAACGAGGCGGGCTAGCGACTCCACTGCCATCGTGTCGGGCTTCGCCCGACGCGCTCACGCGCCTGCGCCGGTACAGGTGATTCACGGGTCTGTGTGGCACTTCGTTGTTTGGATGTCGGGTGGGGGACGCGGGAATGTGGGCGGAGCGGAGTGGCAATCCTGAAGATCGCCCTGTCAGGAGCCAGTCAGTCCTTCGAGCACGCCCGCGAGCTGTCCGAGCGGTTCGTCGGCGCTGGGGCGGCTATCCGCTCGTGGGGACCCCTGAGCAGGCCGTGCAGGGCATGAAGAGCTCAACGATGCCGGGATGGGCGGCATGATCGTGGGGATGATCGATCCCAACGAGGAGCTCCCCATGTTCCGCGAGCAGGTGCTGCCCCTCATGGTCGAGGCGGGGTCCGGCACTGACGGGGTGGTGGCGCTCCAGTTCAGCTCGCCAGGAGTTGGAGCGCCGCCCGCGGCGAGGATTCCGGTGTCGACGGGTCGGGGGCCTCGCCACAGCCTGACAGCGAGTGGTGGCTCGGCTCACTCGAGGTGCCAACGTGGATGGAGTCGGCGGAACCGGTTTGACAGGGGTGTGGTCAAGAATCTACCTTCAGGTCTAAAGACCGAACCATTAGATCAGATGTTCTGTCTGGTCTCAGAAGACACCTGAGGTCCGATGCCAATCCATCCTGTCGCCCAGCAATTGCTCGATGACGCAGCGTCCAGTGACCAGCCCAACAGCCATCTGCTGCCCATTGAGGTCGCGCGCGCAAACTTCGAGCGGCTCTTCGCCACGCTGCCCATCGAAGTCGTCGCTTCGGTGGAGGACCACCTCGCAGTCTCGGGCGAGGACCAGATCCCGGTGCGGCTCTACCGACCGCAGGCCGACGGTCGGCTACCAGTCCTCGTGTACCTGCACGGGGGAGGTTGGCAGATGGGGAGCATCGACTCGCACGACGGTTTGTGTCGGGCCATCGCCAATGCTGCGGGATGTGCGGTGATCAGTGTCGGCTACCGTCGACCACCCGAGTTCAAGTTCCCGGTCGCGCCCCATGACTGCTACGCGGCGCTGACATGGGCAGTGGCCCACGCCGAGGAACTGCAGATCGACGCCTCCAGGATCGCCGTTGCTGGCGACAGTGCGGGCGGAAACCTGGCGGCCGCCACCAGTCTGCTCGCCCGGGACGACGATGGCCCGCAGTTCGCCTGCCAGGTACTCATCTACCCTGCGACGACCTTCGACCTGGATCGCGGGTTCGACCTGGACCTGGAGGGCTACGTCCTCTTCCGGGACGAGGTCCAGTGGCACAAGGACGCCTACTTCCTCACTCCCGAGGATGCTGTCTCCGCCTACGCGTCACCTCTCGATGCGGACCTGACGGCGCTGCCGCCGACCCTCGTGATCACCGCTGGCTACGACCCCTTGGCGGCGTCGGCGACCGCCTTGGTCGGTCGGCTCGAGAAGCAGGGTGTGCCCACCGAGCATCGGCACTTCGAGGAGATGATCCACGGCTTCATCCAGTTCCCGCAGCTGTTCGACGACGCCTCCGTGGCGGTCTCCGTCGTCGCGAACCACCTGCGTCGCCACCTCGGGGATGGCCGATGAGCGAGTTCGCAGGCCGTACGGCTGTTGTCACTGGCGCGGGTGGGGGGATGGGGCTCGCCATCGCGCAGGACCTGTCAGTCCTGGGTGCCCACGTGGTGGCGGTTGACGTGAAGGAGCCGCCAGCTGGACTTCCTCCAGCCGTGACCTTCCTGCGGGCCGACGTCTCGGATCCGGCGGCTGGGCCGCGCGCAGTCGCCATCGCTCAGGGGGCGTCGGCCGCCGGCACCGTTGACATGCTCGTGAACGCCGCCGGAGTGGCTTGGTTCACGGATCCCGGGCTCCCCCCGCCGCCTCTGGCCGACGGATCCATCGCGGACATCACTCCTGAGGCATGGAAGCGGGTTCTGGAGATCAACCTGACCGGTTCGATGCTCATGGCCCGAGCCGTGTTGCCGGTGATGCGTGCGCATGGGGCCGGCGTCATGGTGCACATCGCGAGCATCGCGGGCCTCCGCGTCGCTGACGGCTCGCTCGATGCGTACCAGGTCTCGAAGGCCGGATTGATTAGTCTCTCGCGGGCGCTGGCCGCGCAGTACGGCCCCGACGGCATTCGCTCAAACACGGTGTGTCCCGGCGCGATCGTGACGCCCATGATCGCCGGCATCTACGAGAACGATCCCGAGCGAGAATCTTCGATGGCGGCCCGTGTGCCTCTCCGGCGCGTGGGTACGACGGCCGACGTGTGCTCCGCCGTCCGCTACCTGCTGTCGGACGGCGCTTCTTTCGTGACGGGCACCGACCTCGTCGTAGACGGCGGATGGCTCACCAACATGGGTTGAGCCCGGACCGTGTCTCGGCACGTCGGCCGATCGCGACACCCGTCAGCGGCTCAGCCACGATTCGATCGTGTGGCGCGTCTCGTTGATGTGCGCAGCCATCGCCGAGGCCGCGGCGTCGGCGTCCTTGGCGCGGATCGCGCTCAGGATCTCGGCGTGGTGGTCGTTGGCGTTGTCCTCGATGTGGCCGAAGATCGCGCCTACGGGCAGCCACATCCGCTGCCGTCCCTGGGCGACGGCCTCCAGCAGCTGTTGGTTGCCAGAGGCCTCGGCAATGCCCAGGTGGAACGCGGAGTCGAGGAGCTGGAACTCCGTGACGTGTCTGGTCGAATCGTCCTCGCGCCCCGCCTTGATCGCGTCGTCCATGCGGGTGACGAGATCTGCCAGCTTCGGCAGGTCGGCCGCCTTGCGGCGCTCTGCGGCGAGCTTGGCCGCCCCAGTCTCGACGATGACCCGGTAGTCGAAGGCGTCTCGCACAGCCACCTTGTTGCGCTTCAGGTCCTGCCTGGCCTCGACGGCGTCGTAGGTCGGTTCGAGTACCAAGAACCCACCACCCCGGCCGCGGCGCACCGAGATGCGGCCTTCGCGCTCGAGTACGGCGATGGCAGCGCGGACAGTGGTGCGGGAAACGTCGAGCATCTCGGCGAGATCCCGCTCGGCGGGCAATCGATCTCCCGGGCGGAATTGTCCGGAGTCCATCGAGCGCCTGATCTGGTCCAGGACCAGTTCGTGCGCGGCGATCTGCCGGATCGGCCCCAGGTTCGGGTGCTCGGACACTGACACCTCCTCGTCAAGCCGCAGGCTACTGCATTCGGGGTTCCGGACTTGGTCGCCACGCTCGCCTGTGGCGAATAAGGTCTATGGGTCTTGTCTTTAGTCCAATTACTCCGTAGCGTGGGTCCGACAAGGTTCGAATCAGCCCCCGCGGAGTAGCGATGTTCTATCCCCTGACGATCAATGACTTCCTCGATCGGGCGGTCACGGTCTTCCCTGAACGCACGGCGATCCACGACGACCCGCTTGCCCCGGTCGCCTGGGAGCCGATCACGTACAGCCAGCTCGCGGCACGGGCGAATTCGCTCGCCGCATCACTCGACGCGCTGGGCCTCCCGGTCGGTGCGAGGGTGGCCGTGTTGTCCCAGAACTCGTCGCGGCTGCTGACCTGCTTCTACGGAGTGAGCGGGTTCGGTCGTGTCCTGGTGCCCGTCAACTTCAGGCTGACGGCCACGGAGGTCGCGTACATCGTCGAGCACAGCGGCGCCGAGGTACTCCTCGTGGACCCGGCGTTGCGTGAGGTCGCCGAGCGGGTCGGCTGTCGTCACACCTTTGTTTTCGGTGAGGACGACGATCGGTTGTGGACGCGCACTGACGAACCCCGGCCGTGGGACGGCGACGAGTCGGCGACCGCGACGATCAACTACACATCCGGTACCACGGCCCGGCCCAAGGGTGTCCAGCTCACCCACCGCAACCTATGGCTCAACGCCGTCACCTTCGGGTGGCATCTCGGGGTCGACGAGTCAGAGGTCTATCTCCACACGCTCCCGATGTTCCACGCCAACGGCTGGGGAATGCCCTATGCCATCACTGGCTTCGGCGGCACCCACGTCGTCCTCCGCCAGGTCGACGGCGCGGAGATTCTCCGTCGGGTCGCCGAGCACGGCGTGACCCTGATGTGTGCGGCCCCGGCGGTGCTCTCCGCCGTCCTCGAGGCGACACGCACCTGGGAGGGCGAGGTTCCCGGACGCGACCGGGTCCGCGTCGTCGTTGCGGGAGCACCGCCTCCCACCCGTCTGATCGAGCGGATCCGAGACGAGCTCGGATGGGAGTTCATCCAGATCTATGGCCTGACCGAGACCTCACCCTTCTTGACGATGTCGCGCATGCGTGATGAATGGCGCCCCCTGCCGGGCGACGAACAAGCTCGACTTCTCGGTCGCGCGGGAGCGCCGGCGATCGGCGTACGGGTCGCCATCGAGTCGGACGGCGAGGTGGTCGTGGCCAGCAACCACAATCTCGAGGCCTACTGGCAGAACCCCGAGGAGACGCAGCGTGCCCAGGAGGGCGGCGTGTTCCACACCGGCGACGGCGGATCGCTCGCAGACGGCTACCTCACCATCAAGGACCGTAAGAAGGACGTCATCGTGACTGGCGGCGAGAACGTGTCGTCGATCGAAGTCGAGGACGTGCTCGCCAGCCACCCGGCGGTCGCTGAGGTGGCCGTCATTGGGATCCCGGACGAGAAGTGGGGCGAGCTCGTCACCGCGCTGGTCGTGACGACCGCAGAAGTGAGCGAGCAAGACCTCATCGCGCACTGCCGGGAGCGGCTCGCCGGCTATAAGGCGCCCAAACGGATCGACTTCCGTACCGAGCTGGCGCGGACCGCCACCGGGAAGCTGCAGAAGTTCAAGCTACGCCAGGACTTCTGGGGGGATCGGGACAGGCAAGTCAACTAGGCGTTCAGCCTCCGTCGACCTGCTCATCGAGCTGCGGCGGAGCGTTTGCGCCGAAAAGGTCTGTTGAACGAGTCAACAGACCTCATGCCCGACTGGGCACACCTCTCTACAGGAAGGCACCACAATGACTGGCACAGTCATCGTCACGGGCGGCGGCGGAGTCATCGGCCGAGCCATCTGCGCGCGGCTTGCGGAGAGCGGCTACACGCCGGTCGCCGCCGATCTCGAGGCTTCGGTGCCCGAGAGCGCCGCGTCCTTCGAGCATGACTTCGTCGTCATGGACGTCACCTCGACCGAGTCGATCAGGGCCGCGGTCGCGGCGGTGGTGCGCCAAGGGGAGACCATCGCCGGGGTCGTGAACTGCGCCGGGATCCTGCGTGACTCCTTCGTCGGCGAGCTCGACGAGGCAAAGCTCGACCTGATGTTCCAGGTGAACATCGCTGGCATGGCCAGGGTGGTCGAGGCGACCGCGGACCTTGTGCGCGAGGGCGGCTCCATCGTCAATGTCGGGTCCTTGACCGGGCACTTCGGCCGCTTCGCCGGGGCATCGGTGTACGGCGCCACGAAGGCAGGCATCGCGGCGTACACCCGCTACCTCGCTGCAGAGCTCGCTCCCCGTGGGATCCGCGTGAACAACGTCGCGCCCGGCGTCATCCGCGCCCCGATGAGCCCGTCCATGGCCCGGGTGTCCGGTGGCGAGGAGGCCTCGGCGGCCCACGCCATGCTCAAGCGGATCGGTGAGCCGCACGAGGTCGCGGAGGTGGTCGAGTTCTTCATCTCGCCCCGCTCATCCTTCGTGACTGGGCAGACCCTGCTGGTCGACGGAGGCGTCGTCGCATGGTGAGCGCGACTACGACCGAGATCGCGACCGCGGTGGAGACGGCCAATGCCGAAGCCTTCCGGCGACTGGACGCGGCCGACCCGTGGGTGGTCGACGTCGCACCGGCCCGCGAGGTGATTCCTGGTTACCACGCCAACCTCGTCCTCACCTCAGGCGCACCTATGGCCTGGGAGGACTACGTCGGGGGTCAGCGCGAGGCGCTCATCGGCGGGGCCCTGTTCGAAGGGCTCGCAGCGACCCGCGAGGAGGCGATCGCCGGCTTCGCATCGGGCGCGATCCGGATCGGCGCGTGCCATGACTACAACGCCGTCGGCTCGCTGGCCGGGATCTACACGGCGTCGATGCCCGTCTTCGTGGTGGAGAACCGGGACCTTGGCAACATCGGATTCTGCAACTTCTACGAGGGCAAGGAGCCGCGGCGGCTCAACTACGGCTGTTACGACGAGGGCGTCCACGAGCGTCTCCTGCACGTCAACACCGTGCTCGCTCCCGTGGTCGGAGAGGCGATCCGACGTCGAGGCGGCATCCCGCTGAAGTCGCTGATCGCCCGTGCCCTACGGATGGGCGACGAGGTACACAGCCGCAACGCAGCGGCTTCCATGCTCTTCAACCGCGAGATCCTCCCGGCGGTCCTGGACATGGTGCGCGACGACGTCCCAGGCGTCAGGGAGACGATGGTGCACCTCGCCGAGAACGACTACTTCTTCCTGCGACTCTCGATGGCAGCCGCGAAGGTCTCGGCCGACGCGATGGTCGTACCGGGATCGACGCTGGTGTCCGCCATGGCATTCAGTTGCCGGGGCTTCGCGATCAAGCTCGCCGGACTCGGTGACCAGTGGTTCGAAGGACCGCCTCCGATCCACGAAGGCAAGCTCTTCGCGGGCCACACCGAAGACGAGATCACCTGGATGGGCGGGGAGTCCCCGATCACCGAGACGGTGGGTCTTGGCGGGTTCGCGCAGGCCTGCGCGCTCACCCTCCAGGAGTACCAGGGCGGCTCGGCCGACGTGATGATCGAGCGCAACCTCCAGATGTATGCCATCACCCATGGTGAGAGCTCCAGCTACCGGATCCCACTGTTCGACTTCCGCGGTACGCCGACCGCCGTGGACGCGCGCAAGGTCCTAGCCACAGGGATCACACCCGTCATGGACGTGGGCCTTGCTGGTCGCGACGGCGGACAGATCGGGGCGGGCATCATCCGTGCCCCGCGGGAGTGCTTCGAGTTGGCCCTCGCTGCGTTCAGGGCATCGGCCTGAACGCGGGCGCCTTCACTGGCGCGCCTGAGAGCATTGACAATCCCCTATAAGGTCGAAAGACTAGACCAAACAACCAACTACGACGAGACGGTGTCACAATGAAGCCACCCACCCCGACCTCCGCACCCCTTGCCGGACCGCACGACGTGGCGATCATCGGAACGGGATTCAGCGGCATCGCCGCAGCCACCGCCTTGCTCAAGGAGGGCGTCCGCGACTTCGTCATGTTCGAACGCTCCGAGGACATCGGCGGAACCTGGCTGGTGAACCGGTACCCCGGTGCCGAGGTCGACCTCGAGTCGCACATCTACTCCTTCTCCTTCGAGCCCCACGACTGGACGCGGACGCACGCGGACTGGCGTGAGCTCCTTGCGTACCTCCAGGGGGTCGCGCGCAAGTGGGGGCTCTATGAGCGAACGCTCCTCAACGTCGGGGTCGCCGAGGTCACGTGGGACGAGCCGTCGAAGACCTGGAGCATCGTTGATGAGGCCGGCCAGACCCACGGACCGTTCAAGGCCGTCATCTCTGCGGTCGGGTTCCTCAACACGCCGTTGATCCCACCGTTCCTGCGCGGTGACACCGTGTTCGAGGGGGACCTCTGCCACACCTCCACCTGGCGTGACGAGCTGACTCTCGAGGGCAAGGCCGTCGGGGTGCTGGGAACGGGCTCCTCCGCGGTCCAGATTGTGACCGAGGCAGAGCGCCAAGGCAGCTCGGTCAAGGTCTTTCAGATCGAGCCGAACTGGCTGCTCCCGAAGGACGCACGCGACTTCACGCCGAGTGAGCGGCGCTGGAACAAGCTGAAGCCGGTCTACTACTTCCGCAGGTATCGCCTCTACCTCGACTACGACCTGCGCCAGTACCGCGCCAGTCACGCACGCGTGGACGGGCGGGTCAACAAGAAGCGGCAGGCTGCGGCACGTGAGTATCTGCACCAGGAGATGGGATCGCACCCTGAGTTGGAAAGGCTCCTGACGCCGGAGTTCTCGGTCGAGGCGCGCCGAACCGTCATCAGCGACACCTACTACCGGAGCCTCCGGTCGCCGAAGGTCGAGCTCGTCCCGCACGCAGTCGCCGACGTCACGCCGACGGGGGTCGTCGATGCCGCGGGGGAGAAGCACGATCTGGACATCATCGTGCTCGCCACGGGGTTTGACGCTGCGAACTTCATCAGCACCTACCGCACCACCGGAGAGAACGGTGTGGTCCTCCGCGACCAGTGGGAGGGTGGGGCGGAAGCCTTCCTCGGCGTCATGACGCCGAATTTCCCCAACTTCTTCATGATCTTCGGACCCAACACGAGCGGAATTCCGCTCGTGACCTATTACGAAGCGCAGGCGAAGTTCGCCGCCAAGGCTGCCAAGCGTCTCGCCGACGGCCGGGCCAGCAAGATCACGGTCAAGTCCTATGTCCACGACTTCTACAACCGCCGGCTACAGCGTCGCCTCGACAAGACCGTGTGGGGCGAGGTTGCCAACTACTTCCAGGGCTCGAGCGGCAAAGTCATCAGCCAATGGCCGTTCAGTCCGACGTCGTACCTCGCCGGCCTGCGTCTCGCCCGCTGGTTCGGGATCGATGCCAAGTGAGCGGCTCCATGGACGGCAAAGTAGTCGTGGTGACGGGGGCCGCGGGCGCCATCGGGCACGCTGCCGTCACGGTGCTGCGGCGGGAGGGCGCCACGGTGGTCGGCGTCGACCTTCGCGAGGCCGACGACACTGGCGCAGACTCTTTCGTGTCCTGTGACCTCACCGTCGAGTCGCAGGTGAAAGACCTCTACGACGGCATCGCCCGACGGTTGGGGCGGATCGACGCGCTGTTCAACAACGCGGGTGTGGCACTGCCCGCTGACGGTTCGACGCTTGACGCGGACCTGTCGGTCTTTGCCCGCACGATGGCTGTCAACGTCGAGAGTGTGCTGCTCTGTTGCAAGTACGGGATCCCGCATCTGATCGCGGGAGGTGGAGGCGCGGTCGTCAACACGGCCTCGTTGGTGGCGCGAATGGGATCGGCGGTGTCGCAGATCGGATACACGGCGTCGAAGGGTGCCGTGGTCGCCATGTCCCGGGAGATGGGCGTCGAGCTGGCAAGGAAGGGCGTCCGGGTCAACAGCCTGAGCCCCGGTCCGGTGCAGTCCCCGATGCTCGACCGGCTGTTCAGTGCCGACGAGGTCGCCCGGCGCATGGTGCACGTGCCCGCCGGGCGCTTCGGGACCGCCGAGGAGATGGCGGAGGCAGCCTTGTTCTTGCTCAGCGACGCCTCCAGTTTCGTCAACGGCATCGAGTTGGTCGTGGACGGTGGCATCTCCGCGGCCTACGTCACCCCTGAGGACTAGGCGGGCTGGGCTGCACAACAACCCAGCTGCACAAGGACCCAGTGAGGCTGGGACTGACAAGGGCCCGACCGGCACACCGGTCGGGCCCTTCGCCATGGGTTGTCTTGCTCAGGTCGACGGCGTCGCCAACTGGAGGATCTGCTTGCCGAGGTTTTTGCCGTCGAAGAGCCGGTTCATGGTGGCGACGGCGTCGGTGACGTCGCCCTCGACGATGTCGTCGGCCCACACCAAGGACGCGTCCCGGACCCAGCTGGCTAGGCGCTGAGTCGCCGAGACGAACTGGTCGGCGAATTCGGTCACAATGAAGCCCTTCACCGTGCAGCTCCGAACGGTGATCGTCGAAAGGTTCGTCGGCCCGTAGGCCACTGCCTCGTCGGAGTAGCCGCTGGAGATGCCTCCGCAGAGCACCACCGTTCCACGTTGTGCGATGTTGCTGATCCCGGCCTCCAGGACGCGGCCGGCGACGTTGTCGAAGAAGACGTCGACGCCTGTCGGTGCCAGCTCGGCAAGTTGTGCACCGACATCCTCGGACTTGTAGTCGACGACGTGGTCGAAACCGGCAACCTCCTTCAGCCAGGTGCCCTTCTCTGCTCCGCCCGCAATGCCGATGACCGTCGCCCCGGCGAGTTTGGCCAGCTGGCCCGCGATGGAGCCTGTGGCGCCCGCCGCGCCGGAGACGAGAACGACGTCGCCTGGACGCGGTGCACCGAGCTCCAGCATGCCGAAGTATGCAGTGAGGCCGGTGGTTCCGAGGACGCCCAACACGGAGGTGGGGGGTACGCCGTCAGGAACCCGTCGGGCGACCGGCCGGCTCGCGCTCGGATCGCGGACGTGCTCGAGGTGACTGTGGGTGCCCTCCTCGAATCGGGCAACGGCGTGGGTCTGCCAGCCGAAGTTGCCGGTGACCAGGGTGCCGACGGCCACGGACTCAACGCCGGAGGCGACCACCTCGCCCACCCCGTGTCCGCGCATCACTGCGCCCAGCGGCACGGGCGGCGCGTAGGACGGGCCGTCGTTCATCCAGCCGCGCATCGCCGGGTCGAAGGCGATCCACAGGACGCGGACCAGCACCTCGCCTTCGGCGGGACTGGGGGAGGGGATTTCGTCGAGAATGAAGTCGTCGAGGGTCGCGGTCCACGTGGGTCGGCGCCCGAGCAGCAGTCGTCGGTTCAGATGCTTCGTCATGACTACATCGTACCTCAAGGTCTAAACTCTCGACCATTAGTCCAGCAAGCCTTCCCTTGGCGCGAGAGGGCGCCGTAAGTATTGGTGTATTGCGTGGACCTTTACCTCTTTAGTACGATGTCCCTGTGACGACGCCGACGATCGACGGACCGGCGGCAGCCCGGGACCTCACCGGCCCCGCCCTGTTGAGTCACGCTGCGCGGGCCGCGGAGGTGGGGAAGTCGGTGGCATGTACTGGCGCCGTCACCGCCAAGATCCCGGAGCTGGCAAGGGTTGACCCCGATGCCTTCGGTCTCTCGGTCGCGACCGTGGAGGGAACCGAGCTCGGGGTCGGGGACAGTGATGTCCAGTTCTCCCTGCAGAGCATCACGAAGCTCTTTGCACTGGTCGCGTTGCTCCAGATCGAGCCCACGGCGTGGGAGAGCGTCGGCTGGGCGCCGACCGAGCTCGGCTACGGCTCGGTGACCGAGCTCGAGCGAGCGGGAGGCCGCCCCCGCAACCCCTTCGTCAATGCCGGCGCCTTGATCGTCACCGACCGACTGCTGCGGCACACGGGATCGGCCGTCGGGACGGTGAGCACGCTCCTCCGAGAACTCTCGGGCGACAGTGCCGTGCACTCCGACACCGCGGTGGCCGCTTCGGAGGCTGGAGCAGACCACCGCAACCGGGCCCTCGCTCATGTCCTCGCCGAGCACGGCCGCCTGCTCAATCCGGTGGAGGACGTGCTGGCGGAGTACTACGCGCAGTGCGCGATCACCGGCTCGGTGCTCGGACTGGCCCGGTCCGCCAGATTCCTCGTCGACCGCCGCCTGCATCACCTCGTGCTCGACTCCGAGAACGTCCGCCGGATCAATGCGGTGCTCCTGACCTCGGGCATGTACGGCGCAGCGGGAGACATCGCCTACCGGATCGGGCTGCCCGCCAAGAGCGGTGTCGGTGGAGGCATCATCGCGGCATTGCCCGGCGTTGGCACCGTCTGCGCCTGGAGCCCGCCTCTCGACCTCGAGGGAAACTCGGTCGGAGGCGTGGCCGCGATCGAGGACTTCGCGCGGACCTCAGGCTGGTCCGTCTTCTAGTCGCTCAGTCAGGAGAAGCTCGTGAACCACCATCTCGAACGCCCCGTCATCGGGATCACCTACTCCTCGAAGGACCTCGAGGGCTTCGGGTTGTGGCGCCACATGTTCCACGGCTTCGTCGCTGCCGGCGCCACCCCGGTGGGCATCGATTGCGCGGTCGAGCAACCGCTCATCGCCTCCACTGTCCGTCGGTTGGATGGACTGGTTGTGGGAGGAGGTGGTGACGTCGACCCTGTTCGGTACGGCGGTGCCGTTGATGACGAACTGTTGTGGGGAGTGAATCCGGCGAGGGATGCCATCGAGGAGGTGGCTCTGCGGGCGGCTTTCGACGGAGCGGTCCCGGTGCTGGCCATCTGTAGGGGCATGCAGTTCGTGAACGTCGCCCTCGGCGGAACGCTCCATGCTGACCTCGCGCGGGACCGTCCGAGCGATGTGGTGCACCGCCCGGGCAAGGAGCTGCTCGACCGGTCCTGCCACGACGTCGACGTCGACGCTGACTCGCTTCTGTCGGCCTGGATGGGTCGACACGGTCGGGTCGCGGTCAACAGTGAGCATCATCAGGGACTCGACGTCCTCGCACCGGGACTGCGCGGGGTCGCCCACTCTCGAGACGGTCTCGTCGAGGCGGTGGAGCTGCCTGGGCGCCAGTTGGTCGGCGTCCAGTGGCATCCGGAGATTCTCTGGTCCACGGAGCAGAGCTCCCTGGATCTGCTGGTTGGGTTCGTCCGGATCAGCGCGACACGCACCTCGGCGAACGGGCAGCGGGTCTGAGGTCCGATCGGTCGACGCTCGTCGCTATGGACTGGACGTGACAGGGGCCGGACGCCAGCAGGCGTCCGGCCCCTCTCGTGCGACGGCTTTCAGTCCTCCAGGATTTCGGCGTACCGCTGCGGTGAAGTCGCCCGCGCCAGCGCGGCAATGCCGGCGCCGATCGCGAACGCGATCGCCAGGCCGATGCACACCCAGTTCGCGGCCGTCTGACCTCCCACCAAGAGATCCAGGTTGTCCAGGACCATGTAGACGACGAAAGCCAATGCTGCGAACGACAGGACCGGCGCGACCACTGAGTTCCAGAGGGGGTCCGAGCCGTCTCCCCGCTGATGGAAGGCGACCACCGCGACGCTGGTCAGGAGCATGAGCAGGAGGATGCCCAGGGTCGCTGCGCCGGACAACCAGGTGTAGATCTCCAGGATCGGGTCGAGGCCGGCGGCCGCGAGGGCTCCGAGGATCCCTGCTGTCAGTGCGCTGACCACCATCGACGACCGGGAGGGCGATCGATGGGTCGGGTGGACCTCGCCAAGAGCGGCAGGGAGCACGCGCCCGTTCGCCAGGTTGAACTGGTAGCGAGCGACGACGTTGTGGAAGGACAGGCAGCATGCGAACACGCTGGTGACCAACAAGATGATGACGGCGTCCTCGACGACGGTGCCGGCGTACCGGTTGGCGAGGCCTTGCATGACGTTTGAGGGGTCGGCGCCTGCCGAGGCTGCGGCCTTGTCGGCGCCCAGCCCGTTCGCCATCGCGAACGACGTGAAGGCATAGAGCGTGCCGATGATGGCAATCGCGATGTACGTGGCTCGCGGAATGGTCCGCTCGGGGTCCTTGGCCTCGCTGCGGAAGACCGCGGTCGCCTCGAAGCCGACGAAGGCGAAGAAGGCAAACATCAGGCCGAGCCCCGGAGCTCCGTCGAAGAGGTTGCCCGGGTTCAGGGGCTCTGCCGAGAGTCCGTCGTCGCCACCCTGGAAGAGGACTGCGAGGTCGACGACGATGACGATCAGACCTTCGAGGACGAGCGCGACCCCGAGCACCTTGGCGCTCACCTCAATGTCGCGATAGCCCAGCAAGGAGATGCCGGCCAGGAAGGCGAAGGCGCACACCCACCAGGGCAGATCGAGCCCGAGGTACTGGTCCACGGCTGCCGAGGCCGAGACGCCGAGGAGCGCGTAGAGCGCGATCAGGAGGACGACGTACGACGCCAGGGCCAGTGAGGCCGTACCGGCGCCCGGTACCTTGCCGAGCCCTGCCTGGACGTAGGAGTAGAACGCCCCCGCGTTGCGGACGTGCCTGCTCATGAGGGTGAATCCGACCGCGAACACCGACAACACGACGGCGGCACCCACGAAGTACAGCGGGGCGGCGGTGTTGCCGCTGAGGGCGAAGACCAGCGGGATGACGGCGCACGCGGCACCCAGGGGGGCCACGGCCGCGACGACCATGAAGACGACGGAGCCGACTCCCAGTCCACGGTGGAGAAGAGTTGCCTTGTCGGTCGGTGGATCGACCTGTGTCTGGGGATCTCTTGTTGCGGACATGTCGGTGTTCTCTCCTTGATCCTGCTCCGTGCGGAGTCGGTGGATGGTCGTCCGCCCGAGCGGCCAGAACCGGGGACCAGGCAGTGGATGTGAGTCGTCCGACACCCAATTGACCTATTGGTTTGATCTTCAAGCCTTTAGGGTGGTCTGTCAAGAGTTTGCAAGCCAGGATGCGAGAGTCCTGTGTGTGCTGTCGATGTGTTCGGCCATCAGTGCTGACGCGTTCTCCCCGTCCCCGCCACGCACTGCGGCGAGGATGTCGGAGTGGAGGTCGTTCGCGTTCGGCTCGAGATCCCGGAAGACTGAACCCACGGGCCCCCACATCGCGCCGCGGACCGCCTCGACCTGCGCGATGAGGTGTGCGTTGCGCGAGCATCGAGCAAGGCCGAGGTGGAACCGGTTGTCCAGGGCCTGGAACTCGTAGACGAGGGCGGTGCTCGGGCGACGGCGCTCCTCCCGGATCACCTGCTGCATCCGGCCGAGGAGGTTCTCGAGGTCGGTGAGGTCCTCCGTGGTGCGTCGGGCCGCGGCGAGCTGCACTGCCCCTGTCTCGACGACCAGGCGAAGATCGAACAGGTCCCGAAGGTCGCGAAGTCCGACCTCAGCCTGCTGTCCTGGCGCGGGGTGATCGTGCGCCGGTGCGAGAACGGTGAACCCACCGCCGCGCCCCCGGCGCACGGACAGTCTGTGCTCTGCCTCGAGCACGGCCACGGCGGACCGAACGGTCGTCCGCGAGACGTGCAGGATGTCGGCCAGTTCCCGTTCTGAGGGGAGGCGGTCGCCCGGTCGGAACTGTCCCTGGTCGAGCGAGCGGCGCAGCTCGTCGACGACGAGCTCGTGGGCGGCGATCTGCCGCACTGGCTCCAGGTGTGGTGATGGCGTCATCGGTGGCCCTCGTCTGCTGGCGGCCTGACAAGGGGCCGCGACCCGGACAGATTAGGACTAAAGATCGAGTTAGTCGACCAAATGCCGGCAATCTGTGGCACACCCGTTGACACCAAGGGTGTGAGCAACCTACCGTTTAGGTCTACTTGCTGGACCAAACAGGCGAGTCCGCACACTGCTGAGGAGCACCCATGACACTCACGACCTCGTCGATCGCTGGTCCTGCCGCCGTACCGGGCCTGACGTACGGCCCGATGTCGCTGGACCAGTTGCGCGCGGAAGCGAGCGCCGGCCTGGTCGACGGGATCATGCTCGTCACCCCGGACAACAGTGGCCGGTGCCTCGCTGAGCGGGTCCCGACCGAGCGGTTCCTCGCGCACCACGACGAGCTCGGTGCCTTCAAGGTCCCGCTGATGCTGTGGGGAGTCGACATCGAGCAGAACGTCCGAGCCGGCCTCGACCACGTGGGGGGAATGGGAGGTGGGGTGCCCGACGTGCCGCTGTTCCCCGACCTGACGACGATCCGTCGACTGCCCTGGCTCCCCGGCACCCCGATCGTGATCTGCGATCCCTTCCTGCATGACGGCACGCCACTGCCGTTCGCGCCCCGGCAGATCCTCAAGCGTCAGCTCGAGCGGCTCAACGCCCTGGGCGTCACGATCCAGGCGGCTACGGAGCTGGAGTTCTACCTCTTCGACGAGTCCTACGAGGCGGCCTGGAACTCCGACCACAAGGGACTTACGGCAGCGAGTCGTTACCACGCGGCGTACGACGCGATCGCGGCCATCAAGGCCGAGCCCTTCGTCAACGAGGTGATCCGTCAGATGGACCTGGCGGGGATCGAGACCGAGGGTTACGCACACGAGTACGGCTTCGGACAGCAGGAGATCAACCTTCGGCACTCCGGTGCGCTCGAGATGGCCGACCGGCACTTCCTGTACAAGTTTGGCGTCAAGAGCATCGCGGCTCGTACTGGTGTCTCTGCGACATTCATGGCCAAGTGGGCGATCGACGGTGACGGCAGTTCGTGTCACATCCACACGAGCCTCTGGGACGTCACCGGGACCACGGCGATGGGTGACGGGAGTGAGTTCGACGGGTACGTCGCAGGCGTCGCGGCCGGAATGGCTGACGCGACGCTCATGTATGCGCCCAACCTGAACTCCTATCGGCGCTTCCAGGCTCACTCCTTCGCCCCGACGGTGATCGCGGTCGGTGACGAGAACCGCACCTGCTCTCTCCGCCTGGTTGGTGGCGGAGCAACCCGTCGCGTCGAGAACCGGGTTCCCGGCGCGGACGTGAATCCGTACATTGCCCTCGGGGCAATGGCGGCGTCTGGTGCCAACGGCATTGCGGCGGGCCTGGCGATGCCGCCGCTCGAGACCGGCAACATGTACGACCGGACCGACATCCCGACCCTCGCGACCTCCTTGCCGGTGGCGCTCGAGCTGTTCGCCGAGAGCGGTGGCCTGCGTGACGGCCTGGGCGAGGAGGCCCACCGCCACCTGCTCACCGTTGGACGCGAGGAGGAACTGGCGTTCCTCACCGAGACCGTGACCGACTGGGAGAAGCGTCGGCTCTTCGAGCGTGCATGACCGCCGGACCGGTCACCCGGCGCAGTGACCTGCTGGGCCACGACGTCCGGTCGGATCCGTGGCCTGACCAGGGCCGGTCGTCGTACCGTCTCGCTGCGCAGGCGCTCGACGACGGGCGAGCCGAGGACGCGGTTGCACTCGCCCGGATGACGGTCCAGGAGGCGCAGGAGGCCTACGACCTCTATCGACTGTGGTTGGCGCGGCTGCCTGTGCTGATGGTCGAGCTCGGCGTACCTGCGCGCACGATGGCCGCCTCGACGCCCGGCATCACGCAGGCGGCTGAAGGACTGGAGAGCGGCTGGACCCGCTATGTCGAGCTGATCGAACTCTTTGCCGGACGGGTCACTGAGGACGCAGCCGCGGCGCGCGAGCTGCTCGACGACGCGCGGTCGAACTGGCTCGCCGCGCACGACCCCGCGACCGACCGTCTGGCCAGCCTGCTCGCTCTGGCTGCGGACGCACTCGGTGAGGCCGTCGTGGGGCAACTGTGGGACGCCCTTCTGGTCGACTATTACGCCGCGATCGCCGAGAAGTACGACCCTGCCAGGGTGCCGTGGACGAGGTCTGTCGAGCGACTGGGGCTAGACATCTTCGAGGCGGTCCGTGGTCACCTGACGGGCCCGCTGCGCGACGGCTCGTTCGTCGTCCGCGAAGAGTCGGACCGATGGGTCCTTGAGTTCGCGCCCTGTGGCTCGGGAGGTCGCACCTATCCGGAATCGCCGGATGCGGACCGTGATCCACGCGAGTTCACCCAGGGCAGGCATGACTGGGCTTGGCGGACGGAGGGTGTCTGCCTTTACTGCGCACACTGCTGCCAGCTGCAGCAGCGGGCGCCGATCCAGGCACTCGGCTTTCCTCTGCGTGTCATCGAGCCCCCTGTGCGGGCGACGGGGTCCGCGCCGGGGCGTGCGACCTGCAGGTGGTCCATCTACAAGGACCCGGCCGCGATCCCGGCCCACGCGTGGACCGACGTCGGCGCCGAAGCTCCCGCCGATGCTCCGATCACGCGTCGATGAGCGCCGGTGTGACCAGGCCGTAGCGCTCGGCGAGCACGGCCGCCTGCGTGCGGTTGGCCACGCCCAGTCTGCGCAGGATGTGCTCGACGTGGGTGGTCACGGTCCGAGGCGCGATCACCAGCTCTGCGGCGATCTCCGCGTTGGAGAGCCCATCGCGTACCCGGCACAGGATCTGGGCCTGACGCTCGCTCAGTCGAGCCAGGCGGAAGCGGGTCATCGCGTCGACCCACTCGGCCAACAGGTGGCGCGAGCGCTCGACGAGGTTGAGGGTGTCGGGATCCATCTGGTCGTCACGGGTGCTCACGTGCAGCATGCCGATGGCGGGGCGGCCCGGCGTGGCCAATGCGATCGACATTCCGTTGTGGAACCCGGCGGGCTCGTAGACGGCCTGGGCGAGTGGGGTCTCGCGGAAGTCCGCGATGTCGTCCCAGGAGTGGATCGTGCCCGGACGGCGCAGGATCTGCTGCACTCCAGGGGTGTGCAGCGTGTACTGGCGCGTGGCGTGATGGCCGAGGGTCTCGGGCGCGTAGTCGACGTTGAGCAGGACCAGGTGCGTCCCGTCGTCGATTGAGATTCCCATCAGCCCAACCGCGTGAGCTCTGGTGCGACGGACGAGGGCCTCTGCCAGCAACCTGCAGCGCTCACTCGCCCGCACCTCCAGCGCGGTCTCCAGGGGGCCGGTCGCTGCGTGATCCACGTCACTCAATCTATAGGACTAATGTTTCGACCGTTAGTCCTTCTTGTGACAAATCTTCCCGGGATCCTCCGGGCCCGGTCTGCGCAGTTACGTAGATCGGCCGATATCGCGCACCTGTCCCGCCTACCTACGCTCGCCGATCACGGACGAGACGAAGGAGTGCAGGATGCGGACGATCGAGCTGGAGGGACGACGCGCAGTCGTCGTCGGAGGGGCAACCGGGATCGGGCGAGCGAGTGCGTACGCGCTTGCTCAGGCGGGTGCCGAGGTGGTGACGCTCTCGCGCCGTGACCGCTCCGCGGGGATCGGGGGGCCAGCCGACGTGGCCAGCAGGATCATTCACCGCGCCCTCGACATCTCCCGACCGGAGGACGTGGAGCGGGTCTTCGCGGAACTGGATGCGGACGGCGGCCTCGACATTGTCGTTCTCAGCTCCGCGGTGATCGAGCCGGCCTCGGTTGAGAACTGCGACGACGACCTGTGGCGTCGTCACATGGACGTCAACGTGGACGGAATCTTCGCGTGCGCCCGGGCCGCGGTGCGGGCGATGGCGGCACGGGGGCGCGGGGGCAAGGTCGTTGTGATCGGTTCGGTGTCCGGCATGGTCGGTAACGCCGGCTTCGCCGCCTACTGCGCGTCGAAGGGCCTGTGGATCAACCTCGTTCGGCAGATGGCGCTGGACTGCGCTGCTCGAGGAATCAATGTGAACTCCGTCCTGCCCGGCTTCACCAACACCGAACTGGCTGACCTCTACGACGACCAGGCCAAGGCCGCGATCGCCGCCGGTATCCCCGCCCGGGTATGGGCGACGCCAGAACAGATCGCGGACGCGGTGCTCTTCCTCGCCTCCTCGCTCGCGGACTACGTCCACGGCGTCAACCTGCCCGTCGACGGCGGCTATCTCGCCGCCGGACCGATCTGAACCATTCCCAGGAGTTGAAATGACCATGACGATGATGCCTGTCCGCGCCTACACCGACCGGCTCTCGTACGAGCGCGGCGACAAGGTCAGCGTGCACGTTCAGGCGAGCGGCCAGGTCGACCTGCGGCTGGTGCGCCTGCTCAGTTCCTCAGCCGAGGACACCTCGCTCGACCTCGACATCAACTGGACCGCCGCTGGCACCTACGACGCCAGCACGCGACCGACCTGTGTCGGCTCCTTCCTCCACGGCGAGCCGGGTCACCTCGGTGTGCCCGGATCGGAACAGGTCACCCTCGGGACATTCGTGTGGTCGGGAAATGTCGCGGCGGCGCAGACACAGACGCTCGTTGCTCTCGAGGACGGGCTGGCACTCCAGCTGATCGGGGGTCGCCCTGCGCTCGTCGACGGCGATCGGGTCCTGGTCGAGTCGGAGGTCCGAATCGAGGGCCATCAGTGGCACCTTGTCGCGGGGATTGTCGACGGTTCCACCGTCAGGATCGAGGTGGTACCCGTTGACCCGCTCCGTGGGACCGGGGTGTCCTCCACAGAGGGCACGGGCGGGCGCGGCGTCGACCTGACCGGGGCCGTGACCGTTGCGGCGCGGCACGGCCGCTCGGTCGAAACCGTCGATGCTGGTGCGTGCGGCCTCGCCGATGAGCACTTCACCGGAAAGGTCGAGTTGCCCTTCGTGGCCCGCGCCGTCCTGTCCATGGCTGAGCTCGGTGACCTGGCCGTCGGGCGGACGGACATCCGCGAACTCGTCGCGGGATGGGACCTCGCCTTCCAGTACGGCGACGATCCGACGGCCGCCCGTCCGCTCGCCGAGGGACAGCCACCGGGTGTGCTGGCGAACGGTCCCGCGCGCGCCGTCACTGGCCGTCGCTTCACGGGGCGGTCGCTTGACTTCACCTGCGTCCCGGACCAGTACGCCGCCGCCCACTTCCACGCCACCGACCTGGTCGACGCAAGGTGGGATGCCGTGGTCGTGGCGCCGCTTCCAGAGGACCTGCCCAGCGGCGTCTACGGCATCGCGGTCTCGAACGAGCATGGTGAGGATGTCGTCCCGATCACCGTCGTACCGAGAGACGCAGACACACGACGGAAGGTGGCGGTGGTCCTTCCTACCTTCACCTATCTCGCCTACGCCAACGAGGCTCTATTCAACGGCCTCGACGCTTCGGCCATGACCGATCAAGAGGTCGTGGTTGCCGACGAGGACCTCGCGCACGTCGGCGACGTCTCCTACGGATTGTCGATGTACGACCACCATCCCGACGGCAGTGGCGTAATGCTCTCGGCGGCTCGCCGCCAGATCGTCAACATGCGTCGCGGCTACCGGATGTGGATCGTCGACGCGGGTCGGGCCTTCTCCTCCGACATGTACCTGCTGGAGTGGCTCGCCCGCCGCGACATCGAGGTTGACGTGATCACCGACCACGAGCTGCACCTTCGCGGCGCCGACTACCTGCGGACGTACGCCGCGGTGATCTCGGGCTCACATCCTGAGTACACCTCCGAGGAGATGCTCGATGCGCTGACGACGTACCGCGACGGCGGCGGAGGCCTGCTCTACCTGGGAGGCAACGGCTGGTACTGGGTGACCGGCGTGCTCAGCGATCAGCCGCTGGTCGTCGAAATCAGGCGAGGCCAGGCGGGGGTGCGGTGCTGGGAGTCTCTGCCCGGCGAGGTCACGCTGATGTCGACCGGACTGCCCGGCGGCTTGTGGCGCCACCGCGGACGCCCACCGCAACAGCTGGCAGGCGTCGGGTTCGCCGCCCAGGGTTGGGGCCGGTCGGAGCCCTACCACCCGACCGAGGCCGCCAAGGATCCCGAGCTGGCGTGGCTGATGGACGGCGTCGACGAGGACCCGATCGGTGCCTACGGCGCTGTGATGGGCGGCGCGGCTGGCGACGAGATCGACCGTGTCGATGTCTCCTTGGGCACCCCGCCCGGGGCAGTGGTGCTCGCTTCGTCACGAGGGCACTCGAACTTCTACCAGCGGGTGGTGGAGGAGATCGCAATGAACCTCCCGGACCACGGGGGCGGCGAACAGGACCCAGAGGTCCACGCGGACATCGTGTACTTCCGAACGCCAGAGGGCGGCGAGGTCTTCTCCACCGGATCGATCGCGTGGTCGGGCTCCCTTCTTCATGCCGGCGGCGACAACGGGGTGTCCCGAATGACGGAGAACGTCATCCGTGCCTTCGTGGGCCGGCGGGGCGGGTCGCTGTGAACGAGCAGCCGGTTGAATTCGCGCCGCTGCTGGTCGCGGCGGGCATCACGAAGAGCTACGGCGCCAACGTGGCCCTTGCGCCGACCGACTTCACGGTTGGCGCCGGGGAAGCGGTCGCAGTCCTGGGCGAAAACGGAGCCGGCAAGTCGACCCTCGCCAAGATCCTCACCGGCGCGATACGCCCTGACGGCGGCAAAGTGAGCGTCGCCGGGCACGAGGTAGCACCCGGCTCACCGCGCGACTCGCTGCACCGAGGTATCGCTCTCATTCCCCAGGAGCTCGCCTACGTGCCGCAGCTCACCGTCGCCGAGAACATCATGCTCAACCGGCTGCCGGGACGTCATGGACTGACGTCTCGTCGCGCGGTCGTGGCCGCGGCCACGGCACTGATGGAACGGCTCGGCCTCTGGGTCGACCCGCGCATCCCCATGGCACGGCTCGGTGTCTCGGACCAGCAGATCGTCGAGATCGTGAAGGCTCTCGGGCGGGAGTCCCGGCTTCTCATCCTCGACGAGCCGACTGCCGCACTGACCGAGGACGAGGCAGCCCAGCTCTACCGCCTTCTGGGGGAGCAGCGCTCCCAGGGAATCGGCGTCGTCGTGGTGTCCCATCACCTCGACCAGGTAAGACGATTCGTGGACCGCGTCGACGTTTTTCGGGATGGCGCTCGAGTATTCAGCGGCCCCCCGGCCGGCCCTGCGGAGCTCATCGCGCACATGCTGGGACCCGGCGCCGAGGACGCAGGATCGGCCCGTCGTACGGCGAGGCCCGGACCGTCGATCCTCGAGGTTGTCGGGTGGACCACTCCAGGCCGATCTGGTCTGCAGGACGTGTCGATCACGGTGCGACGGGGTGAGGTCGTAGGGCTCTACGGGCTGCGCGGATCCGGTGCCACGGCACTCGCCGAGGGACTCGGCGGGCGTCGGCGCGACGTGAGCGGAGCCGTGACGATCTCAGGACGGAGCCGGCCTGCCATCGCAAGCCCGCGTGCGGCGATTCGGGCGGGCATCGCCTACGTGCCCGCGGATCGCAAACGTGACGGACTGGTCCTTTCCCAGCCGATCCGCACCGCCACCGCGATGCTCGTGCTGGGCCGGATCGCCCGATGGGGTCTGCTGAGCGCGGGCGCGGAGCGGGCGATCGCGGGCGCCTATGCGGGGCGTTTCCGCTTGCGGCACTCATCACTGGACCAGCCGGTCGGCCAGCTCTCCGGGGGCAACCAGCAGAAGGTGCTGCTGACGAGCAGGCTCGCGACCGACCCCCGGGTGCTCGTGGCGCACGAGCCCACCCGCGGCGTCGACGTCGGGGCGCGCCGCGAGATCCACGACGCGCTGCGGGCCCTCTCCGACGCGGGGACTGCGGTCCTCGTCGTCACCTCGGACGTCGAGGAGGTCGTCGACGTGAGCGACCGAGTGCTCGTCATCCGCGACGGCCGGATCGTCGGTGAGCTGATCGGCGACCACATCACCCAGGACAACGCCGTGCACCACGCGGCCGCATAGGAGATGACGTGACCACACAGATCCAGAAGTCCGCCGCGCCCGAACACGACTCTCCTGCGCCGACGATCAGCCCCGCGCGAGGGGCCCGTGGGGCTGCGCTGAAAGCAGGAGCCGTCCAGTCGCTGGGGATCGCCGGCTTCCTGCTCGTGCTGGTCCTGGTGTTCTCGGCGTCGACCCCGAGATTCCTGACCGGGGACAACTTGGTGGGGATCCTCGCCAGCGTCGCGTTCATCGGGGTCGTTGCCCTCGGGCAGACGGTGGTGATCGTCGGCGGGGGCTTCGACCTCTCGGTTGCCGGTGTTGCCCCGCTGGCGGCGGTTGTCTACGCCCAGCAGGTCAATGACGGCCGTGCCATCGCGGTCGCGCTCCTGTTGGCACTCATGACCGGTGCCGTCGTGGGCGCGGTCAACGGCTTGATCGTCACCAAAGGCGGAATCAACCCGCTGATCACGACGCTCGGCATGCTGTCCGTCTCCGGCGGAGTGGCGTTCACTCTCGTCGACGGACAGAGCGTCCCCATCGAGAACTTCTCGGCCGGCTTCATGGCCGAGACAAATCTTCTGTGGGTGCCCAACCAGGTCTGGCTCTTCGTCCTCGCAGCGCTCGCGCTCGCCTTCGTCCTGCGTTTCACGGTGTACGGCCGCTCGCTCTACGCGCTGGGCGGCAACAAGGAGGCCGCACGACTGGCGGGGATGCGGACCGACGCACTTGCGATCAGCACCTATGTCGCCAGTGGGACCTTCGCGGCCCTGGGTGGAGTAATCCTGGCCAGCCAACTGCTGGCGGGCGACGGCAACCTCGGCAAGGACGCGGCGCTCCTGTCGGTCGCAGCCGTGGTGCTCGGCGGCGGGTCGCTGCTGGGCGGAGCCGGGGGAGCACTGGGAACTGCCGCCGGCGTACTGGTGCTTGGCACGCTCGCCAACGGTCTGACCCTGATGCACGTGTCGACCTTCTACCAACAGATCGCCACCGGGGTGGTGCTCCTTGTGGCTGTTGGCTTCAGCCATCTCCGGGGCGCTGTCAGCGGAGGCGTGCGATGACTTCCGACGGCACCGTGTCGCGGACCAACCCTGGAGGACCAATGCACATGCAAACCAAGACGAACGGATCAGGCGGGCCCCGGCGTCGCCGGCTCGTAATGGCGGGGTTGCTCGTCGTCGCGGTCGTTGCTGCCGGCTGCGCATCGGATGCCGACGAGGGCGGCTCGGGGGACGGCCCGCTGGCGGGTACGACCATGGCCTACACCAACGCCACGGACGCGGCACCGCTGTACGTGACGATGCGGGACGGAGTGACGGCAGCCGCCAAGACGACCGGTGTCGCTCTCGAGACCTACGACAACAAGCTGGACGCGGCCACGGTGTCGCAGAACGCGACCCTGATCGGTCAGAGCAAGCCCGACTTCGTGCTCTCCTACAACCCGGTCGAGGGCGTCTACGGCTCGATTGAGCGGATCTACGAACGGGCGGGTGTCCCCTGTATCGCGGTCAACACCCCCGGCAAGGACTACTGCCAGTGGTTCAACCTGAGCAACCCGGAACTGTGCACCGACACTGCGAAGGCCGTCGGCACGGTGGCCAAGGAACGCGGATGGACCGGCAAGGACACCACCGTGCTGCTGGTGAATGCGGCCAGCTTCGGCGAGCAGATCAACAACTGCAATGCCTACTTCTACAAGGAGATCACCCAGTGGATCCCCGGGCTCGAGACCATCGACGAGGTGGGCGACCTCACCACCACTACCTCCACGCTCGGCGACTCGATGGTCCAGGTGGATGGCCAGGCCCAACGAGGGCCGTCGTACGACGCCGTCCGGCGTGCACTCTCCGGAATCTCCGAAGACCGCAACCTTGTCGTCTACTCGGTCGCTGACGACTCCACGCTCGGCGCCTGGCAGGCCGTGGAGCAGTCGGGGCGGGGAGACTCGACTCTGACTGCCGGCCTCGGTGGATCCGCCGAGGCACTCAAGGAGCTGCGATCGAACCCGAGCTGGGTGGCTCAGGGTGACATGTTCATCGGACATTGGGGCCAGTACCTGATGGCAATGGCCGCCGCCATCGACAAAGGGGTCGAGCTCCCCTTCCAGACGCTGGCGCCCGAAGCCGTCCTCACCAAGGACTTCGCGGTGGCAGAGTCGATCGTGGCGCCAGTGACCGACTATTACCGCTCCGGGGAGAAGGACGCCTTCCAGCTCCCGCCCTTGGTGCCCGTCGCGCCGGGCGAGACGGTCTTCGGTGAGAAGACGGTCGGCAACGACTACCTCGCCGACACCGGGGTGCTCCAGCTGTTCGGGAACGTCAAGGACCTCGACTAGGTCCAACTCAATCGAGGTGGGACCGACGTGCTGAGCGTCGGTCCCACCTCGCGGATGCATGGGTCATGAGCTGTCTGGCAAGAGCGCCGGCGAACGCCGCATGCGAGAGCTGAACGCTCACCCCCGGCGTACCCCACGGCACGGTCGCGACGTGTGCCGTTGTATGCGTTGACTTGGCCCAATTCAGGCGTGAATCCTGCGAGCGCCGGCCAGGAACCCATTCGGACTGAGACGCGCGACGTCTGTCTTGCGTTGTCCCGCAGGTGGACCGTCATCCACTAGCGAATCGGCCGCCGCAGGGGGCCGCCGATCTCCGGCCCAAACGCGGCTCAAAAACCCCTTCGATGGGTTGACGAGCGACTGCACCGGTCTTGCTCCGACTGAACCCGACGGAGCCGCCGAAATGCCGTCTGACCCGCTATTTTGTCATTGTTGGGTGTCGGCTGAAGGTGTGTCGAGTCGGCGCCAGACACCTCGCAAACCTTTTGATTCGCACTACGGATCAGAAGGTTTGGGGTTCGAATCCCTACAGGCGCGCAAAACGATTCAGACACGAAGGCCCACGTCGTAGGACGTGGGCCTTCTGCATTTGATGGTGGGCTTTCGCGAGTGTTGTCGACACATATCCAGCAGGACGAAAGCGGAGCTGTGCGACGCCGTCAGCGACCTCGTCGACGGCGTCGTCCAGCGCATCACCCTCCGTGACGACGTCAGTGCTGCAGCAGCCACCAGATCCGGTCGTACGCGCAGAGGTGATAGATCACCAGCACGATCAGGTAGTACCTGGCGGTCCGCAGGGTGCCGATGTGTCGAAGCGCGGCCCAGGCCCCGCCGAGCACGACAAGTTCGAGCAGCAGCCGAAGCGGACCGGGGGTGTCGAAGGTGGTCTCTCCGGACCGGGCCTCGTCGTCGGCGGTGGCGAAGGTGCCCCACAGGAGCGCCATCCCCACAGGGACGGCGATCGCGGCCACGACACGCAGCGGCCCTGGTGCCTTGCGCCATCCCCACGTGGCGTAACAGCCCAGCGCGAACGCCTCCAGCAGGAACCGCAGGGCGAGGAAGAGAGGGGTGTAGGCAAGCGCGATGGTCATCACATCAGTCCCGTGACCGTAGGCCTTCGGGTGCCTGGAACGGAAGGTCAAACGCCTCTGGTCTGGTCCCGACCGCCGAGGCGCTATCCAGGTCATCGGCAAGTGAGTGCAACTGCGTGGTGCCCCGCCGACAATGGTCGGCGGGATTCACGGGATTCAAGGTACTCGCTTGTCCATGGACATTCAGTCGATGCTGTGCGGACCGACGTCTCCGTGCGGACCTTCCTTGGGCGGCTTGACCGCCAGGACCGGGCAGGTGGCGTCGAGCAGGATGCGCTGGGCGGTGGACCCGAAGATCATCTTGCCGACCGGCGTTCGGTGCCTGAGGCCGAGCACCACGAGCCGTGCGTCACGGCGTTGTGCCACTTGTACGACGGCATCGCTCGGGTCTGCGAGGTCGGCACGGTCGACCTCGACGTGCCCGGTCAGCCCGGGCCAGCGGGCTTCGACGCTGGCGACGTCGGGTGGGGTGTCGCCACGGACTGCCGAAACAACGATCACCTGTTCCCCGTCGATGGCCGTCTCGGCCGCGGCGGTCATTGCGGCGTGACCGGGTGGGGTGTCTGCGTAGGCGACCACGATGGTCATGACGATCCTTTCGACGTGCGGAGGAGAGCGAGGTCGCGGTGCCGGGTCACTGGAAGAGGCCCGGTGGCAGGTCGACAGGGAGGAGGGACGGCAGGGACATCAGCACGATGCCGAGGACCAGGGTGTAGATGATCGCCGTCCGGGGCCGGGTCCGCGCCGTGTAGAGCAGGAACATCGGGACGAACACGAGCGTCGCGGCCAGGTAGCCCGCCACGTAGACCAGGAGCAGGAAGGCTGCCATCGACGCGAAGGTCCGCGCGGCGACCACGAGGTCATCGCGTCGAGTGTGCACGCGTGTCTGGCTGGCGAGCATCGTCGTACCGGATGCGGGAGCGGTTCCGGGTCCGGGTGTCTCGCCGGTGTCCGCGGAGTCCGCCTGCCAGCTGAGCCGCTCCTGCCAGAGCAACGCCAGAGCAGCGACGAGGCCGCAACCGGCAACCAGACGCGGCATCAGTTGGGCTTCGTCGGAGAACGAACCGCTGATGACCAACGCTCCTGCGAAGAGCAGCGCGGCGCCGACAGCGACCGCCAGCGACCAGCGCGTACCGGTCATCGAGCCTTCGAGCTCGTCACCTGCAGCATCGTCGATCTCCGCCTCGTTGCGGTGGCCGTCATCGGCCATGCCGGCGCGGGAGGTCCGGATGCGCTTGACCAGCGACCACAGCAACGGCACCACCAGGATGGCCGCGAATGCGAGCACGCCGGGGCGTGCCATCCACTCCGAGCTGTCGTAGAGGCTCGTGGTCAGGTAGTAGTAGCGCTCCATCGGGATGGCGAGGACGAAGCCGATGAGGAACGGTGCGCGGGGCATGCCGGTGGCCTTGAGGAAGAAGCCGATGACACCGAGGACGACCATCACCCACAGGTCGCCGAGCTGGCCGCCCTCCTGGTAGGCGCCGAGCAGCATGACGACGAGCAGGCCCGGGCCGAGGACCGCGAACGGCACCTTGGTGAGCTTGGCCAACGTCGGTGTGGCGAGGAAGCACAGGAAGGCTCCCGCGACACTGGCGATCGCGAAGCACCAGATGATCACGTACATCAGGTCGAGGTGCTCGGTGACGATCGCCGGGCCGGGCTGGATGCCGTAGGTCAACAGCATCCCGAGGAGCATCGCGGACGGTACCCCACCGGGGATGCCGAAGAGGAACGTCGGAATCAGGTCGCCGGCCTCGACCGAGTTGTTGGCGCTCTCCGGGCCCACGATGCCGCGCGGGTCGCCCTTGCCGAACTGTCGCTTGTCCTTGGCTGTCGCGACGGCCTGGCCGTAGGCCAGCCAGGTACCGGCCGTGGCACCGACGCCGGGCAGGATGCCGGCCCAGATACCGATCAGGGCGCCCCGGACCACGTGGGTCCAGTGCGTGAGCCACTCGCGGATACCCGCGCCCCAGCCTCCGCTCAGGGTGACCGGCTGTTCGGTGACGCGGCGTTGGCCGACCCGGCTGGCGATCTCCGCGAGTCCGAAGATGCCGAGGGCGACCGCCACCAGCGACACTCCGTCGCCCAGGAAGAGCGAGCCAAAGGTGAACCGCTCCTCGGCAGTGGTCGGGGAGGTGCCGACGAGGCCGAGCAACAGTCCGAGGAACCCGGCCGTCAGGCCCTTGACGACATTTCCTCGGGAGAGAACGGCGGCGAGGGAGACACCCAGGATGGTGAGCATGAAGAGCTCCGGGCTTCCGAAGGACAGCACCAGCGGGCGGGCCAGCGGAATCGCCAGGGTCAGGCCCACGGCGCCGATGAGGCCGCCGGCCATCGAGGAGAGAAAGGCGAGCGACAGCGCACGTTTGGCCTCCCCCTTCCGGGCCATCGCATAGCCGTCGAGCATGGTCACGCTCGCGGACGCTGAGCCCGGCGCGCCGAGCAGGACGGCCGCGACAGTGTCGGAGGTGTGGACGACGGCCAGGGCCCCGATGAGCATGGCGAGCGCCTGCTCGGGCTCCATGCCGAACGTGACGGGCAGCAGGATCGCGACGGCACCGGTGCCGCCGAGTCCGGGGATCAGCCCGATCACGAGGCCGGCCACGACGCCGATCACGAGCATGATGAGCAGGGACGGGTTGGCCAGCGAGGCCAGTGCGGAGAAGGCTGCGTCGGTCATCGGGTCCTCAATCGATCGTGATGTCGTAGGTGGACTCGAGCAGCTCGAGCACGTCGGCGCGGACGTCGTCGTCCACCTGGTACGCGTCGCCGATGCGTTCCTCGAGGTCCGCCGAGGCGTCGATCGGATAGCCCCCGAGCACGTCGGCAGCGGACTTCTGGAACTCCGGATCCGCGCCCATCTCCTCTGCGGTGGAGCGCAGGAGATCGACCGCCTCGTCCGGTGTGTCCTCCGGGACCCACATGGCCTTCTGGTAGGTGTAGGTCAGCGCGAGGATCGCCTGGTAGGTGGCGAGTCGCTCGGGGTCCGGCTGCTCGCCGTACAACTCCTCATGGACCTCGATGACCGTGGGAATGTCGGGGAAGTTGGGATCGCGCACGATCTCGCCCTCGAGGTTGACCTGGCCGAGGGAGAACAGCGGGACAGCGGTGCCGTCCTTGACCATCGGCTCGACCGCGGGGCCATAGGCCGAGGTGGTCTGGTAGTCGATGTCGACCTCACCGCGCTGGAGCGCGAGGTTGACCGGGCCACGTCCTTCGAAGCCGAACGTCGAGTCGATGTCGGCGGAGAGCAGGTCGAAGGCGAGCAGGGTCGTGAGATCGAGTCCCGTGGCAGCGATGCCACCGAAGATGAGGGGCTTGTCCCGGTCGACCAGGTCCTCCACCCCGGTGACGCCCGCTTTCGACCGGGCGTAGACCACGGCCCCGGTGCCGTTGGCGAGGATCGGCCGCAGCTTGCTGAAGTCGTACTTCACGGCCGGGACGTCGAGCACGTAGGGCAGCACGGTCGACGCCGTGCTGACGAGCACCTCGGTGCCGTCGGGCCTGGCCGACGTCATGAAGTGGTTGGTGCCGAGGATGCCCTCTCCGCCGCCGTCGTTCTCCGGGGCGAGTCCGGGAGAACCAGGAACCTCCTCGGTGAGCGCCGCGCCGACGAAGCGAGCCCACGTGTCCGTGCCGCCGCCCTCCGCGAGGGGGATCATCATCGTGACGGTCTCCCCGGCGTAGTCGCCATCGGTGGTCGATGCCGCCGGGTTCAGCAGGTCGCCGCCGAGGACGGACACACCTACCGCCAGTGCGGCGAAGCCCGCAACGATGCTGGAGGCCACCCTGCGGTTCGGTGCCGGCGCTTCCGAGCCCAGCGCAGACGGTGCCGTGTCCGTCACGGCCACGGCGACGCCTTCATCGGTCTGATGTTGGTTCATGTGGTCCTCCAGTTGAAGGGAGCCGCGCCGGCGGGCGCGTTGTCAAGTAGGTGGGTGGTCATGCCGTGCCCGTGGGCAGGAACGGAGCGTCCGGGAGCAGCACGGATCCGTGCGCGAGGCGCCGGTAGGTCCTGACGACGCCGACGACCGGCACCGAGTCGTGCTCCTCGACGAAGGTGCTCACGCATCCGGCGGGGGTGCCGAGGCGGAGTCCGGCGGCGGCGTCTCCTCGGGCGAGGCCGTGCACGACCGTGCCGGGCACGCCGGCAGCGAGGGTCAGTGCCACGGAACCGGTCACCGGGACAGCAGGGTGGAATCGACCCATGGAAAGCATCCGAACCGTCAGGTCCGTGTCGTCGCCGAGGGCGGGCGCGGAAATCATCGCGAGCTTGGGTACGGCGCGGGCAACCAGCGCTGGCGTGTCGGCCAGGCCCATCAGGACCCCTGCCTGACGGCGTACGACGTCCAGCCGGGCCAGGAGCCCGGGAGTGACGTCCAGGTCGTGGGGATCCTCGTCGCCCACCACCCCGAAGTCCGCGGCGGAAACCGCCACCACCGGTGCGCCGGCGTCGACGAGCGTGACCGTGACGACATGCTGGGCCACCTCGATCGTGTCCGACACGTGCCCCGTGGGGAAGAGACGGCCGGTGCTGCGGCCGGCTGGATCGACGAAGCCCATCCTCACGGGGGCGCCCGGGAACGGAACTCCCGGGATGTTCTCGGTCGCGGCCTCCAGGAGCTCGGCGCCGGGGGTGTCCACCCGCTGCACGATCACCTGGTCGGTGTTCGTGTTCAGGACACGAACCGCGGTCTCGCCGTCGGTCGCCGACACCCAGCCTTCGCGGATGGCGAACGACGCCACCACCGCCGAGCAGTTGCCGCAGTTGCTTCCCCAGTCGACCTTGGCATCGTCGATGCCGACCTGGGCGAACGTGTACTCCACGTCGATGCCGTCCAGCTCGGACGGCGCGAGGATCACGGCCTTGCTGGTGGTCGACGTCCCACCACCCACGCCATCGACCTGCCGGTGGTCGGGGCTGCCGTAGATCCGTAGCAGGACGTCGTCGATCGAGAGATCGCCGACCTGCAGGTCCGCACGACGAAAGACCCAGCACTTGCTGGTCCCTCCGCGCATCCACGTCGCGGGGATCTCGCGCATCTGGCCTCCTGGGCTGACCGTCCGGGGCGTTCCCGGACGGCTTCAGATTGGGCCCCCGTGACCTGTAGCACAATCGCGAATCTGAACCGATGCATGTAGCAATGCTTTAGGTAGGACGCGGCCGGCCGTCCTTCGTCAGGCCGATCTGGGCCATTAGCGATGCTGGAGCTTGCTTAATGGCCGTGAAGCGCTTCTTCATGCACACTGGAGTCGTGCTCGACGTCAATCGCCTCCGGGTGCTCCTGGCCATCGTGGAAGAAGGATCGGTGACCAGCGCGGCGACCGCGTTGGGCTACACGCCGTCCGCTGTGTCCCAGCAACTCCTGCGACTGGAGCGCGAGGCCGGCCAACCCCTGCTCGACCGTCACGCCCGTGGCATGACGCCCACCGACGCAGGGCTGGTGCTGGCACGGCATGCGCGCAAGGTGGTGCGGCAGCTCGCAGCGGCGGAGGCGGACCTCGCCGACATCGCCGGCGTACGACGCGGCAGCGTCGCCCTTGGCGCCTTTCCCACCGTCGGCAGTTCGTTCCTGCCGCTCGCCGTGCGCCGGTTCCGTGAGCTGTACCCCGCCATCCAGCTGTCCATCAGCAGTGGACGTGAGGAGCATCTGGTCCGGTTGCTCGAGGAGGGCGCCGTCGCGATCTCTCTGCTGTGGGACTACGAATGGCAGCGGATCGACAACGAGGAGTTCGAGCTGACCGAGCTCTTCACCGACCCCACGGTCCTGCTCGTCGGCGCCACCCACCGGCTCTCGCGCAGGCGCAGCGTGAAGATGGCCGACCTGGCCGATGAGCCCTGGATCATCCGGGCAGGAGGCCACCCGGTCGTCGAGGTCCTCGAGCGCAGTGCCACGGCGGCCGGGTTCACGCCCACCATCGCCTTCCATGCGAACGACTACCAGGAGGCGCAGGCCATGGTCAGCGTCGGCCTCGGCATCGCCCTCGCACCACGCACCGCGACCGTCAACCAGCACCCTGACGTCCGCGTGATCTCACTGGGAGACACCGCCCCCGCCCGTCGCGTCCTGATGGCGCACCGCCCCGGACGCGTGCGAGCAGCGGCCGAACTGGCGCTTCACGACGTCCTCGTCGAGACCGCCCGCTCCTACACGTGACCGGCCCATCCGGACGCAACGTGACCCCGGGGCGGTTGACACGAGGCCGCACCACTGCCGGCCTGCGCGCCAACGCTTCCCGTCGAGGGCGGCTCGTGCGTTGTCGACCCCGGCACCGTCGCCCTCGACCCCGCGTGTCCATCAACCTGAATCGATCTACAAGACGCACTCGGGCATTCGGGTCACCGGACTCGACGAGCACTGAGTTCGCCGAGGGCGGGGTAGCGCTCGTTGCAGAAGGCGGCGAGGCGCTCGGCGATGTCGCCCAGCACCGGGGCGGCGTGGTGCTGGGGGTCCCACACTGCGACCAGGGTGAGCGTCAGTGGAGCGCCGGCCGGGTCCAGGACCAGGGAGCGCGCGAGGTCGAAGCGCGGGTCGTCGGAGACCACGGCAACTCCGCGGCGCGCCGCCGCCAGGGCTTGGGCGACCTGGGGGTTGGAGCACTCGACGATCTCGCGGGGTGTGACGGCGCTGCGCAGGAGCGCGTCCTCGAGCAACGTCCGGGGCCGCGACGTGGGGTCGAGCACGAGCAGCCGCTGATCTGCCAGCTCGGCGACAGGTACGGCGTCCCGGTCGGCGTACGGATGGTCCTCGGGGACGTAGGCCCACAGCGGGAGCTCGGCGACCTTGGCGCTCGCCAGGTGCCGTGGTGGCGGGATCGTGAGGATCGCGAGGTCGAGGTGGTCCTGCAGCCCCTCGAGAGCATGCGCGGAGTTCGCCTCCTGCACCGTGATGAGGGGGTCCTCGGGTCGGAGTGTGGCCAGGAAGGGCGCGACCACGTCAGTGAGCGTGGTGGTCGGGGCCGCGGCGCGGACACGTTCGAGTCGTCCGGCGGCGAGTGCCTCGCCGAGGGAGCGTGCGGCCTCGGCGCTGGCCAGGACCTCGCGGGCCGCGGCCAGGTAGCTGTGGCCGGCGGCGGTCAGGTTGAGTCGGCGGCGGTGGCGGTGGAAGAGGCTCACGCCGACCTGTCGTTCGAGCTGCTGGACCTGTCGGGAGAGCGCCGGCTGCGTCACGTGCAGCGCGTCGGCCGCTGCGCTCACTGACCCCAGTTCGGCGACGGTGGCGAAGGTGGTCAGCAGCCGCAGGTCCATGCCGGAGTCTATGCCGCGCGGGCATGGAAAGGGAAACAGAACGGCATTGGACGTCATGGACTGGGCGCTTCACCATGGTCGTGTGAGCATCGAGACGTCCGTCCCCACCGCCCACCAGGCCCGCCGCCTGGTCACTTCGATCCCCGGCCCGAGGTCGCGCGAGCTGATGGCGCGCAAGACCGCGGCCGTCGCGTCCGGCATCGGTACGACGATGCCGGTGTTCGCCACGAGCGCCAGCGGCGGACTCGTCGAGGACGTCGACGGCAACGTCCTCATCGATCTCGGTTCCGGCATCGCCGTCACCACCGTCGGCTCGAGCGCGCCCCGCGTGGTGGCCGCCGTCCAAGAGCAGGTCGCCGCCTTCACCCACACCTGCTTCATGGTCACCCCCTACGAGGGCTACGTCGCCGTCGCCGAGCAGCTCAACCGGCTGACCCCCGGTGATCACGAGAAGCGCTCGGCACTCTTCAACTCCGGCGCCGAGGCCGTCGAGAACGCGGTCAAGATCGCTCGCCACCACACGGGCCGACAGGCGGTCGTCGTCTTCGACCACGCGTATCACGGTCGCACCAACCTGACGATGGCCATGACGGCCAAGTCGATGCCGTACAAGAGCGGGTTCGGACCCTTCGCGAGCGAGGTCTACCGAGCACCACTGTCGTATCCCTACCGCGATGGTGAGCTCGACGGCGCAGAGGCGGCCGCCCGCGCGATCGACGTCATCGAGAAGCAGGTCGGAGCGGACAATCTCGCAGCCGTCGTCATCGAGCCGATCCAGGGGGAGGGTGGCTTCATCGTGCCGTCCGACGGCTTCCTGCCCGCACTCGTCGAGTGGTGCCGCGCCCACGGAGTCGTGTTCGTCGCGGATGAGGTGCAGAGCGGATTCGCCCGCACCGGCGCGATGTTCGCGTGCGATCACGAGGGCGTCGTACCAGACCTGATCGTGACGGCGAAGGGCATCGCCGGCGGCCTGCCGCTCTCTGCGGTCACCGGCCGCGCCGAGATGATGGACGCAGTCCACGCCGGCGGCCTCGGCGGGACCTACGGCGGCAACCCGCTCGCTTGCGCCGCAGCGCTCGCCGTCATCGAGACCATCGAGGCCGAGGGACTGGTCGCGCGCGCGAGCGCGATCGAAGAGCTGGTGGTCGGCCGGCTGGCGGCGCTTGCGAAGACGGACGTGCGGATCGGCGACATCCGCGGTCGCGGCGCGATGCTCGCGGTCGAGTTGGTCGTCGCCGGCACGGACACTCCAGACCCCGCACTGGCGAAGGAGGTTGCGACCCGCGCACACGCCGAGGGCGTCATCGTCCTCACCTGCGGCACCTACGGCAACGTGTTGCGGTTCCTGCCGCCGCTGTCGATCACCGACGAGCAGCTGCACGAGGCGTTCGACGTGGTCGAAGCAGTCCTCGCGGCGGCCGGCCAGTGAGCGCCGCCGTGACCTCCCTCGAGCAGCTCATCGCAACCCTCGCCCCGAAGGCCGGCGTGTACGTCGGCGGCCGCTGGCACGACGGCGAGCT
>JAKFEI010000055.1:0-6862 GCA_036675765.1 Nocardioides sp. | reverse complement strand
GAACGACGGCCGTCCTCCTGGAGCTCGGCGATGATCGCCTTCGAGACGTCGTCCAGCACGACCGAGCGGGATCTGTTCACGGGCACGATCCTCACAGGGTTCAGGTGCCCTACGCAACACGTAGGTACGGATTCCGTTGCATTCATGTCAACTGACCACGGAATCCCTTGTCACCGGTGGCCTGTCGTGTCACGATGCGCACATCTTTGATTCGGAGGTGGCATCCGTTGGTCTCTCCCCGGCTGAGTCGCAGGACCATGCTGCGCGGCGGCTCCGGGCTGCTCGTCGGCGCGGGCGGCCTGGCGGCACTCCCCCTGTTCGGAACCCCCGATCGCAAGCAGGACCCCGCGCAGTGCACGACGCGCGACCTGTCGGAGTCCGACAAGCGCCTGATCGTGTCGAACTGGCCGGGCTACCTCGACGAGGACGACGGTGAGTACACCTCGACACTGACCGACTTCCAGAAGGCGATGGGCATCGAGGTCAGCTACACCGCAGACGTCAACGACAACCTCGAGTTCTTCGCCAAGGTCGTCAACCAGCTCGGCTCCTGCCAGTCCTCCAAGCGCGACCTGTTCATGCTCACCGACTGGATGGCCGCCCGGATGATCCAGGTCGGGTGGATCCAGCCCCTCGACAAGGCGAAGGTCCCGAACCTGCATGCCAACCTGATCGACTCCCTCGCCGGAGTCGGCTGGGACCCCGACCGCACCTACTCCGCGCCGTGGCAGAGCGGCCTCACCGGTATCGCCTACAACAAGTCGAAGGTCAAGGAAGTCCGCTCCTTCTCCGAGCTGCTCAGCCGCCCGGACCTCAAGGGCCGCGTGTCCCTGCTCACCGAGATGCGCGACACCATGGGCCTGATCATGCTCAGTGAGGGCGCAGATCCCGCCAACTTCACCGACGGCGACTGGGACACGGCCCTCGAGCGGCTGCGCAAGGCGCGCGGGGACGGGCAGATCCGCGCCTTCACCGGCAACGAGTACATCCAGGACCTCGCCGCGGGCAATGTCGTGGCCTGCGAGGCCTGGTCCGGCGACGTCGCCGCGGCCGAGGACGAGAACCTCGTGTTCGTCACGCCCGAAGAAGGCCAGATGATCTGGGCCGACAACATGCTGGTGCCGAACCTCGCCACCCACAAGGGCAACGCCGAGAAGTGGATCAACTACTACTACGAGCCCGAAGTGGCGGCGAAGCTCGCGGCGTACGTCTGGTACATCTGCCCGGTCAAGGGCGCCCAGGAGGCGATGGAGAAGGTCGACCCGAGCCTCGTCGACAACCCGTTGATCTTCCCGACCGCCGAGTCGCTGGCCACCACGCACTCGTTCATGGCCCTCGAGGAGTTCCAGATCCGCGCCTACGAAGGAGATTTCGCTGATGTCATTGGCGGCTGACAGCTCGCGGAGCCTCCGGCTCACCGCACTCACCAAGGAGTTCAGCACCTTCACCGCAGTGAAGGCACTCGACCTGGAGATCCCCGCAGGGAAGTTCTTCGCCCTGCTCGGCCCGTCGGGGTGCGGGAAGACGACCACCCTGCGGATGGTGGCCGGGCTCGACGTACCGACCTCGGGCACGATCCACCTCGGCGACGACGAGATCACCTACGAGAAGCCGTACCGTCGCCCGGTCAACACCGTCTTCCAGAACTACGCGCTGTTCCCGCACCTCGACATCCACGAGAACGTCGCCTTCGGCCTGCGCCGGAGAAAGGCCAAGGACGTCGACGAGCAGGTCAAGTCCATGCTGGAGCTCGTCGAGCTCGAGGGCCAGGCCCGCAAGAAGCCGCCCATGCTCTCGGGTGGCCAACAGCAGCGGGTGGCCCTCGCCCGGGCGTTGATCAACCGTCCCGAGGTGTTGCTCCTCGACGAACCCCTCGGCGCCCTGGACCTCAAGCTGCGCCGAGGGATGCAGATCGAGATCAAGCGGATCCAGACCGAGGTCGGACTCACCTTCGTGCACGTCACGCACGACCAGGAAGAAGCGATGACCATGGCCGACACGATCGCGGTCATGAACGGCGGCGAGATCGAGCAGATGGGCTCGCCGGCCGAGCTCTACGAGAACCCTCGCACCACCTTCGTCGCCAACTTCCTCGGCCAGTCCAACCTGATCGCAGGCTCGGTCAGCAACGCGGGCAGCGACGTGGTGAAGGTCGACATGCAGGGCACCCAGGTCTCGATCCCCGCCGGCCGAGCACACGTGCAGAACGGTCCGGGCTGGGTCGGCATCCGACCGGAGAAGGTCCTCATCGCTCCCGAGGGCGAACCGATCGATGCACCCGGCAACCACATGCAGGGCGGGGTGGTCACCGACGTCAGCTTCGTGGGCGTCAGCACCCAGTACCTCGTCCGGATGCCGTGGGGCCAGGAGCTGATGTCCTTCGAGCAGAACACCGGCGCCCGCGGCATCATCGCCCGCGGCACGAAGGTCGACGTGTCGTGGCGCCCGGAGTTCTCCTTCCTGCTGCCCGCGAGCCAGGACGTCAACGCCGGCGCGGTGGAGGAGTCCTGATGCGGAAGGGGCGGTTCACCGGCTACTGGCTGATGCTGCCGGCCGTCGTCTGGCTCGGCCTGTTCTTCGTCATCCCGTTCCTCTCGCTCCTCGCGACCAGCCTCTACGACCCCGAGGGCTCCGTCCTGACCGGGTACGACGTCACGTACCGCTTCGCCAACTTCACCGACGCCCTCGGGGAGTTCTGGCAGCCCCTGTGGCGCTCGCTCTGGTACGCCGGCGTCGCGACCGCGATCTGCCTGGTGCTCGGCTACGTCCTCGCCTATGCCATCGCCTTCAAGGCCGGCCGGTGGCGCACCTTGTTGCTGGTCCTGGTGATCGCGCCGTTCTTCACGAGCTTCCTGGTCCGCACCCTGTCGTGGAAGCTGATCCTGGCCGACGACGGGTTCGTGGTGGACGCGCTGCAGACGGTGCACCTGATGGGTGAGGACGGCCGGCTGCTGGCCACGCCCGTCGCCGTGATCGCCGGACTGGTCTACAACTTCCTGCCGTTCATGGTCCTCCCCCTCTACGCCAGCCTGGAGAAGATCGACGGCCGGTTGATCGAGGCGGCCGGTGACCTCTACGCCTCGCCGACCCGCGGCTTCCTCAAGGTGACCCTGCCGCTGTCGATGCCGGGCGTGGTCGCCGGGACCCTGCTGACCTTCATCCCGGCAGCCGGCGACTACATCAACGCGAGACTGCTCGGCAGTCCGAACCAGCGGATGGTCGGCAACGTCATCCAGGACCTGTTCACGAGCACCGGCGACTACGCGGCGGCCGGTGCTCTCTCGGTGATCCTGATGGCCATCATCGTGGCGATGGTCATGGTCTACATCCGCAAGGCCGGGACGGAGGAACTCCTGTGACCGGACTGCAACGAGCCGGGCGATGGATCGGCGACCACGTGGTGATGGCGGCCGGGGCGCTCGTCCTCGTCTACATGTTCGTCCCCATCGCCGTCGTGATGCTGATGAGCTTCAACGACAACAGCAAGTCCCGCAACGTCTACGCGTTCCAGGACTTCACGCTCGACAACTGGGCCAACCCCTGCAAGCCCGACGGCATGTGCGACGCGGTCCTGCGCAGCGTCGAGATCGGGCTGCTCGCCACGGTGGTCGCCACCATCCTCGGGACTCTCGCAGCCTTCGCGCTCGTCCGGCACAGCTTCGCCGGCCGCTCGGCCATCAACACGATCATCTTCCTGCCGATGGCCTCCCCCGAGATCGTCATGGGCTCCTCGCTGCTCGCCCTGTTCGTGTCCGCGGGCTTCGGCGGTCGACTCGGGTTCTGGACGATCTTCATCGCCCACGTGATGTTCTGCCTGTCCTTCGTCATCGTGACCGTCAAGGCACGCCTGGCCGGGCTGGACGAGAACCTCGAACAGGCGGCGATGGACCTCTACGCCAACGAGGCGACCACCTTCTGGCGGATCACCTTCCCGCTCGTGTTCCCCGGCATCGCGGCAGCGGCCCTGCTGAGCTTCTCGCTGTCCTTCGACGACTTCATCATCACCAACCTCAACGCCGGCCAGACGGTCACCTTCCCGATGTTCGTCTGGGGCGTCTCGCAGCGTGGCATCCCGATGCAGGTGAACGTCGTCGGCACCGCGATGTTCCTGATCTCGATGTTCCTGGTGCTCGGCAACATGCTCGCCACCCGAAGGTCCAGGCACCCCGCCTAGCCCCGCCCGGTGGTTGAGGTGCGAGGAGCGCCAGCGACGAGCCTCGAAACCTCCGGGCCCGCCTACGCCCGGTGGTTGAGGTGCGAGGAGCGCCAGCGACGAGCCTCGAAACCTCCGGGCCCGCCTACGCCACGTGGCCCCGGGGGTTTCGAGGCTCGCTTCGCTCGCACCTCAACCACCGGGCGGCACTTCGCTCGCACCTCAACCACCGGGCGGCACTTCGCTCGCACCTCAACCACCGGGCGGCGGGCGTCTGTCCACAGGCGGCGTCGGGTCGGGTTTCTTCCCAACCCTGAATGGGGACCCGGACTCCCATGCCCTGGACCTACATCGTGCGCTGCAACGACGACTCCTACTACGTCGGGAGCACGGTCGATCTCGACGGACGCATCTGGCAGCACAACTCCGATGACCTCGGTGCCCTCTACACCCGTAGGCGCCGACCGGTCGTCCTTGTCTGGAACGCCTGGTTCGAGAGGATCGAGGACGCCTTCGCCTACGAGAAGCGCGTCCAGGGGTGGAGTCGCAAGAAGCGGGAGGCGCTGATCAACGGCGATGACGCGCTACTTCCCGACCTCTCGCGCCGCGCTGCTGTTCAGCGGCGCGCTGCCGGGCAGGACGAGACTCGCGAGGACTGATCCGGTCCGGTGGTTGAGGTGCGAGGAGCGCAGCGACGAGCCTCGAAACCTCCGGGCCTACCGACGCAAGGCGAGCCCGGGGGTTTCGAGGCTCGCTGCGCTCGCACCTCAACCACCGGGCGGCACGTCGCTCGCACCTCAACCACCGATGGCCGGGGGTTTCGAGGCTCGCTTCGCTCGCACCTCAACCACCGGCGCGGGTGGTGCCGGGAGCCTCCCCACGGGGCTCCCGGCACCCGGTCCTACAGCAGTTCGAGCGCCCCGGTCAGGACGCCGCGGAGCTTCTGCTCGATCTCGTCGAAGTGCTCCTGGCCGCAGATCAGCGGGGGCGAGAGCTGGATGACCGGGTCGCCCCGGTCGTCGGCGCGGCAGTAGAGGCCGGCGTCGTACAACGCCTTGGAGAGGTAGCCGCGGAGCAGGCGCTCGGACTCGTCCTCGTTGAAGGTCTCCTTGGTGGCCCTGTCCTTGACGAGCTCGATGCCGTAGAAGAAGCCGTCGCCGCGGACGTCGCCGACGATCGGCAGGTCGAGCAGCTTCTCGAGCGTCGCGCGGAAGTCACCCTCGCGGGCCCGTACGCCCTCGTTGATGCCCTCGGTCTCGAAGATCTCGAGGTTCTTCAACGCCACCGCAGTGGAGACCGGGTGGCCTCCGAAGGTGTAGCCGTGGGCGAACATCTCCGCGCCGTGCGCGAACGGCTCGTACAGCCGGTCGCTGGCGATCATCGCGCCGAGCGGGGCGTAGCCGGACGTGATGCCCTTCGCGCAGGTGATGATGTCGGGCTGGTAGCCGTAGCGCTCGGCACCGAACATGTGGCCCAGCCGCCCGAAGGCGCAGATCACCTCGTCGGAGACCAGCAGGACGTCGTACTGGTCGCAGATCTCGCGGACCCGCTGGAAGTAGCCCGGGGGTGGCGGGAAGCAGCCGCCGGCGTTCTGCACCGGCTCGAGGAAGACCGCGGCCACCGAGTCGGGGCCCTCGTTCTCGATCTGTACGGCGATCTGGTCCGCCGCCCAGCGGCCGAAGGCCTCGACGTCGCCGCCGCCGTCATGGAACCGCTCGGGTGCGCGGTAGAAGTTCGTGTTCGGCACCCGGAAGGTGGACGGGACCAGCGGCTCGAACTGCTGCTTGAGACCGGGCAGGCCGGTGATCGACAGGGCGCCGTGGGTGGTGCCGTGGTAGGCGATGGTCCGCGAGATCACCTTGTGCTTCATCGGCTTCCCGACGAGCTTGAAGTAGTTCTTGGCGAGCTTCCAGGCGGACTCGACGGCCTCCCCGCCACCGGAGGTGAAGAACACCCTGTTGAGGTCACCGGGCGCGTAGCCGGCGACCTTCGCGGCGAGCTCGATGGCGGTGGGGTGCGCGTAGGACCACAACGGGAAGAACGCGAGCTCGGAGGCCTGCTTCGCCGCCACCTCGGCCAGGTCGGTGCGCCCGTGGCCGAGCTGGCTGACGAACAGCCCGCCGAGGGCGTCGAGGTACTTCCGCCCATGGGCGTCCCAGATGTAGGCGCCGTCGCCCCGCACGATCACCGGCACCTCGGCCGTGTCGTACGACGACATGCGGGTGAAGTGCATCCAGAGGTGATCGCGGGCGGACTTCTGGAGGGCTGCGTGCTGTTCGGAGTCGTGGGCCACCCGCCCATCTTGACTCGTTCGGTCCCCGCGAGCAAGTGAATCCGTCGCCAGTTCACCAGATCGCAACGGATTTCGTTGCTGGAGTGCTTCCCCGCGGCGGAGATGCTGGCTAGGCTCGCGGCCATGACCCCCCTGCGGAACCTGATCAACGGCGAACTCGTCGACGCGGCCTCGGGCGCCACCTACGAGGTCGTCAACCCGGCCACGGGGGCGGCGTACGCCACCGCGCCGGCCAGCGCGGCCGAGGACGTCGACCGTGCGATGCGCGCTGCCGACGCCGCGTTCGAGGTCTGGGGCGACACGACCCCGCGCGAGCGCCAGGAGGCGTTGCTCCGCATCGCGCAGGCGCTGGAGGACCGGGCGGACGAGTTCGTCCGCGTGGAGTGCGAGAACACCGGCAAGCCGCTGGGCCTGAC
>JAKFEI010000388.1:0-6917 GCA_036675765.1 Nocardioides sp. | reverse complement strand
GCGTAGGAGACGGCCAGCACCGCCAGCACGAGCACCAGGATCGCGGCGCGACCGGTCAGCCGCGACTTCTTCTGGTGCTCCGCGCGGGCGCGGTCGAGCGCGGCCTGCCGGTCACGCGCAGCAAGCTTGCGCTCGACCTTGAGGCGCTCGGCGTACCGCGGTCCGGACCGACCCGAGGTGGGTCGGCCCGGCTTGCGGGACGTTCGGCGCTCGTCTGCCATGGGTCGGCCCGACTTCAGCCCTGGTAGCGGGGGAAGGCGGCAGCGCCGGCGTAGCGGGCAGCGTCACCGAGCTCGTCCTCGATGCGCAGCAGCTGGTTGTACTTCGCCACCCGCTCGGACCGCGCCGGGGCGCCGGTCTTGATCTGGCCGCAGTTCGTCGCCACCGCGAGGTCGGCGATCGTGGTGTCCTCGGTCTCGCCCGAACGGTGGCTCATCATGCAGCGGTAGCCGTTGCGCTGGGCGAGCTCGACGGAGTCCAGGGTCTCGGTGAGCGAGCCGATCTGGTTGACCTTCACCAGCAGCGAGTTGGCCTGGCCGCCCGTGATGCCGCGCTGCAGCCGCTCGACGTTGGTGACGAACAGGTCGTCGCCGACGAGCTGGGTCTTGGTGCCGAGTTCGTCGGTGATGGCCTTCCAGCCGTCCCAGTCGTCCTCGTCCAGCGGGTCCTCGATGCTGACGATCGGGTACGCCGCGACGAGTTCGGCGTAGTAGGCCGTCATCTCGGCTGCCGTCTTCTGCGCACCTTCGAACGTGTAGGAGCCGTTCTCGCAGAACTCGGACGCGGCGACGTCGAGTGCGAGCGCGATGTCCTTGCCCAGGACGTAGCCTGCCTTGCCGATCGCCTCGGCGATCAGGTCGAGCGCAGCCCGGTTGGACTCGAGGTCGGGCGCGAAGCCGCCCTCGTCGCCGACGGCGGTGGCGAGTCCGCGGCTCTTCAGCACGGCCTTGAGCTCGTGGTAGACCTCGGTGCCCATCCGCAGGGCCTCGCGGAAGGTCGGCGCGCCGATCGGCGCGATCATGAACTCCTGGATGTCCACGTTGGTGTCGGCGTGCGCACCACCGTTGAGAATGTTCATCATCGGCACGGGCAGCAGGTGCGCGTTGGGTCCGCCGACGTAGCGGTAGAGCGGCAGCTGTGCGGAGTCCGCGGCGGCGCGGGCCACGGCGAGCGAGACACCGAGGATCGCGTTCGCGCCGACGGTCGCCTTGTTGGGCGTGCCGTCGATCTCGAGCATGGTCTGGTCGATCAGGCGCTGGTCGGCCGCGTCGAGTCCCTCGATGGCCGGGCCGAGCTTCTGGATGACGGCCAGGACCGCCTGCTCGACGCCCTTGCCGGCGTACCGCTCGCCGCCGTCGCGGAGCTCGACCGCCTCGAAGGCGCCGGTGGAGGCGCCGCTCGGCACCGCCGCCCGGGCAAAGGATCCGTCGTCGAGAAGGACCTCGACCTCGACGGTGGGGTTGCCGCGCGAATCAAGGATCTCGCGGGCTCCGACGGCTTCGATCGCTGCCACGTGTACTGCTCCTGAGGTGCTGGGAGGGTGCTGACGGGGGACGGTGTCGTCCACGTCAGCCTAGACCGCGCCGGGCACCAGACCGGGCAGCACCCACCGGGCGTTCCGCCGATCAGGCGCCGGACGGTTTCGGGACGACACCGAAGACGACGCCGAACAGGCGACTGCACCGGGAGGTCATCTCCTCAGGCGTGACGTCGGGATGCTCGATCCACCACGTGACGAGCGCACTGAACACACTGCTCCACACCGCCGTCAGCGCTTCGAGGTCGAGCGGGTCGTGATCACCGGCCAGTGTCAGCAACTGGCCGACCCCGACGATCGCGATGTCCTCCAGTCGGCGCCGGTAGGAACCGAGGAGGGCGAGGCCGATCTCCGGGGCCGTCGGGTCGTTGGCGATCCTCCACATCCACGGACGGCCAGCCAGCACCTTGAACACGCCATCGAGCGTGGCCAGTGCACGGTCGATGCCGACGACGTCCAGCTGCGCGGTGCGCTCGATCTCGGCGACCAGCAGCTCCGAGGCGACCTGCAGACAGCGCTCGAACAGGCCTTCCTTGGAACCGAAGTAGTTGTAGATCAGCGGCTTGGAGATTCCTGCCCGGTCCGCGATGTCGGCGACCGACGTGGCGGTGAAGCCGTGTTCGGCGAAGACCTGGCCGGCCACGTCGAGGATCTGCTGTTCGCGATCCGCGCGGGCAACGCCCTTGGTGCCGGAGCGGCGTGCCGACGCGTTGGCGGACGTGGCGGAGGTCATGTCCCGACCCTAGCCGACGAAGTGACTTCGTGGTAACTTACTCTGGAGTCATATCAAGGAGACGTCATGGAGCACCTGCTCGATCCGATGAAGAACCCGGTCACCTACGCGATCCCGTTCTTCCTGCTCACCCTCGTCATCGAGCTCGCCGCCCTCAAGTGGCTCGACCACGACGACCCCGTCACCGGCCAGCCCCCGACCGGCTACCTCGGCAAGGACACCCGCACCAGCTTGTCGATGGGACTCATCTCCCTGGTCTTCACGCTCGCGTTCAAGGTCGGCTCGTTCCTCGTCTACTCCCTGGTCTTCGTGCACCTGGCGCCGTTCCACCTCTCGATCGACGCGTGGTGGTACTGGCCCCTGGTGCTGCTCGGCGTCGACCTCGGCTTCTACTGCTCGCACCGATTCGTGCACCGCGTCAACGTCGGCTGGGCGGCCCATCAGGCCCACCACTCGAGTGAGTACATGAACTTCGGGACGGCGTTGCGACAGAAGTGGAACCCGTGGTTCGAGTTCATCTTCTGGCTGCCGCTCCCCTTCCTCGGCTTCTCGCCGTGGACGATCTACGTCGCCTTCGGCTTCAACCTGATCTTCCAGTTCTTCGTGCACACCGAGACCATCGGCAAGCTGCCCCGGCCGATCGAGCTCGTGTTCAACACGCCCTCGCACCACCGGGTGCACCACGGCTCGGACCCGGAGTACCTCGACAAGAACTACGCCGGGATGCTGATCATCTGGGACCGCATGTTCGGGACCTTCCAGCCAGAGCTGCACCGCCCGACGTACGGCCTGACCAAGAAGGTCGAGACCTACAACCTGCTCAAGCTCCAGTACGGCGACTACGCGCAGATCACCCGCAACGTCCGGTCCGCCGACAACTGGCGCGACAAGGCGGGCTACCTGTTCGGCCCGCCGGGATGGGAACCGTCGGCCGCCCGCAAGGCGTCGGTGTAGCCGCGCTCAGGCTTCGAGGCCGAGCTCGGCCATCCGTGCCATGTGCCGCTCGGTGAGCCGGGTGAACATCCGACCGAGGGCGGCCAGGTCCAGTCCGGGGCGGTCCACGCCGCCCGCGAGCAGCGCCGACAGGGCGTCACGATCGGCCGCCACACGCTGCGCCTGCGTGAGCGCCTCCCCCATCAGGCGCCGGCCCCACAGGGCGAGCCGCCCACCGAGCCGCGGGTCCTCGACGATGCCGGCGCGCACGCGATCGACGACGAAGGCTGCATGGGTGCCCTCCTCCATCGAGGACACGACGAGGTCGCGGGTCGCAGGGTCGAGATAGGCCGCGATCTCGCGGTAGAAGTCGTTGGCGAGCCCGTCGCCGACGTACGCCTTGACCAGGCCTTCGTACCAGTCGGCCGGGGCGGTGTGACCGTGGAACTCGTCGATCGGCGTGCTGAACGGCGCCATCGCCTCGAACGGGTCCGCACCGAAGGACCGGATCCGGTCGTGCAGGCGGTGCACCTTCGCGAGCTCGACGCTCGCCATCGTCGCGAGGTCGACCTTGTCGGGCAGCGTCGGCGCGAGCTTGGCGTCCTCGGCGAGCCGCTCGAAGGCGGAGATCTCGCCGTACGCGATCGCTCCGAGCAGGTCGACGACCGCCTCGCGGTACGCGGGATCGGTGTCGGGCACCGGGTTGGCCACGGGGGCGGGCGCGTCGACGGATTCAGCCATGGGTGCAGGCTACAAGCCGACTTGGCCGAGCGCGTCTCCGCCACAACTGCGGCCGGCAGGCCGTCGGCAATGGCCCCCGGCGCGCCTCGGACCGGTAGACTCGCCTACGCGAGCGCCTGAACGACCCGCCCCACGTCACCGTGGCGGCGATGCGAGACGGCCCGCCGGGCAACCTGCCCACGTATGTGCGCGGCTGAGTGTGAAACAGCCGCATTGATTTCTGGCGCCTGCCACACCGGCTGACGACACTCACGAAAGCGACACGGCCCTGAGCACTTCCACGAACGAACCCACCAGCGAAGTCACGACCGAAGAGGTCCTGGCGGCTGGCATCGAAACCCTCACCGAGGAGCAGGTCGAGGTGGTCCCCGGGATCACCTTCCGCGACCTCGGCGTCCATGGCGAGATCTGCGACGCGCTCGAGCGCGGCGGCATCGTCCACCCCTTCGCGATCCAGGAGATGACCCTCTCCGTCGCGCTGGTCGGCACCGACCTGATCGGCCAGGCCCGCACGGGCACCGGCAAGACGCTCGCCTTCGGCATCCCGGTGCTGCAGCGCAGCATCGCGACGAAGGACCCCGACTACGTCGAGATCGCCCAGGGCAAGCCGCAGGCGCTGATCGTCGCGCCGACCCGCGAGCTCGCCATCCAGGTCTCCAGCGACCTCGAGCTCGCCAGCCGCGACCGCGGCCTGCGCGTGCTGACCATCTACGGCGGCGTCGGCTACGACGGCCAGATCGATGCCCTCGAAGCCGGCGTCGACATCGTCGTCGGTACCCCGGGTCGGCTCATCGACCTCGCGAACCGCAAGGTGCTCGACCTCTCGCACGTGCACGCACTCGTCCTGGACGAGGCCGACGAGATGCTGGACCTCGGCTTCCTGCCGGACGTCGAGAAGCTCCTGCGCCTCACCCCCGAGACCCGGCAGACCATGCTGTTCTCGGCCACCATGCCCGCGGCGATCGTGGCGCTGGCCCGCACGCACATGCGGCACCCGATGAACATCCGGGCCGAGTCGTCGTACGAGAACTCGACGGTGCCTGCCACCGCCCAGTTCATCTACCTGGCCCACGACCTCGACAAGCCGGAGATCATCGGCCGCCTGCTGCAGGCCGAGGACGCCGACAAGATGATCGTCTTCACCCGCACCAAGCGCCAGGCGCAGCGGATTGCCGACGAGCTCGTCGAGCGCGGCTTCAAGGCCAGCCCGTTGCACGGCGACATGGCGCAGGTGGCGCGCGAGAAGGCGCTGAACAAGTTCCGTGAGGACAAGATCCAGGTCCTCGTCGCGACCGACGTCGCCGCGCGCGGCATCGACGTCTCCGGCGTCAGCCACGTCGTCAACTACACCTGCCCCGAGGACGACAAGACCTACGTCCACCGGATCGGCCGTACCGGCCGCGCCGGCGCCTCGGGCATCGCGATCACGCTGGTCGACGCGACCGACGTGCACCGCTGGAAGATGATCAACAAGGCGCTCGACCTGCCGTTCGACGAGCCCCTCGAGACCTACTCCACCTCCGAGCACCTCTACCACGACCAGGGCATCGCTCCCGGCACCAAGGGTCGGCTCATCCCGGCCCCGCCGCACGTGTCCAGGGCCGACCGTGAGCGCGCCGAGGGTGGCGGCGAGCGCGGCGGACGTGGTGGCGACCGCGGTGGCCGGGGCGGCGAGCGCAGCGGCCGCAGTGGCGAGCGCGGTGGCCGCGACGGTGGCGAGCGCAAGCCCCGCGAGGGCGGCGAGCGCACCCGTACGCGCACCCGCAGCGGCGTGACCACCGAGGGCTCCGCACCTGCTGCCGCTCCTGCGGCCGAGGGTACGACGGCCGAGGGTGCCGAACGTCCCGCCGGTGCGAGCCGCAACCGTCGCCGACGTCGCCGTACCGGTGGCGCTGGTGGCGCTGGTGGCGCGGCGGGCACCGACACCGCGCAGACTGCCTGAGGCTCACCCTTCACGGACACCCACGGCTGATCGGGGTGGATCACTGTCACCTGGTGACAGCGATCCACCCCGATGCCGTTACGCCAGCGCCCGGACGACGTGGGGCCAGCAGAGTTCGCCGAGTGTGCTGTCTGCCTCGGCGCTGCCGCCGCGCTGCATGACCTGGCCGGCCGCGACGGCCCGCTCCCCCGGCAACAGCGTGCGGTGGCCGGCGGCGGCATGGGTCACGACGGTGGTCCCGAGCCCGTGCTCGCGACGCCGGTCCGCGATCTGGTCGGCGAACCAGGCGCTCGGCCACACCCGGTCGTCACCGCCGGCGACCAGCACCATGTCACCCCTGATCCGTTCGACCTCGATCGCTGCTCCCGTCACCTTGTCGACGTGCACGGCCAGGCTCCGCTCGTAGAGCGATCGGTAGGCCGGCGGATCCTGGTCGGGCGACCAGTCGTCCGCGAACGGGACGAACGGGACCGGGGCCCCGCCACGCGTCCAGTGCGAGGTCTCGCGCGGACCGTCGAAGCCGGCCCAGACCAGCGACGACGGGGCGAAGGCCACGCACCCGGACACCCGGTCGTCGTACGACGCCGTGAGGAGCGCAGCCTCGGCACCGAAGGACGTGCCGACGATCGCCAGGCGGTCGCAGCGTTCCGCGAGCAGATCCAGCGCACCGGTGAAGGTCTCGAGCGGCACCTCGAACGGTCCCGGCTGCTGGCCCGGTCCGCCGAACCAGCGGACCGGCAGCGCGACGGCCCCCAGGCCCGCGAAGACCTGCGCGCGCTGCTCATCGAGACGGCCGCTCGAACCGGCGACCACCAGGACGCCCCTGCCCGACGGGCGCTCCGGCTCCCACCACGTGCTCTCGGGAGTCACGGGGGCGGACCCATCAGGCAGTGACGACGACCGTCGTCCCGATCGGGGCGAAGTCCCACAGGTCGATCGCGTCGGCCCGCTTCTGGCGGATGCAGCCGTGCGAGAGCGGGGTGCCGAGCTGCTTGAGGGTCTGCACGGGCGCGCCGTCGTCGACCGGGATC
>JAKFEI010000320.1:0-6951 GCA_036675765.1 Nocardioides sp. | reverse complement strand
GTGACCGGCTCGACGAGCTCGCGAGGGCAGTGGTGGCCGGCGAGACCGACCCGTACGCCGCCGCCGACACCCTCCTGTGAGGATGGCCGCATGGACCATGGCGCGGAGCAGGCTGTGAAGGACGTCGTCATCCTCGGTTCGACGGGATCGATCGGCACGCAGGCCCTGGACCTGGTCCGGGCGAACCCCGACCGGTTCCGCGTCGTCGGCCTGACCGCGGGCGGCAGCAACCCGGATCTCTTCGAGAAGCAGGTCGCCGAGTTCGCCCCGCGCTTCCACGGACTGGGCGAGGAGGCGAGTGTCGACGCCGCCCAGGAGACCTGCGACGTCGTCCTCAACGGCATCACCGGCGCCGTCGGGCTCCGCCCCACCCTGGCCGCCCTCGACGCCGGCACCACGCTCGCGCTGGCCAACAAGGAGTCGCTCGTCATGGGCGGCCCGCTGGTGCTCGAGCGCGCCAGGCCCGGCCAGATCGTCCCGGTCGACTCCGAGCACAGCGCCCTCGCGCAGTGCCTGCGGGGCGGCTCCGCCGCAGAGGTACGACGACTGGTGCTCACCGCCAGCGGCGGACCCTTCCGCGGGCGGACCCGCGACCAGCTCACGCAGGTCACCCCCGAGGAAGCCGGTAACCACCCGACCTGGGACATGGGTCCGGTCATCACCATCAACTCGGCGACCCTGGTCAACAAGGGCCTCGAGGTGATCGAGGCGCACCTGCTCTTCGGCATCCCGTACGACCGGATCGAGGTCGTGGTGCACCCGACGAGCGTCGTGCACTCGATGGTGGAGTTCGTCGACGGCTCGACCCTGGTCCAGGCCAGCCCGCCGACCATGCTGATCCCGATCGCCCTCGGCCTGTCGTGGCCCGACCGGGTGCCGGACTCCGCACCCGCGGTCGACTGGACGAAGCCCGAGACGTGGGAGTTCTTCCCGCTCGACGACGAGGCCTTCCCGGCCGTCGCCCTGGCCCGGGCCGCGGGCGCCCGTGGCGCCACCGTGCCGGCGGTCTACAACGCCGCCAACGAGGTTGCCGTCGAGGCATTCCGCACCGGCCGCCTGGCCTTCAACGAGATCGTTGACGTCGTCGCCAGCGCGGTAGCCGCGCACGACGTACCCTCGGGTGAGCAGCTTTCCCTCGATGACATCCTCGCCGCCGACGCGTGGGCGCGGGACGCCGCCGCCCGTTCCATCGCCGCTTCCTGACCGCAAGGACCTGATCGCCCGCATGACCGTTCTGCTCTACACCCTCGGCGTCCTGATCTTCTTCACCGCGATCCTGGCGTCCATCGGCCTGCACGAGCTCGGGCACATGATCCCCGCGAAGAAGTTCGGCGGGAAGGTCACCCAGTACTTCATCGGCTTCGGGCCGACCGTCTGGAGCAAGCAGGTCGGCGAGACGGAGTACGGCGTCAAGGCGATCCCGCTCGGTGGCTACGTCAAGATCGTCGGCATGCTGCCTCCGGCGGCCGCCGCCCTCGCCGACGACGTCGAGGTGGACGCCGACGGCAACGAGGTCTTCAAGGTCCGCAAGTCCAACACCGGCATGTTCACCCAGCTGATCTCGGATGCGCGTGCGGCCGAGTGGGAGCTGGTCGGCCCCGAAGACCACGACCGACTCTTCTACCGCTTCCCGTGGTGGAAGAAGGTGATCGTGATGGCCGGTGGCCCGAGCGTGAACATCGCGATCGCCTTCCTGATCTTCGCGGGCGTGTTCGCCACCTACGGCAACGTCAGCGACAAGGTGACCGAGACGACGATCGACGAGGTGCACGCCTGCGTGGTCCCGCCCTCAGAGGACGGCCGGGCCTGCACCGCTGAAGAGGTCGCGGAGTCCCCGACCCCGGCCTACGCTGCCGGGATCCGGAAGGGCGACCGCATCGTTTCCTTCAACGGCACCCAGGTGCGCAGCTGGAACCAGATGCAGGACCTCGTCCGGGCCAACAAGGGAGACAAGGCGACCATCGTCATCGAACGCGACGGCGTCGAGCAGACGATCATCACCAACACGACGGTGACGCCCCGGTTCCTGGAATCCGGCGACACCGAGGCGAAGGAAGTGGGCTTCCTGGGCGTCAGCCCCGAGCGCCACGCGCGTACGGGCGGTGTGTTCTACACGATCGGCCAGATGGGCCACATGACGGTCGACGTGGCCAAGTCGCTGGCCACCTTGCCGGAGAAGGTCTGGGGCGTCGCGAAGGCAATCGTGGGGATCGAGGAACGGGATCCCCTCGGGCCGGTGAGCATCGTCGGTGGCGGCCGCCTCGCGGGTGAGGTCGCGTCCCACGACGAGATCAACGTGCAGGACAAGACGATCTCGTTGCTCATGCTGATCGCCGGGTTCAATTTCTTCATCGGCATGTTCAACTTCGTGCCCCTGCTGCCCCTCGACGGCGGCCACATCGCCAGCGCGTTGTGGGAGGGAATCCGCCGCGGGTGGGCGAAGGTCTTCCGTCGCCCCGACCCGGGCTACGTCGACGCGGCCAAGCTGTTGCCCATCGCGTACGTCGTCGCGAGCGCCCTGCTCGTCATGGGCGTCGTGCTGATCGTCGGCGACCTCGTCGTGCCGGTCCACCTCGAATCCTGACGAACGAGGTCCGGCGACTAGTCTTGAAGCCATGACGTCGATCAGCCTGGGCATGCCGGAAGCACCCCCTCCGGTACTGGCTCCACGCCGGACCACCCGCCAGATCAATGTCGGCAAGGTCGGTGTCGGCAGCGACCACCCGGTGTCGGTGCAGTCGATGACCACCACGCTGACCTCGGACGTCAACACGACGCTCCAGCAGATCGCCGAGCTGACCGCTGCGGGTTGCGACATCGTGCGTGTGGCGTGCCCGAGCCAGGACGATGCCGACGCGCTGGCGGAGATCGCCCAGCACAGCCAGATCCCGGTGATCGCGGACATCCACTTCCAGCCGAAGTACGTCTTTGCCGCGATCGACGCCGGCTGCGCCGCCGTTCGCGTCAACCCCGGCAACATCAAGAAGTTCGACGACCAGATCAAGGAGATCGCGAAGGCCGCCAACGACCGCGGCACGTCGATTCGGATCGGTGTCAACGCGGGTTCGCTCGACAAGCGCCTGCTCGAGAAGTACGGCAAGGCCACGCCCGAGGCACTCGTCGAGTCCGCGGTGTGGGAGGCCAGCCTCTTCGAGGAGCACGGCTTCCGGGACTTCAAGATCTCCGTCAAGCACAACGACCCCGTCGTGATGGTGCGCGCCTATGAGCTGCTCGCCGAGGCAGGGGACTGGCCCCTGCACCTCGGTGTCACCGAGGCCGGTCCGGCCTTCCAGGGCACCATCAAGTCGGCCACCGCGTTCGGTGCCCTCCTCTCGCAGGGCATCGGTGACACCATCCGCGTGTCCCTGTCGGCCCCGCCGGTCGAAGAGGTCAAGGTCGGCATCCAGATCCTGCAGTCGCTGAACCTGCGCCCCCGCAAGCTCGAGATCGTCTCCTGCCCGTCGTGTGGTCGCGCCCAGGTCGACGTCTACACGCTGGCCGAGCGGGTCACCGCCGGCCTCGAGGGCCTCGAGGTGCCGCTGCGCGTGGCCGTCATGGGCTGCGTCGTCAACGGTCCCGGCGAGGCCCGCGAAGCCGACCTCGGGGTCGCCTCCGGCAACGGCAAGGGCCAGATCTTCGTGAAGGGCGAGGTCATCAAGACCGTCCCCGAGGCGATGATCGTGGAGACGCTGATCGAAGAAGCGATGAAGCTCGCCGAGTCGATGGAGCCGGTCGAGGGCGCCGAGGCCTCGGTCTCCGTGTCCTGACCACTCAGACGACTGGGACGCCCCACATGGCTGCGACGTGCCGAGCATCGGTGCCGCAGCAACCACCCAGTACTTCGAGGTTCGCGAACGCGTCGATCAGCGGCTGCTGATCGATCGCGAGCTGCACCGGGTCGCCGTCGTCCAGGACCTCGGACTCGTCAAGCTCTGCATGGGTCATCGTCGATGCGTTGACCCGCAGGCCACCGATCCGCTCTCGCCACGCCGTGTCGAGATCGTGGTCACTCTGGAGGCCGGCGAGGATGTGGCTCGGGTGGGCGCAGTTGATGACGAAGTACGCCGGCGGCGCCACCGCGTCGACCGCCGCGACCGCTTCGGCCAGGCGGGTCCCATCGGGCAGCCGCCCGTCGGTCTCGACCGTGAACCCGATTCCGATCGCAAGGCCGACGTCGGCCGCGGCGCGCGAAAGCCCGATGGCTTCGCCCACCTCGGTCAGGGTGAGGACGCAGGCGCGGCTGATGCCCGCTGCCGCGAATGAGGCGAGTTGGGGCCGGTGGTAATCGGCGGCGGCGTCAGGATCGACGGGCCCGGCCGAGGCGTACCCGTCGCCCCGTGGTCCGACCATCCCGCCCACCGACCAGCCGACCAGGTCGGCTTCGCGCTCCCGGGCCAGCCCGGACATGAACTCGACGGCCATCCGGTTCACGCGGTCGAGCCCGGCGGCGTCGTACCCGAGGACGGTGGCGTGGTCGGGATTCGCCCGCCAGGTCGGTGTCTCGAGCAGGAGCGGGGCGCCTGCACGCACGGCGATGTCGACGTAGGCGCGGTAGTAGTCGGCGAGGGCTTCGCGGCCCTCGGCGCTGTCCAGGAGGGGGAACGCGGCGAACTCGGGGAGCTCGATGCCGCGCAGGAAGACGAGGTCCGTCTCCAGGCCGCCGTCGGTCACGTGTCGGGTCATGAGGACCCTCCTTTCGGCAGGTCGGGCCCCGAGAACACTCGACATCGGCTTTCTAGCACGCCAACCGTCGGTGCCGACAGGGTTCGTGCCCTACGCTCGATTGCGTGTTGACCACCCGACACGGCGTGCGCGTCCTCGCGAGCGCTGACCTGCCTGCCTTCCTGGAGCTCGCGAACCAGGATCCGGTCGTCAACGTCTTCGCCGTGCACCGCGCCCACACCACCCGTCTCGAGCCGCGCTGGCTCGGGGGCGAGATGTGGGGTCGCTTCGAGGACGGCCACCTGGTCGCCGCCTGTCACGCCGCCGCGAACATGGTGCCGGTCCAGGCCGGTCCCGACGACGCGCGCGCCTTTGCCGAACGGGCGCTCACCCGGCGTCGTACCGCCTCCACGATCGTGGGGTCGCAGGACGCCGTCCGCACGATCTGGGGCGAGGTCGGACCGCACTGGGGCCACCCGCGCGACGTGCGCTGGGACCAGCGGCACCTCGCCATCGACACCGCACCCGCCATCGCACCGGACCACGGCGTCCGCGGCGGCGTGCGCGACGACCTGTTGACCCTCTACCCCGCCTGCGTCGCGATGTACACCGAAGAGGTCGGGGTCTCGCCGGAGGCCGGGGGAGCCGGTGACCTCTACCGCGCCCGCGTCGCCCAGCTGGTCGGGCGCGCCTGGTCCTTCGTGCGGTACGACGGCGACGAGCTCGTGTTCAAGGCCGAGGTGGCCTGCGCGACACCGGATGCCGCGCAGATCCAGGGCGTCTGGGTGCCGGCGCACCGCCGGGGAGAGGGGCTGGCCACCACCGGGATGGCCGCCGTCGTCCAGCAGGTCCGGGCCCGGATCGCGCCGACCGTGTCTCTCTACGTCAACGACTGGAACGTCTCGGCCCGGAAGGTCTACGAGCGGGTCGGCTTCGTCGAAACGGCACGTTTCGCCACGGTCATGTTCTGACGCTGCGCGCGGTCAGGTACCGATCCGGGGAAGGCCGTTCCACAGCAGGCGGGCGGCGATGTCGGTGACCTCGTCGAGGGTGGCGATCGGGTGGTCCTGCCACCATCGTGCGACGCCGTCGACCCCGGTGATCAGGAATTCGACGACGACCGTCGACTCCGTGGACCCGGCCACCACGCCCGAGCGGGCAAGGTCCGGGGCGAGCATCATGGCAACCGCCTGCGCCCGCGCGGTGCGGTAGGCAGCGAGCACCTGGTCCAGGTCGGTGTCGCCGGTCGGGATCGGGTCCACCAGGAGCCGGCGAGCAGCAGGCCGTTGACGGGCGAAGGAGAGGTAGGCCGCGATCGTGGAGCGCAGCCGGTCCGGACCTGCTCCCTCGCCGGTGATTCCGGCTCCGACCTCGGCGAGCATGGCGGCGTTCTGGCCGTCGAGCACCTGGACGTAGAGCTCGCGCTTGGACTTGAAGTGGTCGTAGAGGACGGTTCGGGTGACCCCTGCGGCAGTGGCGATCTCGCCCACCGAGGAGGCGTCGTACCCGCGGTCGGCGAAGACCTCGACGGCGGCGGCTTCGATGCGCTGGCGTCGGGCCGGCGCGCTGAGCCGGCGCCGGACGGTCCCGGTGGTCGTCACGCGGTCTCCTTCTCGTTTCGGGGTGCCAACCCACAGTTGTGTCGGAACGGCCGTCGTTGCCCTTGACGTTCTGTGGCCTGAGTCACGATACTCGCCTTCATCAGTTACCGACACCAGTGTCGGTTGATGTCATGGGGAGTTCACCAAATGTCGCAGCGTCTCGATCGCCGTACCCTGCTCTCGTCCTCGGTCGCAGTGGGCGCCGGTGCGGCCCTGGCCGGGGTCGGACTGGCCCCCGCCTTCGCGGCCACGCCCGGCAAGAACGCCGTCGTGCTCGGTGGCGGCATGGCCGGACTGACGGCCGCCCACGAACTGATCGAGCGCGGCTTCTCGGTGACCGTCTTCGAGCCGTCCGCGTGGGGCGGGAAGGCCCGCAGCATCCCGGTCGCCCGGACGGGCACCGGTGGTCGAGCGGATCTGCCCGGTGAGCACGGCTTCCGCTTCTTCCCGGGCTTCTACCACCACGTGCCGGACACCATGCGCCGGATTCCGTTCGGCTCCGGCACGGTCGGGGACAACCTGGTCGCGGCCACCGGCGGCAAGTTCCTGCGCGGGGGCGACCACGCCGATGCGCTCGTGTTCGGCATCGGAGCCGATCCGGTGCAGCTGCTCACCGTCGACGGCCTGCGGCGCTTCCTGCTCGACAACCTGGGCGGCCATGCCGTTCCGCCCCATGAGCTGGCCTACT
>JAKFEI010000416.1:0-6979 GCA_036675765.1 Nocardioides sp. | reverse complement strand
TGGCTGGGGTCGTCGCCGTACGCGTGGACGGTGCGGGTGACGCCGTCGGTGGGTTCAGCGGTGCTCACGGGTGGGTCCTCCTCGCTGCAGCCGGTCGCGGACAGGACGGCGGACGCGCTGCCGATCGCGGTGAGGCGAAGCAGCGTCCTGCGATCCACGGAGCCGAGTCTCGCACCTGTCCTACGGCGCGAGCCCGAGCTCCCGGTCGCCGAGTGAACGGAAGAAGCCGGCGATCTCGTCGTCGCTGACCTCGTCGAGGCGAGCCGGCTCCCACTGCGGGTTGCGGTCCTTGTCGACCACCTGGGCGCGCACGCCCTCCACGAAGTCGTGGTGACCGTGCAGGCCGAGCGCGAGCCGGTACTCCATGTCGAGTGCCGGCGGCAGCGTGGGCATCTGCGCGGCTTCCCGCAGGGCGCGCAGGGTGAGCTTGACCGAGGTCGGTGACTTGGCCTCGATGGTGTCGGCGGTCCTGATCGCCTCCTCCGTGCCGAGGGCCCGCAATCGCTCGAGGATGACGAGCACGTCGTCCCCGGCGTACGCCTCGTCCAGCCAGGACCGGGCCGCGGCGAGGGGCGAGTCCGGAGCAGGTGCCTCGGCTGCCGCGAGAGCGACCGAGGCCTCGCGGACGGCCAGGTCCGCCAGCAGGGCGGGGACCCGCTCGGTCGGCACGAAGTGGTCGGCGAACCCGATGGCGATCGCGTCGCCGGCGCCGACGGAGCCAGCGGTGAGGCCGAGGTGGGTGCCGGTCTCGCCGGGCGCACGGGAGAGCAGGAAGGTGCCGCCGACGTCGGGCAGGAAGCCGATGCCGGTCTCGGGCATGCCGATCGCGGAGCGTTCGGTGACGACGCGGTCGCCGGCGTGGGCGGAGAGACCGATCCCGCCGCCGAGGACGATGCCGTCCATGATCGCGACGTACGGCTTCGGGTAGGCGGCGATCATCGCGTTCAGGCGGTACTCGTCGGCCCAGAAGGCCGCAGCATCCGTACCGCCGACCTTCGCGTCCTGCCAGAGGGCAACGATGTCGCCGCCGGCGCAGAGGCCGCGTTCGCCGGCGCCCGTGAGTACGACGGTCCGCACCGTGTCGTCCGTGGCCCACTCCTCGAGCGCGGCGGTGATGATGCCGACCATCTCGTGGGTGAGGGCGTTGATCGCGCGGGGCCGGTTGAGCACGACGTGGGCCGCGTGGCCGTCACGGTGCAGAAGAACCGGGGACTCGTGGTCAGTTCGGCCAGATCCGCCAGGGTTCGCCATGCGCGCCATTGTGCCGGGGGCATCGGGACGGATCGCGTCCGGCCCCAGCGGTGCTCAGAGGGTGAACCAGGTGACTTCCAGGCCAGCGCTGCACTGGTGGCAGCTGGCCACGGTGCCGCCCTGGTGCCGGATGTGGGCCAACAGCTGCTGCAGGTCTGCCTTGGTCGTTGTCGAGGTGTGCCAGGTCATGGCGGTCCTCCTCTCGGGTGCTGGGGCGCTCGACGATGAGCACTCCTTCATCGTGCGCGCATTGCAGCGAGCAGCACGAACCCCGTTGGGCGGGACTTCTCTAGTCCGTTCGGGGGGTGGCCTCCGCCCGACCGGGCTACGAGAGGGGGCCACCGCCAACCTCATCAGGGCCGGGGCCGGGAAGGTTGTCGCCGCATGAGTTGGCCACAAGAGCAAGCTGCAACGCAGCAAAACCGGCTGCTCCGGTCGCAAGGAAGAGAACAAGGAGTAGTGCGGGTCCCAGCCGTTTCTCGGTGCTCAATGGCATCCGCTCAGGCCCGGACATCCGCGAACCGCGCGAGCAGCCGCTGCTGCTCCCGCTCGTCCAGCGGTACGGCGAGCTCCCGCAGCCACCCTGCGAGCTCGCCCTCGCCGAGGTCGTGGTGCTCGGTGGGGTCGCCGGGGCGCCGTACGGTCACGGTCGAATCCGTCAGTGCGACGTGGCGACCGGCCTGGTGCAGGGTGACCATCAGGCCGGAGCGGAAGTGCGACGTGGGGAACGTGCTCGTGTAGTGGTGCCCGATCACCACGTCGACCGGCAGCACGGGCAGCTCGTCGACGGTGTGGGTCAGTTCCCAACCGGACTCCCGCAACCGGTGGAGTCCCCAGCTGCCGTCGTCGTTGCGGGTGACCCGGTACGGCCAGCCGTGCTGGTCGCTCTCGGCGCCGTCCGCCAGCGTGACCGGGCGGAGCAGGCTCATCCCGAAGCCCGGGTCGCAGAGCAGGCGCTCGCCGTCCAGTCCCACCTCGATCGTCATGTGGGTGCGTCCCTGGACGCTGCCGCTCGCGGGGTCGCCGACGCGACCGAGGTGCCGGCGGACGTCGTACCCGAGCTGTTCGAGGGCAGCGGCGAACACCGTCGCGTGCTCGAAGCAGTAGCCGCCGCGGCCGCGGCCGACGAACTTCTCGTTCAGCGCTTCCAGCGCGACGCCGGGGTGCTGGTCGAGCAGGATGTCGATGTTGTCGAAGCTGAAGGTGCGCACGTGCGCACCGTGCAGCTCATCGAGCGCTTCGCGACCCGGCTCGCGCCGGGCCAGTCCGAGGCGGGCGAGGTAGCCCGCGAGGTCGAGTTGATCGGGCTGCCAGTCCGGGCTCATGAGCCGAGACTAGGTCAGGCCTGTGCGTCGATCACGCGGATTCCCGCGCGGTGCCGCTGCGCCAACTCGCTGTAGTACGGCGCATTCGTCTCGATCCAGAAGGCCGCGCCGGTGCCCTCGATCGGCTTCTTCACCTGGGCCGGACTGCCGGCGGCCAGGACGCCCGCGGGGATCTCGGTCCCGGGGGTGACCAGCGAGCCGGCGGCCACCAGGGAGCCGTCACCCACGCTGGCACCGTCCAGCACGGTGCTGTCGTTGCCGAGCAGGGCGCGGGTGCCGAGCCGGTCACCGTGGAAGACACAGGAGTGCGCCACGGTCGAGTTCTCACCGAGCTCGACGACGACACCGGGTGCGCCGTGCACGACGGAGTTGTCCTGCACGTTGGCGCCCTCGCGGACGATGATCGTGCAGATGTCGGCGCGCAGGACGGCGCCGTACCAGACGCTCGCGCCCTTCTCGATCGTCACGTCGCCGATCAGCGTGGCGGTCGGGGCGACGAACGCCTCCGGGTGGACCGTGGGGGACTTGCCCTCGAACTCGTATGCGAACACGGGTCAGACGCTAGCGGGCGGTCAGCCAATCGTCGGTCGCTGCCTGCAACCGCGCGCGCAGGTCGAGGTCGCCGGCCAGCGGTGCCGGGTCGGCGGGGCGGGACTTGTGGAAGTACCCGGAGGTGATGGCCGGGTCGGTGGCCAGTCGGGCGAGGTGCTCGGCGGACTCGGTGGGTCGCATCAGGGTGCGGCGTTCGAGGGGACGGGCGAGATTGCGCAGCCGCCGCAGCACGGGCCGCGTCTCGAGGCCACGGTCGGCGATGTTGGTCGACACCGCGCCCGGATGGACGGCGATCGCGCGCAGGCCCCGGTTGCCGTACTCGTCGGCCAGCGCCGCCGCGTCGTGGACCAGCGCCAGCTTCGAGCTCCCGTAGGCAACCCACGAGTCGTAGTCCCATTCGTCGCCGACCAGCGCGGCAGCCACCCCGCGTTCGTGCAGCTTCGACACGACATGGAGTACGACGGCCGTGCCGCGCGCATCGGTCGCGGCCAGGAGCCGGGGGAGCAGGGCGCGGGTGAGGTCCACGGTGCCGAGGTAGTTCGTCCGCCAGTGGATCTCGTGACCGTCGAGCAGCTGCGGCTCCTTCCAGCGCGACCCGAGGTCGAGGTGGATGCCCGCGCAGTTGACCAGCAGGTCGAGCTCGGCGGCCTGGTCGTCGTACCACCGGGCGAAGGTGGCGACCGATCCGCGATCGGCGAGATCGAGCGCGTGCCAACGATGGTCGGCCACGGGCTGGGTGCGGGTCGTGACCGTGACGTCGAAACCGGAAGCGGCCAGTCGGTCGGCGACGGCTGCTCCGATCGAGCCGGGTCCGGCGCCGGTCACCAGAGCCCGTCGGGCCGCGGCAGGCGATGTTCGGGGGGACGTCACGCCGCGATGCTAGTGCTCGTGCCCGTTCGGGCACGGTTGGCCGTGTGCCGGTGCGCGAGCCGACCATCCCGACTTATCGTGGCCGCATGGCCGAGCGGGTCCGCCGTCGCAAGCCTCCTGCCCGCGTGCCCGATCAGGACGAGGGCCTCGGGCAGCGCCAGCCCGCGCCGTTGAACCCCATCGCCCAGTTGCAGCGCCAGGTCGGCAACCGGGTGGTGGCCCAGTTCGTCCAGGCCGCTTCGGTGCAGCGCGTCCGGGAGGGCGACGGGCCGAGCACCGAGGTCGGCATCATCCAGCAACAGCTCAACGGCGTCGGGGCGTCTCCTCGCCTGGCGATCACCGGACGCTTCGACGCCCCGACCACCACCGCCGCCAAGGCGTTCCAGAAGCGGCTGATCGCCGAGGGAGTCAAGGGCGTCACCGAGGACGGCGTGGTCGAGGGCGTCACCCACGCCCAGCTCAAGGCCCGCGCCCCGTCGGTCAATGTCAGCAACAACGACACGGTCGTGATCGGCCCCGGTCAGAGCCAGGCCGACCTCGACAACCCGGCCGGCGGCACGCACGCCCAGCTGCAGCTCAAGTCCAAGGGTGTCGCCGTCAAGGAGCTGCAGGAGCGGCTCAACAACAGTGGCAAGGCCGGGAAGGCGCTCACGGTCGACGGCAAGTTCGGGCCACGCACGGACGCGGGACTGAAGCTGTTCCAGTCGTCGGTACCCCTGCCCGCCACCGGGATCGCCGACCCGACCACCTGGGCCAAGCTCGAAACCGCCGGCGCCGCGACCCAGGGGCATGTCGAGTTCGACTGGCACGAGGAGGTGGAGGGGGTCAAGAACGTCGGCACCACGGCGTCGTACGACTGGAAGCTGACGAAGACCGCGCTCAACATCTCGCTCGGCATCGCGTTCCACAAGAAGCAGTCGGGCGTCGACGGTCGGATCAGCCAGTGGTTGAGCGACATCAAGGAGATCTGGAGCACCTTCGCTGCCGTCAACCAGGACGACCCGAAGAAGAAGAAGATGAACATCAACTTCGAGGCCAAGCGGGGTGCCGGCCACGACGTCGACGTCTACCGCTTCGACCCGAAGGCCAAGACCCGGGCCGAACGGCTGGAGAGCCGCTCCGATTCGGGCACCTGGTACACGATCGACGACCGCCGGTCGATGGCCCCGCACGAGTTCGGGCACCTGATCGGCCTCGCCGACGAGTACAACCGCACCGAGGAGCACTACCGGCAGGTGACCGGTGAGGAGCCCGGGGTCGGCACGCCCGCCGGGCTCGAGGCCGACGCCACCCAGATGGCCGCCGACATCAAGGCCAAGCTCCCTCTCGACGACACGCTCACCGCCCCGATCGAGGCCCGCAACGACAAGCGGTGGGGCGCCCGACTGGCTGCTGTGGTGGCGTCGCTCAACGGCCAGCAGGGTGGCTTCTCCCGGTTCGTCGCCCAGAAGTACGCCCAGGCCAACAGCGGCGCATCGGTGTACGCCGACATCCAGGCGGCCTTCCTTGCGAAGAGCGTCCCGGGATTCCAGGGCAACCTGTCGGCGTCGGTCACCCCGTTCCTCTACTCCAACAACAGTTTGATGGGCAACATGACCACGACCCCCGCACGAGGTGGCGGCGGCAAGGGCGCTCCGGCGCACGAGCACCCGATCGAGCCGCGCCACGTCCAGCCCTTCATCAACATCCTCGCCCGGGAATGGACCCTGCAGTCCGGCAAGGCCGACAAGTGGAAGGCAGAGCGACGATGATCCTGTTCACCCGGACGGCGCCCGGGCGGCCGCCCCGTTCCGCCGGGCTGAAGGTCGATGAGCAGGGAGCCGTGGTCGGATGGCAGAGCTCGGGCCAGCGGGTGGGGCGCTTCGGGCGGACCCTCGACGAGGGAGAGCGCGATGCCCTGGTCGCGGCCCTGGCCGCGGCCGTGGCGGCACCACCGGGCGCTGCGCCCGAGGGGGCGTCGGGTGGCGGCGCCACCGAGCAGGTGAACGCCGAAGGATTCGGGCTCAGCCTCGGTGCTGGTGTCGACCCGCCCGAGCCCGCCGCCACGCTGGTGAGGCTGCTCCGCGACCTCCACACCGATCTCCTCGAGCACCCGGTGGCGGCGCTCGAGCTCGACGTCTCCGCCGCCAGCCCCGCAACGGCGTCCCTGCGACACGTCGGGGACCAGGCCATCGTCGTACGACTGGTCGACGTGAGCGTCCGCGCCTCGAACTTCGACGCCGACAGCGCGATCGCCGACCAGTCGACCGTCAGCCTCGACGTCGCGATCGAGGGTCCGGTGGAGTCGGGCTGGACGCAATCGATCGATGGTCTGGAGATCGGTGAGTCGATCACCGGTGGGTTCCGCACGGTCAAGGTCGACGGGGCCGCGGTCGACTTCGAGGGTGACGGCGCTGCGCGTCCGGCCGAACTGGCGTGGATGGACGGCGACGATGAGTGAGCAGCGCGCCGGCCGCCGGCCCGGCAAGACGATCGCGTCCGTGCTCGGCACCGGCACCGACCCCGCAACGGACGATGACCTCCGCGCACCCGCCGATCGCCTGTCGCGCGCACCCCTGTGGCAGCGGCAGCGCGAGTTCTACGACCAGGGCGCGGAAGGGCTGTGGGGTTCGGGAATGGTCCCGCACCACATCACCGGCAACCCGACGATCGCCCACACCTACGCCCGTCTCGCGCTGGAGTTCCTGCGCTCGGTGCCGCGTTCCGACGGCGACGACGACCCGGCGAAGCGCCCCCACATCATCGAGATCGGTGGTGGGTCCGGGCGCTTCGGCTACCTGCTCGTGCGCCACCTCCGCGCGCTTGCCCCCGACCGCCCGTTCACCTACGTGCTGACCGACTTCGCACCGCAGCGGGTCGCAGCGTGGGCCGCGCACCCGTCGTACCGGCCCCTGGTCGAGGAGGGACTCCTCGACTTCGCCGTCCTCGACGCCGACGACCTGCACCCCACGGAAATGGTCGTCTCCGGCCGGTCCCTCGGC
>JAKFEI010000461.1:0-6993 GCA_036675765.1 Nocardioides sp. | reverse complement strand
TACAGCTCATGACCGAGGACCAGAAGATGTCGAACACCGACCAGGTGCGCCCCCCGGCCGCCGATCCGTTCAAGGCCGCGACGCTCGCGGGCGCCCTCCCGTGGCTGAAGGCGTACCACGGCAAGATCGTCGTGGTGAAGTACGGCGGCAACGCCATGACCGACGACACCCTCAAGCGAGCCTTCGCCGAGGACATCGCCTTCCTGCGCTTCGCCGGGTTCCGCCCGGTGGTCGTGCACGGTGGCGGGCCGCAGATCTCGCTGATGCTGGACCGCCTCGGCATCAAGTCCGAGTTCCGCGGCGGCCTGCGGGTCACCACGCCCGAGGCGATGGACGTGGTCCGGATGGTCCTCGTCGGCCAGGTGCAGCGTGAGCTGGTCGGCTTGATCAACGAGCACGGCCCGCTGGCCGTCGGCCTGTCCGGTGAGGACGCCGGCCTGTTCACGGCCGAGCAGACCGGCACGATCGTCGACGGCGAAGAGGTGGACCTGGGCCTGGTCGGCGAGGTCGCGAAGGTGCGGCCCGAAGCCGTCCTCGACCTGATCGAGGCCGGTCGGATCCCCGTGGTCTCCAGCGTCGCACCCGACATCGACGGCGTGATCCACAACGTCAACGCCGACTCGGCGGCCGCTGCGCTGGCTGCTGCTCTCGGAGCCGAGAAGCTGCTCGTGCTCACCGACGTCGAGGGGCTGTACCTCAACTGGCCCAACCCCGACGAGGTCATCGGCGAGATCAGCCCCGAGGCGCTCGAGGAGCTGCTGCCGACGCTGGCCAGCGGGATGATCCCCAAGATGGACGCCTGCCTGCAGGCCGTGCGTGGGGGAGTGAAGCGGGCGACGGTCGTCGACGGCCGCCAGGCACACGCCGTCCTCCTCGAACTGTTCACCGACGAGGGCATCGGCACCCAGGTGCTGCCCGGCGTGACCACGAAGACCCGCAAGGCCCGGGAGGCCCAGTCATGAACACAGTCATGAGCACGCCACAGAGCCAGGCCGAGTGGACCGAGCGGTACGCCGGCGCGCTGATGAACACCTTCGGCCCGCCGAAGCTCGTCCTCACCCGCGGTGAGGGCGCGCACGTCTGGGACGCCGACGGCCGGGAGTACGTCGACCTCCTCGGTGGCATCGCCGTCAACGCACTGGGCCACGCCCATCCGCGGCTGGTCGCCGCTGTGACCGAGCAGCTCCAGACGCTCGGCCACATCTCGAACTTCTTCGCGAGCGGTCCGCAGATCACCCTCGCCGAGAAGCTCGGCGAGCTGCTGCAGGGCACGCTGGTCGAGCCTGTCGAGACCCGTGTCTTCTTCACCAACTCCGGTGCCGAGGCGAACGAGGCGGCCTTCAAGCTGACCCGTCGTACGGGCCGGACCAAGATCGTCGCGACGACGGGTTCCTTCCACGGCCGCACGATGGGCGCCCTCGCCCTCACCTCGAAGGCTGCCTACCGCGAGCCGTTCGAGCCGCTGCCCGGCGACGTCGTCTTCGTGGAGTACGGAGACATTGCCGCTCTCGAAGCGGCCGTCGATGACCAGACGGCTGCGGTCCTGATCGAGCCCATCCAGGGCGAGGCGGGCGTGATCGTGCCGGCCCGCGACTACCTGCCCTCCGCGCTGCGGATCGCGCACGAGAACGGCGCGTTGCTGTGGCTCGACGAGATCCAGACCGGAGTAGGCCGCACCGGCGCGTGGTTCGCCCACCAGCACCCCGACCTCGTCGACGCACCGGTGGTGCCCGACATCGTCACCCTGGCCAAGGGCCTGGCCGGCGGCATCCCGATCGGCGCGTGCATCGCCACGCACGGGTCGGCCAAGCTGTTCGACCCCGGCAACCACGGCACGACCTTCGGCGGCAACCCGGTCGCCGCCGCGGCAGCGTTGGCGGTGCTCGACGTGATCGAGTCCGACGGCCTGCTTGCGCATGCGACGGCGATGGGTGCCCGACTGCGCGACGGACTGGCCGCCGATGCCCGGGTCAAGGAGACCCGCGGCGCGGGCCTCCTGGTCGGGCTGACCCTCGTCGAGCCGAAGTCGGCCGAGGTCGCGACGGCTGCCCAGGACGCCGGGTTCATCGTCAACGCGGCGACCCCGGAGCGGATCCGGATGGCGCCGCCGCTGGTGCTCACCGAGTCCGACGCTGACGCCTTCCTCGCTGTGTGGCCGCAGATCCTGGACGACGCCGGGGTGTCGGCATGACGCGGTCCTTCCTGCGCGACGACGACCTGAGCCCGGCTGAGCAGGCCGAGGTGCTGGCCCTCGCTGCGACCCTCAAGGCCGCGCCGTACGACCACAAGCCGCTCGCCGGTCCGCGCACCGTCGCGATGATCTTCGACAAGGCGACGCTGCGGACCCAGGCGTCCTTCTCTGCAGGCATCGCCGAGCTCGGCGGCAACCCGATGCTCGTCGACGGCGGCCTCGCGGGCATCGGCAAGCGCGAGTCGATCGCCGACGTGGCCCGGGTGCTCGGCCGCCAGGCGTCGCAGATCGTGTGGCGCACCTACGCTCAGGCGAGCCTCGACGAAATGGCGGCGATGTCGGGCGTTCCTGTCATCAATGCGCTGACCGATGACTTCCACCCCTGCCAGTTGCTCGCGGACCTGTTGACCGTGCAGGAGCACAAGGGCGCGCTGGCCGGTCTGACCGTCGCGTTCCTCGGCGACGGCGCCTGCAACATGGGCAACTCGTGGCTGCTCGCGGGCGCCACGGCCGGCATGCACGTGCGGATCAGTGGTCCCGACGGCTACGTCCCCGACGAAGCCATGTTCGCCCGCGCCAACGAGATCGCTGCCACGACGGGTGGGTCGGCGGTGTCCGAGGTCGATCCCGTGAAGGCCGTTGCCGGCGCCGACGTGGTCGTCACCGACACCTGGATCTCGATGGGCAAGGAGGCGGAGGCGGACGCCCGGCGCGCCGTGTTCGGCCCCTACGCCGTCACTCCCGACCTCGTCGCCCACGCGAATCCAGACGCGATCGTGCTGCACTGCCTGCCGGCGTACCGCGGCTCGGAGATCGCAGCCGAGGTCATCGACGGACCGCAGAGCGTGGTGTGGGACGAGGCGGAGAACCGTCGGCACGCGCAGAAGGCCGTGATGGCCTGGCTCCAGGACCCCGCCCGGCTGGAGGCGGACCATGAGTGAGCACGCCCTGACGCCACTGACGAAGAACGCCCGGCTGGCGTTGATCGTCGAGCTGCTGGAGAGCCGCGAGGTGCGTTCGCAGCCCGAGCTGGCCGACCTGCTCGGTGGCCGGGGCGTGCACGTCACCCAGGCGACGCTGAGCCGCGACCTCGTGGAGGTCGACGCGATCAAGGTCCGGGCAGCGTCCGGCAACCTCGTGTACGCCGTACCGGCTGAAGGCGGCGACCGGACGCCGGTGTCCGCTGAGAGCGGTGCCGCCCACCAACGGCTCTCTCGCCTGTGCGCCGAGCTCCTCGTCAGTGCCGAGGCCAGCGCCAATCTCGTCGTCCTGCGCACTCCTCCCGGGGCCGCGCAGTTCCTCGCCAGTGCCATCGACAAGGCCGAGGTCGGTGCGGATCACGACGTCCTCGGCACGATCGCCGGCGACGACACCGTCCTGGTCATCGGCCGCGACCCCGCCGGGGGAGCAGCACTGGCCCAACGATTCACCTCCCTTGCAGAGCGCACGGAGCCCGAAAGGAACGACAGTTGAGCAAGGTCCTGACCTCCCTGCCCGTGGGAGAGCGCGTCGGTATCGCCTTCTCCGGCGGCCTCGACACCTCCGTCGCCGTCGCGTGGATGCGCGACAAGGGCGCCGTGCCCTGCACCTACACCGCTGACATCGGGCAGCCGGACGAGCCCGACATCGCCGGTGTCCCCGAGCGCGCCCGTGAGTACGGCGCCGAGATCGCACGCATCGTCGACATCAAGTCGCAGCTGGTCGAGGAAGGCCTGGCTGCACTCGCGTGCGGCGCCTTCCACATCCGGTCCGGCGCGAAGGCGTACTTCAACACGACCCCGCTCGGTCGCGCCGTCACGGGCACCATGCTGGTGCGTGCGATGCAGGCCGACGACGTCAACATCTGGGGCGACGGGTCGACGTACAAGGGCAACGACATCGAGCGGTTCTACCGCTACGGGCTGCTGGCGAACCCCGAGCTGCGCATCTACAAGCCGTGGCTCGATGCCGACTTCGTCACCGAGCTCGGTGGCCGTCACGAGATGAGCGAGTGGCTGGTCGCCCACGGCCTGCCGTACCGCGACTCGACCGAGAAGGCGTACTCCACCGACGCCAACATCTGGGGTGCCACCCACGAGGCCAAGACCCTCGAGCACCTCGACGTCTCGCTCGAGACCGTCGAGCCGATCATGGGCGTGAAGTTCTGGGACCCCTCCGTCGCGATCGAGACCGAGGACGTCGCGGTCACCTTCGAGGCCGGACGCCCGGTCGCCCTCAACGGACGTCGGTACGACGACCCGGTGGCCCTCGTGGTGGAGGCGAACGTCATCGGCGGCCGCCACGGCCTCGGCATGTCCGACCAGATCGAGAACCGGATCATCGAGGCCAAGTCGCGGGGTATCTACGAAGCCCCCGGCATGGCGCTGTTGTTCGCTGCGTACGAGCGCCTGCTGAACGCGGTCCACAACGAGGACACGCTGTCGAACTACCACCTCGAGGGCCGCAAGCTCGGCCGCCTCCTCTACGAAGGCCGCTGGCTGGACCCGCAGGCCCTCATGCTGCGGGAGTCCATCCAGCGCTGGATCGCCTCGCTCGTCAACGGCACGGTCACGCTGCGCCTGCGTCGAGGGGACGACTACACGATCGTCAAGACCGAGGGCGCGAACTTCTCGTACCACCCCGAGAAGCTGTCGATGGAGCGCGTCGAGAACGCTGCCTTCGGTCCGACCGACCGGATCGGCCAGCTGACGATGCGCAACCTCGACATCGCCGACTCCCGCGCGAAGCTGGAGCTGTACGCCGCACAGCCCCTGGACCAGGGACAGGTGCTGGTCGAGAACGGCACCCTCTTCGGTGAGCTGCCGCCCGGCGGCTACGACCAGATCACCGCCAACCCGGACGGTGGCTTGGAGGCGGAGGCGATCCTCGAGGACGTCGCGATGGAGTCCGGAACCGACTGATGCACGCTGAACCGACCCGTCGGACGGTGGCGCGGGTGCTGCCCGTGAGCAGCGACAGCAAGGTGCTGTTGCTGCTCGGGTGCGATCCCGCGCTTCCCGACGTCCGCTACTGGTTCACCATCGGTGGCGCGGTCGACCCCGGGGAGTCCCTGGCCGAGGCTGGCGTCCGCGAACTGCGCGAGGAGACCGGGATCGACGTCCGGGCTGCAGACCTCGGAGAGCCCTTCGGGACCTTCGAGGTGGAGTTCGCCTGGGACGGGCGGGACTACGTGAACGACTCCACCCTGTTCGCCGTCGCGCTCGACGAGACACCGGTCAGCTTCGAGGGACTCGACCTGCTCGAGTCGCAATCGATCTTCGAGGCGCGATGGTGGACCCCGGAGGAACTGGAAGACGACGGCCGTGCGGTCGACCCGCGGCTGATGGAGCAGATGCGGACGGCGATTGCGCACGTCCGGGGAGGAACGACATGAGCGGCGAGACCAACACGGGCAAGCTCTGGGGTGGTCGGTTCGCCGGCGGCCCCTCACCGGAGCTCGACGCGTTGTCGCGCTCGACGCAATTCGACTGGCGGCTGGGCCTCTACGACATCGCCGGCTCCCACGCGCACGCCAAGGCGCTGGGCGCTGCGGGCCTGCTGACGCCGGCCGACGAGGCCGAGCTGCACCGTGGCCTCGACGCGCTCGCCACCCGCTTCTCCGACGGTTCGTTGCAGCCGGACCCGTCCGACGAGGACGTGCACGGTGCGCTGGAGCGGTTGTTGATCGACGAGGTCGGCGCCGACGTCGGCGGCCGGCTTCGGGCGGGACGTTCGCGCAACGACCAGATCGCGACACTCTTCCGCTGCTACCTGCTCGACCACTCGGTCTCCGTGGGTCGGCTCGTCCTCGACCTGGTCGACGCCCTCGCCACGCAGGCCGACGCCCATCTCGGTGAGGTCCCGGCAATCATGCCGGGGCGCACGCACCTGCAGCACGCCCAACCTGTCCTGTTGTCGCACCACCTGCTGGCCCACGCGTGGGCCCTGCTGCGTGATGTCGAACGGCTGGGGGACTGGCGTCGTCGTACGGCGGGGGACTCGCCGTACGGCTCCGGGGCGCTGGCCGGGCAGAGCCTGGGCCTCGATCCAGAACTGGTGGCACGCGAGCTCGGGTTCACCAGCTCGACCGCCAACTCCATCGACGGGACGGCCTCGCGCGACTTCGTGGCGGAGTTCGCCTACGTGACGGCCCAGACCGGCATCGACGTCAGCCGGATTGCCGAGGAAGTGATCCTCTGGGCGACCAGGGAGTTCGACTTCGTGACCTTGCACGACTCCTGGTCAACGGGGTCGAGCATCATGCCGCAGAAGAAGAACCCCGACATCTCGGAACTGGCGCGCGGCAAGGCCGGGCGACTGGTCGGGAACCTCACCGGGCTGCTGACCACGCTCAAGGCGCTGCCGCTGGCCTACAACCGGGACCTGCAGGAGGACAAGGAGCCGGTGTTCGACTCGGTCGACACCCTCGAGGTGTTGCTCCCTGCGTTCACCGGCCAGGTCGCCACCTTGGTGTTCAACACCGAGCGAATGGCGGCCCTGGCTCCCCAGGGCTTCTCCCTGGCGACCGACATCGCCGAGTGGCTGGTGCGCGAAGGCGTCGCGTTCCGGATCGCCCACGAGGTGGCGGGCGCCTGTGTACGCCGTTGCGAGGAACTGGGCATCGAGCTCGACGAGTTGAGCGACGAGCAGTTCGCCGCGATCTCGCCGGCATTGACGCCCGAGGTGCGCAACGTGCTGACCGTCGAAGGGTCCGTGGCGTCCCGCGACTGCCGCGGCGGCACGGCTCCGGCCCGGGTCCGTGAGCAGCTGACCGACCTCCGCGCACGGTCCCAGGAGCTCCGTTTCACGCTCAGCTGAGCGTG
>JAKFEI010000022.1:0-6997 GCA_036675765.1 Nocardioides sp. | reverse complement strand
GGACTCACCGTGCTTGCGGAAGATCCGGGTCACGTCGATCTGGAACCCGGACGAGCCCGTGTGCACCTCGCAGTCGGGGGTGGTGAGGGTGCGGGTAGCGGGCGCGACGTAGGCGTAGCGCTCCGAGCTCCTCGACTTGATGTCCCAGACCTTCGTCGACCACATCTGCACGGTGACGACACCCTGGGAGGAGTAGCTGCTGGGCTGCACCCAGGCGCGCACCAGGACGCCGTACGGGCTGTCGTTCTCGAAGGACATGTCGACCGTTGGCCAGGCCACCGTCGCTTCGCGGCCCGCCGGGTAGCGATCGATGTAGAACGAGTGCGGCTTGTGCTCGATGTCCTTGAGGCCGGCGTAGAACATCGCGTTGAAGGTGGTGGTCGCGAGTTGCGACACCCCGCCACCGAGGTCCTTCTTGAGGATGCCGTTGCTGATGACGTAGCCCTCGGTGAATCCGTTCTCAGCGGTGCGCTCCCCCACGATGCCGTTGAGGGAGAACCGCTCGCCCGGCTTGAGGACGGTGCCGTCGATCAGTTCGGCGGCGCGGCCGATGTTCACGTTGCGGTAGTCGGCGTGCGGGTAGTAGGTCACCCACTGCGAGACCTTCTCGACGATCTTGAGGTCCTTGGCGTCCTGCGTCGTGAACTCCGCGTCGGTCACCTCGGCCTTGACCTCGCCGCTGCGGGAGCCTTGGGGTGCGGTCAGCAGGCCGGTGAACACGGTGGCGACGTCGGCCGGTTCGAAGGCCACGCCCGGCTTGGCCGGAATCACCTTCGGCTTGCCCTTCACGAGCTTCACGGTCGCGTCGACGGGCTTGCCGTCGGCGGTGGCAGCCTCGACCAGCCTGGTCAGCACGGCCTGGTCGACCACCGGGACGAGCTCGCCGTTCTCGGGCTTCATCGACAGCGCCGCGGCGAACTTTCGCGGCTCCAGCCGGATGTCGTTCTCGCCGAAGACGAGGGTGACGCCATTGGCCATCGCGGGGTTGGCGAAGGATTCGGCAGCCTCGGCCACGTCGGCGGCGTCGATCTCGGGTTCGGCGTCGGCGACCTGGAGGGACACGGACTTCTCGCCAGCCAGGTAGGCGTCGATGATCGCGGTCCGGGCGGCGTCGCGGTCGACGGCCTTGCCCGCCTGCGGTTCGACCGTCTCGACGCCGTCGGGCGTGAAGTTGACCTGGCCGTCCTTCGGCGGGGTGCCGAGGCCCTTCGACAGGTCGTCGAGCTTCGCGTCGAACAGCGCGTCGTCCACGGTGACCACCGCGTCGACGTCCGTGCCGCCGGTGAAGTAGTCCCACTGGCGGCCCGGGCTCCAGCTCGAACCGGCCCCGGCAGCCTCGACCGACGCGGCGTAGTCGACGCGCAGGCCGATGTCGCCGGGCTCGACGGCGGCGCCGTTGCCCTTGGCGGAGTTGCCGGATGCTGACTCGACCGAGACATCGATGGCGGCGTCGGCCCGCGGGTCGAAGACCTTCGTGAGCTTCTCGACGGCAGCGTCCCGGCTGAGGCCCCCGACGTCGACACCGGAGATGGACGTGCCGCGCGGCACCTTGTCCCCGGCGAGCGCGTAGGCGCCGGCGTAGGCGCCACCCACGAGGACCACGAGGCTCGCAACGACGCCGGCAACGACCTTGCCGCCGGCGCGCTCGCTCTTGCCCTCGGTGGGCTCCCAGTTCGTCACGCGCGTCAGTCTAGGGAGCGGTACCCGACTGGCCTGAATCGCGAACGGCCTCGCGGGGCGCGACCAGGCCGACGAATCCCGCGCCGAACACCGCGATTCCGGCACCGAGCAACAGGTAGCCGTCGAGGTCACCGGACACGACGAAGTCGCCCTCCGCGCGCTCGGGAGTCACCACCACGAGGATGGCCACCCACCCGAGCGCGAACGACAGGCGCGACCACCAGCCCGCAGGCAGCGCCACCAGCGTGGCGGCCGTTGCGGCCAGTCCCAGTGCGAGACCCCAGACGTAGTCGTGCAGGGCGACCGCGCAGACAGCGACGATGACGCCGAGCAGGGCGCACGGCACCGCCAGCAGCGCGCGCCCCCAGAGCGGCATCGCGACTCCCCGGTTCACCCGGCCGGATTCATCGGGCGGAGACGCCTGCGAACAGGTCGGTCTCCCACCCGTTGTCGCCCGGGTCGCCCGCGACACCCTTGACCAGGCGGAACTGCTCGCGTCCGAAGGCCTGGGCGCCGACGTTGTTGGACAACGCGAAGAACGGCCCGTCGGTGGTGATCTGGGTGGCGTGGGCACGGAGCGCGTCGAGCTTGCGCTCGACGTACTCACCGGCGTCGACCTCGCAGTCGATGTCCTCGTCCGGACGGAACATCGGCGGCAGCGGCCCGTCCGGGTCCATCCCCTCGAACGTCGTCGTGTCACCGGCCGCGCGCAACGAGCGCAGGCCCTCGCGGATCCGGCTCTCCGACATCGCGCCCCAGTAGATCTTCTCGATGTCCCAGGCCTCCCCCAGGTCCCGTCGGTACGACGGCGCGGCGGCCAGCTGCGCGCCGTACATCGCGACCCGGTGGGCCTGGATGTGGTCGGGATGGCCGTAGCCGCCGAACTCGTCGTAGGCCACCATCACCTGCGGCCGCACCTCGCGGATGACCGCGACGAGCTGGGTGGCGGCCTCGGTGAGGTCGGCGTGCCAGAAGGCGTTGTCGTGGATGTCGTCGGCAGCGACGGCGTGGCCGTCCTCGTGCCACTTCATGCCGGAGTCGCGGTAGGTGCCGAAACCGCCGAGGAACCGGTGGTCGGTGACCCCGAGCGCGACCATGGCGGCGTCGAGCTCACCCTTGCGGTGCTCGCCGAGGCCGTCCTCCTGGTCGGCAGCCAGGTGCACCAGTCCGGGCACGAGGATCTCGCCCATCTCTCCCGCGGTGCAGGTGACCAGCGTGACGCCGCGGCCCTCGGCGACGTACTTCGCCATCGTGGCGCCCTGTCCGATCGACTCGTCGTCGGGGTGCGCGTGGACGAGCAGCAGCCGGTGTGCCGGTGTTTCACTCATGCTCTGGAGCGTAATGATGTGACCCATGACTTCCACGCTCGGGCGCCTCGTCACCGTCTCTGCCGTCGTCGTGCTGGCCTCCTCCGGGCTGAGTGGCTGCGGGTTGCTGGACGGCAGCTCACGGATCCAGGAAGCCCTCGAGTACCTCCCCGACCAGGCGACGAGCGTCGTGTTCGTCGATGAGGCCGCGATCGCCGAGCGGCTGGAGGTCGACGACCTCGAGACCGGAGCCTCGGAGGACGACGTCGACCGCTGGATCGAGGCCTCCAGGGACGAGGCCTACGGCTCCGAGCTCCGCAACTGGACCGCCGTCATGCAGGAGGCCGCGTTCAGCGAGTTCGACGTCGAGTGGGAGGCGACCGCGACGTCGGAGGACGACCTGGTGCGGGTGACCAAGCTCCACGCCGACGTCGACTTCGACGCCCTCGCCGACGACCTCGAGGACGCCGGCTACGAACGCTCGACGAAGGGCGAGGCCGAGACGTTCACGGCCGACCTGTCCTCCGCGGACGCGACGACCGGACTGATCGGCGACCGGTATCCCAGCGTCCTGATCAACCTCGCCCTGGTCCCCGACGAACACCTCATCGTGACGGGCGACATCGCCCAGGGGCTCGACGTCGTCGGCGAGGATAAGGACTCGCTGGCCGACTCGGGCAGGTTCGACGACGTGCTCGACCAGGCGCCCGGCGACGAGCTCGAGTTCGCCTCCCTCGATGTCGACCCGCCCTGCGGGGCGGCGCTCGGGGGAAGGGCCACCCCCGAGCAGGTGGAACAGGCCTTCGGCAACCTCGGGCACCCCCGCAGCATCGGCTACTTCGCCGCCCCGGACGAGCGGTTGAAGGTGGTGCGCCTCTTCCCGGACGAGGAGGCGGCCGCAGACGACGAGAACGGTCTGGTGACCCATCTCGACGGACCGGCGAAGGCCGCCGGACTCGACGTCGACCTCGACACCGAGGTGGACGGCAGCACCGTCGTCGTCGAGGCGGACTTCGACGACCGTCAGCCGGTCACCCAGGCATGGACGCGCGGCGAAGGGCCGTTCGCCTGCTCGCCCGCGTGAGCCTCACTCCGGGCGCTTGATCCGCTTCGGCTGATCCGGCAGCGGCAGCACGAACCCGGCCCGGGTGGGCGGTTCGACGGGCGCGGTCTCGTCCTCGTCGTAGTCCAGCCAGCCGTCGTACATCTCCACGAGCATGTCGAGCTGGATCTCCGGCGCGTCCGTGACGACCGCCCACGGGTGGCCCTCGTCGTCGTCCTCACCGGCGAGACGCTCGCGGACGACCTCCGCGGCGTACCCGCCACGGACCAGCACCAGCGCGGCGGACCGCGCGTGCTCCTCCTCGAAGAAGATGCCCCTCACGTGCCCATCATGCCGCCGCCCATGGTCGTCGAGTAGCCCGAGCCCCTGGGCGAGGGCATATCGAGACGCGCTCCGCTAGGTTGACGGCCGTGGCCGGACTTCACCTGACCCGCACCGCGGAGAACGGCGCCGAGATCGACGCGCTGGCCGCAGCCCTGGCGGCCGACGGCGGCGGCCGGGTCGGCCTCGCGGGCATGCTGCCGGACCTGACCGGCAAGTTGCGCCGCACGTTCGCACCGTCGCCCCGCCTGCTCGGGCTCAAGGTCAGCAGGGCCTACACGTGGGAGGCGTTCGACCGGCGGGATCCGGAGTGGTGGCCGCAGGGCATCACCACCTCGGCGCTCACCGGCCTCAAGGAGGACTTCGGCCACGACGTCCTGGCGTCGTCCTGGTACTCCAAGAACGGCGCCGGCTCGCGGATCAGCATCATCGATCTCGAGCGCCATCGCTACGGCCACGTGCTGCTGGTGACCCCCACGCTCGTCGACGGGGAGCCCGGCTTCAAGCCGCTGAAGGTGCACGCCGGCGGCATCGTGTGGCACGGCGACTACCTGCACGTCGCCGGGACCGGCCGCGGCTTCTTCAGCTGCCGCCTCGAGGACCTCCTTCGCGTGCCGGCCGGGTCGTCGTACGAGACCTTCGGGCATCGCTACGTGCTGCCGGTCCGGTTCGCGCACCGGGGCAACGCGGACGAGGGACAGGCCAAGCTGCGGTTCTCCTTCTTCACCATCGACCGGAGTACGACGGAGCCGACCCTGGTGGTCGGCGAGTACGGCTCGCGCAAGCAGACCCGCCGGATGGCGCGGTTCCCGCTCGACCCGGCCACGGGGCTGGTGGCCGCCGACGCCGAGGGTCTGGCGCGGCCGGTGATCGATGAGCGCGGGCAGGCCCGGATGCAGGGCGTGTCCGTCGTCGACGGTGTCTACTACGTGACCTCGTCGCGCAGCGGCTACTTCCCCGGGTCCGTCTACGTCGGCTCACCCGGCTCGTTCCGCGAGCACCGCTGGGCGACGGCGATCGGCCCCGAGGACCTGGTCTGGTGGCCCGAGACGAAGCGGTTCTGGTCGGTCAGCGAGCACCCGCGCCGGCGCTGGATCTTCGGCATGAAGCGCTCGAACCTGCCGGCGTGATGGACCTTGCCTGAAATATCGGGGCTCTAGGGTCGGTCCATGATCCTGCAGCCCGGGACCGGCCCGATCCGGGCAGCGTCCTATCTCCCCGCGGACCCGGACGCAGTCCTGTGGGGTCGACTGCCGTGCTCGGCCGACGCTCCGGTCCTGACGGTGGAGTCCGGTGCGGAGGTCACGTTCGACACGATCAGCCACGAGGGGATCCTCGAGGACCAGGGGCGGGATCCGCGTGCGTTCTTCGGTGGCCACGGCGTTGGCGAGGACGACGTGCTGTCCGACGCGATCGCCCTGGCTTCCTCGACCGTCTCGCACGTGGTGGGTGTCGACGGGCCGCACGTGGTGTCGCGGCCGGTGCACGTCTCCGGAGCCCGGGTGGGCGATCTGCTCGCCATGACGGTCGTCGAGACGTTGCCACGGGTGCCGTACGGCGTGGTGTCGAACCGGCACGGTCGGGGTGCCTTGCCCGGGGAATTCCCGGCCGGCGGCGAGACGGTCTCTGTCTTCACCCGGGTGTCCGACGACGGCGCCTCCGGATTGTTGCCGTTGGTCGAGGGTGGCGACCCGGTCGTGTCGTTCCCGCTCGATCCGTTCCTCGGGATCATGGGCGTTGCGTCGGCGGCCGGGGAACGTCCGCACTCGGTCCCGCCCGGCGCCTACGGCGGCAACATCGACATCAACCTGCTCACCGTGGGCGCCACCCTCTACCTGCCGGTCCAGGTCGACGGTGCGCTGGCCTACGTCGGTGATCCGCACTTCGCGCAGGGCGACGGCGAGGTGTCACTCACCGCACTGGAGGCCTCGCTGCGGGCGACGATCCGGTTCGACGTGGTGCCACGCGAGGACGCGTTGCGGCGCTTCGGCGAGCTCGCTGGACCGTTGGCGGAGACGACCGACCACCTCGTACCGACCGGCCTCGACCCCTCGCTCGACGTGGCCCTGCAGAACTGCGTGCGGGCCGCGATCGCGCTCCTCGGCGCGCGCTACGGCATGGCCCCGCACCTCGCCTACGCCTACCTCAGCGCCGCCACCGACTTCGACATCTCCCAGGTCGTCGACCTGGTGAAGGGCGTGCATGCGCGAATCCGGAAGAGCGACTTCCCGGAGGTGGGGTGATGACCGCGGGCGAGGCGTGGGACGAGCGGGTGTGGCGGGTCGTCGGGTCCCCCCTTCTTGCTGGCGCGTCCGAAGGGCCACTGGTCGGCGAGACCATCGCCGTCAAGGACCTGTACGACGTCGCGGGGTTCGCCGTCGGCGCCGGAAACCCTGCGTGGCTGACTGCCTCGTCGCCTGCTGCGGTGTCCGCTCCTGTCGTATCGGCACTGCTGGCGGCCGGGGCATCGGTGCGGGGCATCAGTCGGACCGACGAGTTCGCGTACTCCCTCGCCGGCGCCAACGCCCACTACGGGACGCCGCCCAATCCGGCGGCTCCCGGCCGGGTGCCCGGCGGTTCGTCGTCGGGCTCTGCGGCTGCGGTCGCACTCGGCGAGGCGTCGATC
>JAKFEI010000414.1:0-7000 GCA_036675765.1 Nocardioides sp. | reverse complement strand
GATGAGGGACATGTGCCGATTCTACGGGCGCGAGCGTCCGTCCCCTGCCACGTCCCGGTGGTTGAGGCACTCCGGCACTAGTGTCGGAAGCGTGGTCGACGAGCTTCCGATGTTCCCGCTCAACGCGGTGCTCTATCCGGGAGTCAGCATGCCGTTGCACATCTTCGAGGACCGGTACCGCGCACTCGTGCACCACCTGCTGCGGATCGAGGACCCCGCCGAGCGCGTCTTCGGCACCGTCGCGATCCGCGAGGGCTATGAGGTCGGCGACCACGGAGCCCAGTCGCTGTTCCGGGTCGGTGTGCGGGTGCAGCTCACCGAGGTCGAAGCGCACGCGGACGGAACCTTCGACATCGTCGCGGTCGGCCGGGACCGGATCCAGCTCAACCGCCTGCGCACCACCGATGCGTTCCCCCTCGGCGAGGTGAGTGCGCTGCCCGAGGTCGCCTCGGAGGTGCCGGGCGACCTGGTCATGCATGCCCGCGCCGTCTTTGCGGCCTACCGGCACGTGCTCCAGGACATCGCGACCGACCCGCTCGAGGGCAGCCTGCCGCGGGACCCGGTCTTCCTCTCGTGGACCCTCGCGGCGTGCACGCCACTCCCCCTGGCCGAACGCCAGCAGCTGCTCGAGGCGACCGACGCGGCCGAGCGGCTGGCCCTGGTCACCGACCTGCTCCGCTCGGAGCTGCGGGTGATGAACGTGATCAGGTCGCTGCCGGCGACGGAGGTCGCGCGGACTCGGTGGTCTCCGAACTGACCGCCGCCCTCGCCTGCGAGGGCGACAGGATGCTGACCATCACCACGAAGTAGCCGAGCAGGGCACCGACCGGCCAGATCAGGTACGGCGACCAGCCCGCGACGTGGAGATGTCCGGGCAGCGCATCGCCGACCTTGTGGCTCGCGACCAGGGTCGCCGGGTCGGGCGGGCTGAAGCTGGTGCCGACCAGGACCATCAGCGCCGCACCGATCGATGCGCCGACGACGACGGCCACGAGTCCGGCGACAGCGGTCCGGCGGCACAGCACGGCGGTGACGACACCGAGCAGCAGCGCGAGCCCGACACCCACGACGACGAACGTCGCCGTACCACCGAAGTCACGGGCAACGCCCGGGTCGAACGGGTCGGGGTACCACTTGGCACCGACCCGGGTGTCGTAGATCTTGCCGTCGGGCGCCGGACCCCACCACGTCCACCACAACCAGCCACCGAGCGGGCCGAGGGCAGCGCCGAGGACGACCGGGATCGCCAGGATCGGCGAGATCCACGCCTTGACGGACGTGCCCGTCAACTCAGGCACCCCGGTCCGAGGAGTTGCTTGAGGTCCGCGAAGAGGGACGGGCTGGGAGTCACCCTGAGATTGTCCCCCAGGCGCATGAGCTTGGTGGAGTCGCGGCTCAACAACTGCAGCCGCACCTCGGTCAGGCCCGGGTACGTCGCCAGGACGTCGCGCAGGGACTGGACCACCGGACCGGTGCAACGCGTCGACGGCAGGCTGATCACGACCGGCCCGTCGCTGCCGCGCTCGAGGTCGGGAAGGGTGACCTCCTGGCCCCGGAGCTGCGCGGTGTCACGCTCCTTGTCGAGCTGACCGCGAACCCGGATGATCGCGTCGTCAGTGAGGTACGGCGCCGCCAGCCGGTAGGAACTCGGGAACAGCAGCACGTCGATCGCGCCCTCGAGGTCCTCGAGGGTGACCGTCGCCCACGGATCGCCGTTCTTGGTGATCTTGCGCTGCACCGAGGTGACCAGGCCCGCCACCGTCACGGTGGTGTTGTGCGGCCGGTCCTCGTCGGTGAGCAGTTGGCCGATGGTGCAGTCGGTGCCGTTGGAGAGCACGTGCTCGAGACCGAGCAGCGGGTGGTCGGAGACGTAGAGCCCGAGCATGTCGCGCTCGTGGCCGAGCAGGGTCATCTTGTCCCACTCGTCGAGGTCGGGGATCGCGACGGAGACGCCGAAGCCGCCGTCCTCGTCATCGTCACCCAGACCGGCGAAGAGCGAGTCCTGGCCGATGGCCTCGTTGCGCTTGATGTCGACGTACTGGTCGACGGCCGTCTCGTGGATCGCCACCAGGGCACGGCGCTTGTGCTTCATGTCGTCGAAGGAGCCGGCCCGGATCAGCGAGTCGATGACCCGCTTGTTGCAGACCTGCGCCGGGACCTTGGAGAGGAAGTCGTTGAAGTCGGCGAAGCGCCCCTTCTCCTCACGCGCTGCCACGATGCCGTCGACGACGTGCTCGCCGACGTTGCGGATGGCCCCCATGCCGAACCGGATGTCGGTGCCGACGGAGGTGAAGTTGGAGACCGACTCGTTGACGTCGGGCGGGAGCACCTGGATCTTCATCCGGCGACACTCGTTGAGGTAGATGGCCGACTTGTCCTTGTCGACGCGGGTGCTGGTGAGCAGGGCCGCCATGTACTCGGCCGGGTAGTTGGCCTTGAGGTACGCCGTCCAGTACGAGATGACGCCGTACGCCGCCGAGTGGGCCTTGTTGAAGGCGTAGTCGGAGAACGGCAGCAGGATCTCCCACAGCGTCGAGATCGCCTTCTGGGAGTAGCCGTTGCCGAGCATGCCCGCCTGGAACCCGGCGTACTGCTTGTCGAGCTCTTCCTTCTTCTTCTTGCCCATCGCGCGACGGAGGTTGTCGGCCTGTCCGAGGCTGAAGCCGGCCAGGACCTGGGCGATCTCCATCACCTGCTCCTGGTAGACGATCAGGCCGTACGTCTCCCCCAGCACCGTCTCCAGCGGCGCCTCGAGCTCCGGGTGGATCGGGTCGATCGGCTCGCGGCCGTTCTTGCGGCGGGCGTACTTGTTGTGGGAGTCCGCACCCATCGGGCCGGGGCGGTACAGCGCGCCCACGGCCGAGATGTCGGCGAACTTGTCGGGCCGCATCGAACGCAGCAGGGCCCGCATCGGGCCACCGTCGAGCTGGAAGACACCGAGGGTGTCACCGCGCGAGAGCAGGTCGTAGGTGTTCTGGTCGTCGAACGGGAGGTCCTCCAGGACGACGTCCTCGCCCCGGTTGCGCTTGATGTTGATCAGCGCGTCATCGAGGACCGTGAGGTTGCGCAGGCCGAGGAAGTCCATCTTGACCAGCCCGAGCGACTCGCACATCGGGTAGTCGAACTGCGTGATGATCGCGCCGTCCTGCTCGCGCTTCATGATCGGCACGATGTCGATGAGCGGCTGGCTCGACATGATCACGCCGGCCGCGTGCACGCCGGTCTGCCGGATCTGGCCCTCGAGCCCCAGGCCCGTCTGGTAGATCGTGCGGACCTCGGCGTCGGACTCGTAGAGCGTGCGGAACTCGCCGCCGTCGGAGTAGCGCTTGTGGTCGGCGTTGAAGATCTCCTTCAGCGGCACGCCCTTGCCCATGATGTCGGGCGGCAGCGCCTTGGTGATCTTGTCGGAGATGGCGAAGCCGTGGTCCAGGACCCGGGCCGCGTCCTTGACGGCCTGCTTGGCCTTGATCCGGCCGAAGGTGGCGATGTAGGCGACCCGGTCGCTGCCGTACTTCTGCGAGACGTACTGGATGACCTCGACGCGCCGACGCTCGTCGAAGTCGATGTCGAAGTCGGGCATCGAGGGACGCTCGGGGTTGAGGAAGCGCTCGAAGATGAGGCCGTGCTCGAGGGGGCACAGGTCGGTGATCCGCAGGGCGTACGCCGCGATCGACCCGGCACCGGAGCCACGCCCCGGACCCACCCGGATGCCGTTGTCCTTGGACCACTGGATGAAGTCGGCGACCACCAGGTAGTAGCCGCAGTAGCCCTTCGACGCGACGACGCCGAGCTCCATCTCGACCCGGTCGCGCACCGCCTGGGTCAGCTTGTCGCCCGGGTAGCGCGCCTCGATGCCGCGCCAGACCTCCTTGGCGAACCAGGACTCCTCGGTCTCGCCGGCCGGGATGTCGGCAGCGGCCATGTAGCCACCGGTGGACTCGGTGAACTCCACGTTGCAGCGCTCGGCGACCAGCAGCGTGTTGTCACAGGCCTCGGGCATGGCGAAGCGATCGGCCCACAGCTCGCGCATCTCCGCGGCCGACTTGATGTAGTAGCCGCCGCCGTCGAACTTGAGCCGGTTGGGGTCGGCCAGCCGCTTGCCGGAGGAGACGCAGATGAGGGCGTCGTGCGCCTCGGCGTCCGCGGGGTTGTTGTAGTGCGAGTCGTTGGTGGCGATCGGCGGGATGCCGAGTTGCTTGCCCAGCCGGAGCAGGTCGTCACGCACCCGCTTCTCGATGTCGATGCCGTGGTCCATCAACTCGAGGAAGAAGCTGTCCTTGCCGAAGATGTCCTGGAACTCCGATGCGGAGCGGACGGCTTCGTCGTACTGCCCCAGCCGGAGGCGGGTCTGGATCTCACCCGACGGGCAACCGGTGGTGGCGATCAGGCCCTTGCCGTACTCGTTGAGGAGCTCGCGGTCGGCACGGGGCTTGTAGTAGAAGCCCTCCAGGCTGGAGCGCGAGGACAACCGGAACAGGTTGTGCATGCCCTCGGTGTTCTCGGCCCACATGGTCATGTGGGTGTAGGCGCCGCCACCGGCGACGTCGTTGCCACCCTCTTCGCCGCCTTCGCCACCGTTGCCCTTGCCCCAGCGGACCCGGCGCCGCTCCGTGCGGTGGGTCTGCGGCGTGAGGTAGGCCTCGATGCCGATGATCGGCTTGACGCCGTACTTCTTGGCCTTGTTGTAGAAGTCGTAGGCGCCGTGCAGGTTGCCGTGATCGGTCATCGCGATCGAGGTCATGCCCAGCTCGTTGACGCGCGTGAAGAGGCCATCCAGGAGCGAGGCTCCATCGAGCATGGAGTACTCGGTGTGGACGTGCAGGTGGACGAAGTCCGATCCCCCGGAACCGACTGCCATCGGGTGTACTGACTCCTCGCGGGTCGCGTGGTGGACGGGTGGTCGGGGAAGAGGATCAGACTACGCGACCCATGGAGGTGATCCTGACAGGCACCACCGACACGAGTCGCGAGGCGAGCGGGCACACCGTCAGCCGGGCCATTCCATCCTGATGTCGGGCGCGCGCTCCTCGTTGGCGGAGCCGTCCGTGTGCTCGCGTTCGAGCAGTCCCTGCGCGGCGTAGAAGGCCCGGGCCGGCAGGTTGGAGGTGAACACCCACAGCCCGAAGCCGGCCGGGTGCCGGGCCTTCACCAGGTCCAGCAAGGCCAGTCCGATGCCCTCTCGGGCGTGGTCCGGGTCGACGTACAGGTCATCGAGCCAGGTGCGCGTGAACCGGGCGTAGCCGACCACCCGGTCGTCGATCTCGGCCACCCAGATCTCGTCGATCCCGAACCGGGACGCCAGCCAGGTCCGCACGTCGGCGTCGGGATGGACCGAGGCCGGCATGGGTGCGGCCGAGCGCGCGGCGAGGTGCACGTCCGCGATCGCTGGAGCGTCGTCCGGCACCGCCGGACGCAACAGCAGGTCAGTCATCTCCGGCAGCGCGGCGGGAGGCGGCTACCGGCAGCTTGCTGCCGCGCAACTCCGCCGCAGACGCGCTCGGACAGTCAGTCATTGTCGCGAATGACCTCGAGCGCGTGCGCGAGGTCGTCGGGGTACGTCGACGTGAAGGTGACGTACTCGCCACCGTCGGGGTGCTCGAAGCCGAGCTGGACGGCGTGCAGCCACTGCCGGGTCAGCTTGAGTCGCTTGGCGAGCGTCGGATCGGCACCGTAGGTGATGTCACCGACGCAGGGGTGCTTGAGCGCCGCCATGTGCACCCGGATCTGGTGGGTGCGGCCGGTCTCGAGGTGCACCTCGAGCAGGCTCGCGAAGCGGTGCGCCTCGAGGGTCTCGTAGTGGGTGACGCTCGCGCGTCCGCCCTCCAGGACCGCGAACTTGTAGTCGGCGCCCGGGTGCCGACCGATCGGGGCGTCCACGGTGCCCGCGAGCGGGTCCGCGTGCCCCTGCACGAGGGCGTGGTAGGTCTTGTCGACCGTCCGGTGCCGGAAGGCGTTCTTGAGGATCGAGTACGCGTGCTCGGACTTCGCGATCACCATCACACCGGACGTGCCGACGTCGAGTCGCTGGACGATGCCCTCGCGCTCCTTCGCACCCGACGTCGAGATCCGGAAACCGGCGCCAGCAAGGTGGCCGACGACCGTCGGACCACGCCAGCCGGGCGAGGGGTGGACGGCGACACCGACGGGCTTGTCGATCACGACGATGGCGTCGTCGTCGTGAATGATCTTGATGCCCTCGACGATCTCGGGCACGACCTCGAGCAGGTTCGCCTCGGCCGGGATCGACACGTCCAGGACAGAACCGGCCAGCACCCGTTCGCTCTTGCCGCTGACTCCGGCGCCGTCGAGCCGGACATGATTCAAGGAGATCAGCTCAGCTGCGCGGGTCCGGGACACTCCGAACAACTGGGACATGGCCACGTCGATCCGTTCGCCCTCGAGCGAATCGGGGACGGGAAGGCTGCGGTGGTCGAGATTGGTCATGCGTTCTCCTGGCGGGTGCCGTCGATGGCGATGCCACGGAGCACCTGGATCAGGATCAGGCCGACCCCGACGTTGATGCAGATGTCGGCCACGTTGAAGACCGGCCAGTTCGGCAGCATCAGGAAGTCCACGACGTGGCCGCGGAACGCCCCCGGCTCCCGGAAGAGGCGGTCGATGAGGTTTCCGTCGATACCGGCGAGCAACAGGCCCAGGCCAACGGCCCAGACCCGGTTCGCGACCCTGCGGCTGAGCCAGAGCACCACCACGGTCGCCGTACACGCCAACAGGGCCAGGGCCACCGTGAAGCGGGTGCCCAGGCTGAAGGCAGCGCCCGGGTTGTAGGTCAGGTGCAACTGCAGGAGGTCGCCGACGACCTGCTTGTCGGGCTCGCCGGTCAGGTGGCGGACGGCGAGGACCTTGGTCACCTGGTCGATGACGACCAGGACCGCGGCCACCGAGAGGAACAGGAGCCAGGTACGGGGTGCGGCGAGACGGGACGGCCGAACCGGCTGGGATCCGTCGTCGCGGTCGTCTACCGGCGTTCCTCGCGCTGCTT
>JAKFEI010000337.1:0-7025 GCA_036675765.1 Nocardioides sp. | reverse complement strand
GCCTTGCTGCCGTCGACCTCGTGCGCGGTCGTGGTCAGCTGCAGGGCCAGGCCCAGGCGCAGGTAGTGGCCGGAGGCGAGGTTCACCTGGATCGCCTCGATCTGCACGACCTCGCCCGGCTTCGGCTCCACCTTGCCCTCGGGCTTGAGCAGGAAGTACCAGGCGCCGGCGGCGAGGACGGCGATCGCGAGGACCACGATGCCGATCTTCTTCGTCGTGCCGGAGGCGGCCGGCTGCTCGGTGGTGGCGGCGTTCTGGGCGGTCATCGTGCTCACGGGACTTCCTCCTGGCGGGTGCTGCCGGGTCGGCCGGAGGCCGTCGGGTGGTCGGTGTCGGTGGTGGTGCTGGTGTTGGGGGGCGGCGGGGCCTCCTCGCCATCGACGAGTCCGGCTTCGCGTCGCAGGTCGGCGTACGCCTCACCCATCAGCGCGCGGGTCTCGGCCGGCGCCTGGCTGAGGACGAGGATGTCGACGCGCTTGTTGATCTTCTGCGAGTCGGCGCGGGCCGGGTCGATCAACGGCTTGGTGTGGCCGAACCCGGTCGCGCGGAGCCTTCGCGCAGGCACGCCGTGCACCTCCTCGAGCCGACGCAGCACGTGCGCGGCGCGGGCCAGCGAGAGCTCCCAGTCCGTCGGGTAGAAGCGCGGCTTCACCTTCTCCTGAGTGGTGTGTCCGTCCAGCTCGATCGGCTCGGGCAGGAGTTCCAGGACGGGCGCCAGGGTGTCGACGACCCGGCGGCCGCGCTCGGTGAGTTCGGCCATGTCGGGCTGGAAGACCACGTGCTGGGAGACCAGGCTGACGACCAGGCCGCGCTCGTCGATCGTCGCGCGCACGTCCTCGCGCAGGCCCTGCTTGCGCAGCGCCTTGTCGACCTCCTTCCACACCTTCAGGAGCCGGTCGACCTCGGCGGTCGCGTCGCCGTACGCCCGTTCGTTGCGGAGGCGGTCGGACTCCTTCATGATCTGCACGACCTGGTCGCGCTGCGACTCGGGGACCTGCGCGAGCAGCATCTGGTACGACGCGTCGGCGGGGTCGTTCGCGCCCTTGGCGTTGCTGATCGGGCTCTCGCCGCTGAGGATCGACTGCTCGCGGCCGAAGCCGACGGCCAGGCCTTCCCTGAGCTGCTGGTACTTCTTCTCGTCGACGGTCGACATCGCGAACATGACGATGAAGAGCACCATCAACAAGGTGACCATGTCGGCGTACGTGACGAGCCAGCGTTCGTTGCCCTCGTGGCCCTCCTCGTGGTCCTCCTCGTGATGTCGCCGGCGCGACGGTCCGTGGCCGGACATCAGGCGGCCTCCCGCTCGGCCGTCCCGGTGGGCAGCAGCGAGCGGAGCTTCTCCGCGACCAGGCGCGGGTTGGCGCCGGACTGGATGGCGGCGACGCCCTCGATGGCGACCTCCATCCGGGCGCACTCGAGCTCGCCGATGCGCTTGAGCCGGCTGGAGATCGGCAGCCAGATCACGTTGGCGGACATGACGCCCCAGAGCGTCGCGACGAAGGCACCGGCGATCAGGTGGCCGAGTTCCTCGGGGCTGGCGAGGTTCTCGAGCACGTGCACCAGGCCCATGACGGTGCCGATGATGCCGATGGTGGGCGCGTAGGCGCCGGCGTCGCCGAAGAACTTCGCGGCCTGCTTGTCGTCGCGCTTCTTGGCGCGCAGTTCGGCTTCAAGGATGTCGCGTACGTCGTCCGGGTCGGTGCCGTCGATCGCCATCGTGACGCCCTTGACCAGGAACGGGTCGTCGATGTCGCGCAGGCTGTCCTCGAGCGCGAGGAGACCTTCGCGACGGGCCCGCTCGGCGAGGCTGACCACCTGCGGCACGAGCGCGTCGGCGGGTTCGACCTTGCCGTTGAGTGCACGTCCGAGGTTCTTGCCCGCAGCCTTCGCGTCCGCCAGGGTGCCGCCGGCGACGGTCACCATGACCGTCGTACCCAGCACCAGCAGCATCGGCGGCAGGAGCAGCAGGCTCATCGGGTTGCCGCCCTCCATGATGTTGGCGACGACGATGATCACCAGGCCGAGGACGATGCCGACCGGGGTCGCGATGTCCTTCACGGGGTACCTCCACGGTGGCGATCGGTGAGCGGGACGGCGCTCAGGCGGGTCGCTCGGGGCGCCACGGATGCCACGGACGGGATCACGCTGGCGTCCGGGAGCGAGGAGCGGGCGACGATGAGGGCGCGGTAGCGGACGACCGACTCGAGGACGGCGTCGAGCGACTCCGACACGAGGTACTTGGTGCCGTCGACGAGCGTCACCACCGTGTCGGGCGTGCAGTCGACACGCTCGATCAGGTCGGCATTGAGCAGGAACACAGTTCCTGACAGTCGGGTCAACGAGATCACCGCGGCACCTCCGTGTGCGTGGATCGATTCCAGGAGCCATCCATGGCTCGCTTCATGGGGTTCATCGGCCGGTAGGGGTAGTCCCTGACCAAAAGCACCGCGACACGCGGATTTCCGGTGCTTTTGGCCAGGGACTACCCCGCGGGTCGGCCTCAGCGCTTGATGTTGACGAGCTCTTCGAGGACCTGGTCGCTGGTCGTGATGACCCGCGAGCTGGCCTGGAAGCCGCGCTGGGCGAGGATCAGGTTGGTGAACTCGGCGGACAGGTCGACGTTCGACATCTCCAGCGCACCGGCCATGATCTGGCCGCGCTGGCCCTGGCCCGCGGTGGCGAGCTCGACGGGGCCGGAGTTCGCGGACTCGCGGAACGACGTGTCGCCGATCCGCTCCAGGCCCATCGGGTTGTTGAAGTCGGCGACGGCCAGCTGCGCGATGTCGCGCTGCACGCCGTCGGAGTAGACGCCGCGGACCTTGCCGTCGGCCGCGATGGAGTACGACGTCAGTTCGACACCCGGCGGCAGCGGGATCGAGTTCAGGTCGATGTCGATCAGGCCACCGGTGGGCAGGCCGGCACCGTCGAGGGCGTAGCCCTGCACGCGCATCCCCGTGGGCGTCACCAGCGTGCCGGTCTGGTCGAACGTGAACGCACCGGCGCGGGTGTAGACGTTCTCGGCGCCGTCGCGGGTCACGAAGAACCCGTCGCCCTGGAGCATCAGGTCCGTGGGGCGCCCGGTCATCTGCGCCGAGCCCTGGCCGAAGTTGGTCGTGGTCGCAGCGAGCTGCACGCCCAGCCCGATCTGGATCGGGTTGGTGCCGCCACGCTCGGCGTTGCCGCCCGAGGCCGCCGTCAGCATCTGGCTCAACGTGTCCGAGAAGACCGTCGTACTGGCCTTGAAGCCGGTGGTGTTGGCGTTGGCGATGTTGTTGCCGGTGATGTCGAGCATGGTCTGGTTGGTGCGAAGGCCGGAGATGCCGGCGAAGAGCGAGCGAAGCATGGTGGTTCTCCTTCTCGGATGGTGCGTCAGTGCTGCAAGGGGTCGGTGGTCAGGCGGGCGTGCCGCTGGGTGTACCCGTCGTGCCGCTCGGTGGCGGCGCGGTGATGGTCGGCGCCTCCCCGACGCTGACGACGTCGGTGATGGCCACCTGGTGCCCGTCGACGCTGAGCATTGGGCCGGTCGACAGATAGGTGGTGCCCTGGACCGTGCCGCTGAGCTCGGCCCCGCTGGCGTCGTACCAACGGACGGTCTGGCCGATCATCGAGCTCGCGCCGAAGGCGAGCTGCGTGCTCAGGAGCATCGCCGTCTGGTCGGCGACGGCCTGCATCTTCTCCAGCGCGGTGAACTGCGCGGTCTGCGCCATGAACTCGCTGGAGTCGGCCGGGTTGAGCGGATCCTGGTAGCGCATCTGCGCGACCATCAGCTCCAGGAAGACCTTCTGGTCACCGAAGCTGTTGGTCTGGGCGGTGCTCTTCGCTCCGGACGTGACGCCGTACGTCACGCCCTCGGTTGCGCCGATCGACATGGTGCCTCCTCACAGGTTCCGGTCGAGGCGACCGGGGGTCGGGGTCGAGGTGGGTACGACGTCCGCGGGTGCCGCGTGACGTCCTGCCTGCTCGAGGGGGTGGCCGGGGCGGCCGGGGTGGGTGTCTCGCTGGGACTGGCCGGACTGGCCGGACTGGCCGGAGTCGTGCGGCTGGCCGGGCTGGCCGAAGTCGCGGGCCTGGTTGGGCTGGCCGCTCCAGGCCTGGGTGAGGTCGTTGCGGACCGCGGGGGGCGCGGGGGGCGCGGGGGTGGGCGTGGTCAGCAGGGGCGTCGCGTTGACGTCGCGCACCAGCACCCGTGCCTCGCTGGCCCCGGCGCGTTCGAGCATCCGCTGGAGCTCGGGCGCTCCGGTGGCGAGCGCCTGGCGCACTGCGCCGTCGCCGGCCTCGCCCGACAGCCGCACCCGGACTGCACCGTCGCGGACCACCAGCGTCACCCGTACCTCGCCGAGCTGCGCCGGCTGGAGGGTCAGTGTGATCCGGTGCGTCCCGTTCCCGCTGCTCGCCAGCCTCGTCACCTCCGGGAACACCTGCGCCACGACCACCCGCTCCACCGACTTGGGGTTTGTCACCGCCGAGTTGGGGTTTGTCACCACCGAGTCGGTGCTTGTCACCGTCGGCAGAGGGTTCGTCGTGGGCAGTTCAGAGGGCGGAGTGGGGACCTTGGCCAGGTCGGCGGGTACGTCGACCGGCGTCGTGGTCCGGACCGGGACCGCTGGCGCAGTCTCCTCGGGGGCAGGCGTAGCGCTCGTCGCGAATGTGCCGGCGCTCGACCCCGGCGATATGGACTGGTGGGGGAGGGCGGGCGTCGGGGTCGGGGTGGGGGTCGGGGTGGGAACGTCCGGGTCGAGGGTGACAAACCCCAACTCGGCGGTGACAAACCCCAACTCGGGCGTGACAAACCCCAACTCGGGGGTCGGGGTGGTGGGAGCGGCCGGTGCGACGGGTTCGGGCGCTGCCGGTGCCTCCGCCACCGATGCCATCGGGGGATGTACGGCGAGCGCCGCGGCGAGCGCGTCCATGAACGCCACCTCGCCCTCGGCACCGGGCTGCGTGTCGGTCGCCTGGCCCGTCGGAGTACCGGTCGTCGTACCCACGTCTGCAGGGGCGGGGGCCGGAGCGGCGACCAGCAGGCCGGGCAGGAAGGGCGCAATGCTCATCAGTCGTTCACCATCGCCATCACGTTGCGGACGTAGTTCTGGGTCTCGCGGTACGGCGGAACACCGTCGTACCGGGCCACGGCACCCGGCCCGGCGTTGTACGCCGCGAGTGCCAGGTCGGTCTGGCCGAACCGGTCGATCAGGGACTTCAGCAGGCGGGCGGCGCCGTCGATGGCCTGGGCCGGGTCGAACGGGTTCTCGACGCCGAGGCCGCGGGCCGTGCCGGGCATCAGCTGCATCAACCCTTGCGCGCCGGCGGGGCTGACCGCCTTCGGGTTGAAGCCGGACTCCTGCCTGGCGACCGCGGCGAGGAGTTCGCCGGGGACTCCGGTCCGGGCGGCTGCGGCATTGATCAGGCCGGCGTACGGCGTCCCGTCGGACACCCTGGCCGCGGCACCACTCGTCGACGCGGTCGCGGCGGCAGCGCCGTCCGGCAGGATCCGCCGGATCACGTCGGGCGTGGACGGTACGTCGACGATGCGGATGTCCAGCCCGGTGCGCGGGGCCTCGATCATCTTGCCGTCGCCGATGTAGATCGCGATGTGGTCGACGCCGTTGTTGCGACTGGAGTTGTCCCACGCGATCAGGTCACCGGGTTTCGCATCGGCCATGCTCGCGACGGGCCGGCCCGCCTGCGCCTGCTGGTTGGAGACGCGCGGCAGGTCGTAGCCGAGGTTGCGGTAGACGACCTGCACGAGGCCGGAGCAGTCCATCCCCTTCTCGGGGTTGGTGCCGCCCCAGACATAGGGGAGACCGAGGTACTTCTTCGCCTCGGCGACCACGTCGTCGCCACTGACGCCGGCAGCATCGGCCGGCATCCCCGCCGCGGCCGATGCCGTCACGGTCTCGGTCGTGAGCTGGTTCGCGAAGCCGGTCGAGGACGTCGGCGCCGTGGTGAACTGCGCGAGCCGGGCCTGGATCTGACCGATCCGGGCAGTGACGTTGTCGATGCTCATGCGACACCCCCGTGGGAGCGGGACCAGCGTTGGGCAGCCAGGTCGTCGGCCTCGCGGTCGGCCTTCCGGCCTGCTTCGGTACGACGACGGGTGGCCCGCTGTTCGAGGAGGTGCTCGACCGCGGCGAGTCGCCCACGGTCGCTGATCCATCGGGCTCGGGCCTCGGCGGAGACCACGGCAGCCGTCTCCACGTCGCCGCGGGTCTCCTGGATCAGCGCGCCGAGGTGGGTCAGCGCGGTACGGCGCGCGACCAGTTCACCGGGCGTGGCGAGGTCGGCGACGGGCGCAGCGGTCAGCTGGTCCTGCAGCACGGCGAGCCGGGAAGCGACGGCGGCTTCCTCGGCGAGCACCTGCGTGAGGCCGATCCGGCTGTCGGTCTCCCGCACGGCGCGGACCCGCGCGACTGCGGCGAGTCCGCGGTCCTCCGGGTGAGTGCGACGGGCGCTCACGAGGCAACCAGTTCGCTGAGCCGGGACCAGGTCTCGGCGGTCGGCGTGGCGTCGTCCATGTCCTGGCGCAGGAACTCCTCGATCCGCGGCAGGCGCTCGAGGGCCGCGTCGGCGTACGGGTCGGACCCGCCGACGTACGCACCGATCTCGACGAGCTCCTTGACGCCGCGATGGGCGGCCATCATCCGACGCAGCAGGGCAGCGTCCGCCTGCTGCTCGGGGGTGGTGACCGCGCGGTGCACCCGCGAGATGGACTCGAGGACGTCGATGGCGGGGAAGTGCCCGGACGTCGCGAGCTCGCGGGACAGCACGACGTGGCCGTCGAGGATGGAGCGGGCGGTGTCGCCGATCGGGTCCTGGAGGTCGTCGCCCTCGACGAGAACCGTGTAGAGGCCGGTGATCGAGCCGTTGCTGGCGGTGCCGGCGCGCTCGAGGAGGCGGGGCAGCAGCCCGAAGACGCTGGGCGGGTAGCCGCGGGTGGCGGGCGGTTCGCCGGCGGACAGGCCGATCTCGCGTTGCGCCATGGCGACGCGGGTGAGCGAGTCCATCATCAGCAGCACGTCGCGGCC
>JAKFEI010000430.1:0-7086 GCA_036675765.1 Nocardioides sp. | reverse complement strand
ACCCATCCGGGCGGGGCGGGCTCGGTGATGCCGAAGCGCGACAGCACGGCGCGGGCCGAGGTGGTCGGCTGGTGCTTGGGCCGGGTCTCGATGTCGAACGACGAGGACGCGCCCTCGAGGAAGGTCTGGGCGTCCGGGTTCAACGTCGGGGGCAGCTCGCGGTGGCGCCAGCGCTGAGGCGTCTGGCCGCGCTGGTTGACGGCGACCAGGTCGGGGCGGTCCCACGCGATGAGGGTCCAGTCGTCGCGGTGGCTGGTGGCCCAGACGGCGATCGGGCGGTCACCCGCGTCGGCCGCGGCACGCAGGGCGATGCGCTCCGGGTTGGAGAACCGGCCCTTCACGTGCAGCACGCCCGGGAGCACCTCCTCGACGGTGTGCTCCTCGGCCTTGATGAGATCAATCAGGTCAGCAAGTTCCGGCGTGTTCTCCATGGCTCAACCGACATTAGTCGAATCCGGGCCACCACCCTCATCGGTGTCGACATCCACCACCGCGCCGGTGGCCTCCTCGATGATCGCCGCCATGGCTTCCCGGGCCGCGGTGGCGTCACCAGAGCGCACCGCGCGAGCCACCTCGACGTGCAGGTCGATGGCCTCGTCCTTGGGGTTGGCGGGCATCAGGTGGTGGTGGGTGCGGCCGGTGAGGACCTCGGCGACGACGCCGTCGAGGGCGGCCAGCATCTCGTTGCCGGACGCCTCGAGCACGATCTGGTGGAACAGGACGTCGGCCGCGAGGAACGCCTCGAGGTCGCCGGAGCGCCCGTGGACGACCATGTCGCTGGCCGCCGCCGCGAGTGCGCCGCACTGTTCGGGCGTGGCCCGGGTGGCCGCGAGGCCCGCTGCGACCGGCTCGAACCCGCTGCGCAGCTCGCCCAGGGAGCGGAGCTGGGCCACCCGGTCGTCCGACTCGAGGCGCCAGCGGATCAGTCGCGGGTCGAAGACCTGCCACGACGTCCGCGGTTGCACGGTCAGGCCGACCCGCTGCCGCGACGCGACCATGCCCATGGAGGCGAGCACCCGGACTGCCTCGCGCGACACGGAGCGACTGACGTCGTACTCGCTGTCGATGGTGTCGAGCGTCAGCACCGTCCCCGCCGCGAGGGTGCCGCTCACGATGCGCTGGCCGAGGGCGTCGAGCACGTTGTCGTGCAGCGCGGTGCGGGCCATCGTTCCTCCAATAATCAGATTTATTGGGTCAAGGTCTTGATAAAACCAGATTAATCATCGCACACTGTGACGGCCAACACATCAGGACACGTCCCAGGAGGCGACATGACCAGCATGAACCCACAGGCCGTCGGGCAGGTCGTCGGGCAGGCCGTCGGGCAGGTCGTCGTGATGGGCGTGTCCGGATCGGGCAAGTCCACCGTCGGAGCGGCGCTCGCGCAACGCCTCGGGGTTCCCTTCGCGGACGCCGACGACTTCCACCCGCCCGCCAACATCGCCAAGATGACCGCCGGCCACGCCCTCGACGACACGGACCGCCACCCCTGGCTGGAGGCGATCGGGGAGTGGCTCGCCGGGCACCCGCAAGGTGGCGTGATCAGCTGCTCCGCCCTCAAGGTGGCCTACCGCGACCAGCTCCGCGCCCACGCCCCGGGAACCACGTTCGTCCACCTGCACGGATCGCGCGAGGTCATTGCGCGACGCCAGGCCAGCAGGCCCGGCCACTTCATGCCGGCCTCCTTGCTCGACTCGCAGTTCGACACGCTCGAACCGCTCGGGAGCCATGAGGCCGGCCTCGTCATCGATGTCGACCAGGACGTCGACGCCATCGTCCAGGAATACGTCGACCGCGCCGCCGCGGCACCGACCGACTGAGGAGATCCACCCCATGTCCGCTCATCTCGTCCTCACCGCCGGCACCGACCTCGTCGAACCGGTCGCGTCCGAAGGTCGCCTGCTCGCCGCGGCCCTGCTCGGCATCGGCGTGATCGTCGCGCTGATCATCGCCGGCAAGATCCATCCGTTCCTCGCGTTGACGGCCGGCGCCATCACCGTCGGCATCGTCGCCGGGGTCAGTGTCGAGACGGCCCTCGCCAGCTACACCGCAGGCTTCGGCTCCACCGCCGCCGGGGTCGGCATCCTGATCGCGCTCGGAGCGATGTTCGGCAAGATCCTCGCCGACAGCGGGGGAGCCGATCAGATCGTCGACACGATCATCCGGCACGCCTCGCCGCGGGCCCTGCCCTGGGCGATGGCGCTGGTCGGCGCGATCATCGGGCTGCCGATGTTCTTCGAGATCGGCCTCGTCCTGCTGATGCCGGTGATCTACCTCGTCGCACGCCGTTCCGGGCAGTCGCTGGTCACCATCGGCATCCCCGCGCTCGCCGGCCTCTCCGCCATGCACGGCCTGGTGCCGCCGCACCCCGGCCCGCTGACCGCGATCGACTACCTCGGCGCCGACCTCGGCACCACCCTCGCCCTCGGTGTCGCGATCGCCATCCCCACCGTGATCATCGCCGGGCCGGTCTTCGGCATCGTCGGGCGGTACGTCGACGTGGCGGTGCCCGAGCGGTTCGACGCCCCGGAGCGCGAGTTCGACCGCCGACCGAGCTTCTCCGTGACGCTCGCTTCCGTGCTGCTGCCCGTCGTGCTGATGATGGGCAAGGCGATGGCCGACATCTTCATCGACGACGCGACCGACCCGCTGCGCCGCACCCTCGACGTGCTCGGCACCCCGCTGATCGCCCTCGCGATCGCCGTGGTCGTGGGCATGTTCACCCTCGGCTTCGGGTCGGGCATGGGCCGCGACGGTGTCGCGAAGTCCCTCGAGTCCTCGCTGCCCGGTGTGGCCGGCATCCTGCTCATCGTCGCGGCCGGTGGCGGGTTCAAGCAGTCCCTGGTCGACACCGGGATCGGCACGATCGTGGCCGAGCGGGTTGCCGACTCCAACATCTCCATCCTGTTGCTGGCGTGGTTCGTCGCCGTACTCATCCGGCTCGCGACGGGCTCCGCCACGGTCGCCACCGTGACGGCCTCCGGGCTGCTCGCGCCGCTGACCACGCAGCTCTCCAGCGGCGAGGTCTCCCTGATGGTGTTGGCGATCGGCGCGGGTTCGGTGTTCTTCTCCCACGTCAACGACGCCGGCTTCTGGCTGGTGAAGGAGTACTTCGGGATGAGCGTCGGCCAGACCCTCAAGACCTGGTCGGCCATGGAGACGCTGCTGTCGGTGACCGGACTGGTCTTCGTGCTCGCGCTCAACCTGGTGATCTGACTGGACACGTCGGGGAGGATGAGGGGGTGAGCGATCCCCTCATCCTCCTCGTCTCCGCCGACGAGATCGACGTCCTGACCGAGCAGTTCCGTCGCTACGAGCACGACTACGACGTCCGCGCCGCCACCACGGCCACCGAGGCGAGCAGCACCCTGCGGGCAGCGGTCGACAGCGGCCAGGCGGTCGCGATGATCGTCACCGAGTCGGAGCTGTCGGACCAGGACGTGCTGATGGCGATGCACGAGTGGCGCACGCTCGTCCCGACCGCGCGCCGTGTCGTCGCCATCCCGATCTCGCGCTTCGCCAGCGACTCGGTGACGCTGCGGCCGTACTTGCAGAAGGGCAAGTTCGACACGTATCTCATGCTGCCGCAGGGCCGACGCGACGAGGAGTTCCACTACGCGATCGTCGAGCTGCTGAGTGACTGGGGCGCCACCGTGGCCGCGTCGGTGATCGACACCGTCCGGCTGATCACGCCCGACACGTCGCCGCTGGCCCTGGCCATCCGCGACTTCCTGGACCGCACCGGCTTCCCGCACCGCACCTACCCGCCGGACAGTCCGCAGGGCCAGGAGGCCCTGGCGCTGTATGGCGGCACGCCGACGTACCCGCTGGTCCACCTCTCCTCGCGGCCCTTCGCCGAGCACCCGATCATCGCGCCGACGTCGGTCCGTGAACTCGCTGCCCTGATCTACGGGCGGCCCTCGGACATCGAGGTCGACACGGTCGTCGACCTGGCCGTCGTGGGCGCCGGCCCGGCCGGCCTCGCGGCCGCTGTGTACGGCGCCTCGGAGGGCCTGAGCACGATCGTGCTCGAGTCCGAAGTGATCGGCGGCCAGGCCGGGACGAGTTCGATGATCCGCAACTACCTCGGCTTCCCCCGTGGCATCTCCGGGATGCGGCTGGGGCAGCGCGCCCGGGTCCAGGCGCTCCGGTTCGGGGCCCGCTTCTTCACCGGCTGGCCGGTCGAGGAGCTGGTGCCCGGCGTCGACGGCGCCCCGCACACCCTCGTCACCGCTGGCGGGTCGGTCCGGGCCCGCGCCGTGATGGTCGCCTCGGGCGTCGCCTATCGCCGCCTCGGCGTCGCGCCGCTCGAGGACCTCGTCGGCGCGGGCGTGAACTACGGCGCCGCGATGACGGCAGCGCGCGAGATGGAGGACCGCGACGTGTACGTCGTCGGCGGCGGCAACTCCGCCGGGCAGGCTGCCGTCCACCTGGCCCGCTTCGCGCGCTCGGTCACGATCCTGATCCGCCGCGAGGACCTGGCCGCCACGATGTCGCGCTACCTGATCGACGAAATCGAGTGGAACCCGCGGATCAGCGTGCGGTCGTGCACGGAGATCATCGACGGCGGCGCCGACGAGAGCGGCCAGCTGGGCTGGCTCCAGCTGTGCGACGTCCGGACCCGGGTCGAGGAACGCGTGGACGCGGGCGGGCTGTTCCTGCTGATCGGGGCAGCCCCGCACTGCGACTGGCTGCCCGACGACGTACGACGTGATGACCACGGGTTCGTCCTGACCGGGCGCGACGTACCCACCGAGTGCTGGGTCGACGACCTGCCGCCGGAGAATCTCGCGACCTGCGTCCCGGGCATCTTCGCCGCCGGCGACATCCGGTCGGGCTCGATGAAACGGGTCGCCTCGGCCAGCGGTGAGGGCGCGTCGGCGGTGTCGCTGGTCCACGAATACCTCGAGGGACTTCGGGTACCTGCGGCTCCATGACCACTGCCATCGACCTGGGCCGCCCCACCTCGGGTGACGTCCTCGACCTGATCACCGACGACCACCGCCGTTTCGAGCACCTCCTGTCCCAGTTGCGCCAGGCCACCGCGGACCGCGACGCCGTACGCCAGGCCTTCGCCGATGTCCTCGTGGCCCACAGCGAGGCCGAGGAAGACCTCGTCTATCCCGTCCTGCGCCGCAAGGCAGGCGACGTCGACGCGCACGACATCGAGCACGGCAAGGAGGAGCACGCCGAGGGCACCCAGGCGCTGCTCGCCGTCCTCGAGCTGAAGGGCACCGACACCCAGGCCTTCGTCGACGCGGTCGAGGAGCTCAGCAACCTCATCGCCCACCACATCGCGGAGGAGGAGCTGAGCATCATCGAGCCCGCGCGGTCGGAGGTGTCCGACAAGGTACGACGCGAGCTCGGCGAGAAGTGGTCTGCGCGCCGCAACCAGCTGATCGACGAGGGGTGCGGTTCGCTGGAGAAGGTGCGACACCTGGTGGCCGAGGCCGAGCGCAAGGGCGTTTTGTAGGGTCACTGCATGGCGAGCAAGCGACGGTGGAGTCGGTACAAACCCCCTGTCGAGAAGCGGGACGAGACCGGCCAGCCCGTCGCCATTCCCAACACGAAGCCGAAGCCGAAGCCGAAGGCGAGAACGAGGTCGGGCTCGACGTCGAAGGTCATGCCGCCGAAGCCGAAGGCCGGGACCGGGTTGAAGCTCAGCAGCTGGGTGGGCTTCCTGATCGTGGTCGTCAGCCTCGCCGTCGTCGTCGGGATCATCGTCGCGGCGAACTCGAGTGACGACGACGGTATCAGCGGGGACGTCGACACCTCCCTGCTGAACGAGGAGTTCGTCGGTGACGGCCTCGCGCTGGCGCTGGAGGTCGAGGGCAAGGACGCCGTGTCGGTGCGCCTGTCCGAGTACAACCTGACGGTGGAGTACTTCGATCCCAACAACAGGGAGACGCGCTACTTCGAGACCAACGACTACGTCGACGGTTACGAGCTGCGGGTCGAGAAGAGCCACTACGACGACTACCAGCCCCGACCGTTCGACCTCTCCACCATCGACGCCGCCACGATGATCGCCGCTGTCAAGGACGCCCTGACGAAGACCGACGACGTCTACACCTACGACCTGCGGATCGCGGCCGACCGCGAGGCCGGCGAGGTCTCGATGGTCGTCAGCGTCGGCGGCGACGAGTCGATTGACATCACGTCGGCGCCCTGACCTCAGGGCCGGGTGGCGACGGCCGCGACCGCGGCGCAGCCGACGACGGCGTAGCCCGCCGCGAGGATCGGTGACAGCACACCGACGCCCGCCAGGACGGCGCCGATCGCACCGACCACGATGCCGACCCGGCGGGTCGCGACCAGCCGCCGGGCGGCGCGCCGGGTGAGGGTCAGGGCACGAGCGATCCGGGTGACGTCCAGGTCGCTCAACCGGATGCCGTGGCTGAGGTTCTCGGTGTCCGACAGCGTCAGGTCGGCTGACTGCTCGGCCGTGCGGGAGGCGACCGCGACGACGCGATCGAGCCCGCGGTAGTCGGCGACCAGGGCTGGCTGCTGCGCTGGCGACGTCGCGGCATGCCAGTGCTCGATGCCGCAGGCCTCGGCCAGGTGGCCGGTGTTGCGGTCGCTGTCGTCCGAGACCAGCACCGGGTCGACCCCGTCGCTGCGCAGCTGCTCGACAGCCGCGCGTGCATCAGGTCGTACGTCGTCGGCGACCGTGATGTAGCCGATCGGCCGGGAGTCCACCTGGACGCCCACGGTGACGCCGACGTCGTCGCGCGACGCCATGCCGAGCCACTCGGGCGGGCCGAGCCGGACGGGGTGTCGGTCGACCGAGCCGCTGATCCCGACCCCGTCGTGCATGTCGATCCCGCTCACCTTGCCGCGGGCCGCGAGGCGGGCGATGGCCCGGCCCACGGGGTCCTCGGCGGCGTGGCCGAGCGCGCCGGCGAACCAGCGCAGGTTGCGGTCGTGGTCGGCCTCGAAGGGATCGACCGAAGTCACCCGCAGCTGTCCGGTCGTCACCGTGCCCCACCGGTCCAGGAGCACGGTGTCGACGCGCGGCCCGACCTTGAGGGCGGCCGGGTCGTCGAAGAAGATGCCGGCCGATCGGCCGCGGGAGCGCGTCGCCCA
>JAKFEI010000192.1:0-7135 GCA_036675765.1 Nocardioides sp. | reverse complement strand
GCGCCGTGGGTCAGGAAGAGGCCGAGCGTGGTGAGACCGCCGAGCAACGCATAGGGGTTGAGCAGGTTGAAGAACCCGCCGACGTACTCGAGGTCGCTGTCGATCGGGACGCCGCGCAGGATGTTCGCGAAGGCCACGCCCCACAACAGGGACGGGACGAAGGAGCCGACGATGATGGCCAGGTCCCAGCGGGCCCGCCAGCGGTCGTCGTCCCGCTTGGCGCGGTACTCGAAGGCGAGCCCCCGGAAGATCAACGCGACCAGGATCAGCAGCAGGGGCAGGTAGAACCCGCTGAACAAGGTGGCGTACCACTCGGGGAACGCGGCGAACGTGGCGCCGCCGGCGACGAGGAGCCACACCTCGTTGCCGTCCCAGACGGGGCCGATGGTGTTGATCATGACCCGACGCTCGGTGTCGTTGCGGGCCAGGATCGGCAGCAGCATGCCGACGCCGAAGTCGAAGCCCTCGAGGGTGAAGTACCCGACCCACAGGACGGCGATCAGGATGAACCAGATGGTGGTGAGTTCCATGGTGATGTCCTCGGGTCAGTAGGCGAAGGCGAGCGGGCGGTCGTCGCCCGTGCCGGCCGTGTCGTCGGGTGAGGGCAGCTCCTCGGCTCCCTTGGCGATCCAGGTGAACAGCAACCGGAGCTCGACGACGGCCAGGACGCCGTACACCGCGGTCAGGGTGAGCAACGAGATCCACGCCTCGGTGGTGCTCAGGCCGGGCGAGACGGAGTGCTCGGTCGTCATCAGGCCGAAGACCGCCCACGGCTGACGGCCCATCTCGGTGAAGATCCAGCCGAACGAGTTGGCGAACAGTGGCAGGAACGGCAACGCCACCGCGGCCGCCAGGACGGCGCGTCCTCCCGGGGACCGGCCGCCGCGGGTCATCCACAGGATCCAGGCGGCGACGACGGCGCCGGCCATGCCGAGGCCCATCATCAGCCGGAAGGTCCAGTAGGTCAGCGGGATGACCGGCGTGTAGTCGCCGGGGGAGTAGTACGCCGCGCCGGGGTCCGTGCCGTACTGCTCCTGGTAGCGCTCGCGGAGGTCATTGATTCCCTCGACCTCGCCGCCGGGGGTGCCGGTCGCGAGGTAGGAGAGCAGCCCCGGGATCTTGACCCCGAACGTCTCCTTCTCGCCGTCCAGCGTGCCGAGCTGGAAGATGGAGAAGTCGGCGGGCTCCTCCGTCTCGTAGAGGCCCTCGGCCGCCGCCATCTTCATCGGCTGGACCTCGGTCATGATCTTGCCCTGCACGTCACCGCTGACGATGACGCCGAGTGCGGCGACCAGCACGATGCCCGCGCCGGTGCGCACGGCAGTCCGGTACATCACGCGATCGGTGTCGTTCCTCGCGCGCCGCAGGTGCCACAGCGCGATGCCGACGACGAAGGCGGCACCGGTCATGTACGCCGACAGCACCACGTGGGGGAAGGTCACCAGCTGGACCTTGTTGAACATGACCGCCGCGAAGTCGTTCATCTCGGCGCGGCCCGTGTCCGGGTTGTAGGCGAAGCCGACAGGGTTCTGCATCCACGAGTTCGCCGCCAGGATGAAGTACGACGACAGCAGGGTGCCGATGTGGAACAACACCATGCACGCCGCGTGCAGCTTCTCCGGCAGCCGGTCCCAGCCGAAGATCCAGAGTCCGAGGAACGTGGACTCGAGGAAGAAGGCGAGCAGTCCCTCCACCGCGAGCGGGGCACCGAAGACGTCGCCCACGAAGCGGGAGTAGTCGCTCCAGTTCATGCCGAACTGGAACTCCTGGACGATGCCCGTGACGACACCGATCGCCACGTTGATCAGGAAGAGCTTGCCGAAGAACTTCGTCAGCCGCAGCCACCGCTCGTCGCGCGTGCGCAGCCAGTTGATCTCGTAGCCGGCGATGATCGCCGACAGGCCGATCGTGATCGGGACGAAGAGGAAGTGATAGACGGTCGTGATGGCGAACTGCCAACGCGCGATGTCGGTCGGGTCCACAGGAGCTCCTGGCTGGTCGGGCTGTCGCGTTCACGCTAGGAGCGAGCAGCCGCCCGGCCCCACGGCCCGAGTGCCCCTCCCCACGGGACCTTTGGCCCCCGGGATCAGGACGAGAGAACTTCTTTCAACGGACGACGTGGGGTGCGCGGCAGCGCCCTCCGCCCGATCACCTGCCAGCCCACGCGGACCAGCAGCAGCGGCTCGAAGGCGTCGGCGAGCACCGTGCGGCCGATCTCGTGGCGGGTGCTCTCGACCTCGATCGGCTGCGTCATCGGCACCACCGACATGCCGGCGCGGGTGGCCTCCAGCCAGACGGCGCTGAGCGCCTCGCCGACCCGGAGCCAGCTGCCCACGTCGTCCGAGGCGGCACCGAGCGCGATCACCCGGTCGCCACTGTGGATCACGAGTCGGGTGTCCTCGAGGACACCGGGCCGGAACCGGGTTCGCGGATGCAGGGGGTCCGGGTCGTCCGGGAGCAGTTCGTGGGGGATGCCCTCGTCGCCCGGCCGGTCGATCCAGCTGTCCTGCTCCTCGACGCGATCGGGGTCGATCTCCAGGAACGTCAGCGCCCGGTTCGCCAGCAGCTCGAGCCGGAAGCGGGCCGCGTTGTCGGTCACCGCCACGGCGTCGGCCGACCAGGCGGCGGCGATCCGGCAGAGCGCGGCGAGCTGGTCGTCGGGCACCGGCCAGGCGGTGAAGCGTCGACGGTCTGTGCAACGGGCCCGCAGGAGCTCGATGTCGGCCGGCACGGGCGGATGATGCGCGTTGCGCCCCACCAGCACCCTGGCGAGGACGGTCTCGTCGCCCGGGGGCATGCGCTCGACGGCAGACTCCCAGCCGAGAGCGCGCGCGGCGAACTGGACGTGGTGCAGGGCCGCCCCACAGCTGATGGTCAGGTTGCGTCCGCGGGGATCCGACGCCGTCAGCCTGCGGTCAAGATCGGCGCGCAGCACGATGCCGCGGCCGTCGTACTCCCACAGCCAGGGCTGCGTGTTGTGGACGCTGGGAGCCAGGCACGCCAGCTCCACGAGGCGCTCGATCACCGCAACCGGTGCGGTCTCGGCGATCGGGGTGGATCGCATCGTCATGGGGTCCTCCTGCTCCTTCGTTCCCACTGTCGTTGTTCTCGCAGGGGTCAGGCAGGGTCGAAGGTCCTCTCCTGACAGGAACCGCGGTCCTCGGGTGTGGGACGCGGATGGCGGCTACCGTGGGAGCCGTGAGCGAAGCACCGACCCCAGGCACATCGCAGATCCGCGTCTACCTCCTCGATGACCACGAGATGATCCGGCGAGGGATTCGCGATCTCCTCGAGAGCGAGGGCGACATCGTCGTGGTCGGCGAGTCCGACTCCGCCCGGGAGGCGACCAGCCGGATCCCCGCGTTGCGTCCGGACGTCGCGATCCTCGACGGGCGCCTGCCGGACGGTTCCGGCATCGACGTGTGCCGCGACGTCCGGTCCCAGGACCCCTCGATCAAGGCGCTCATCCTCACGTCGTACGACGACGACGACGCGCTCTTCGCCGCGATCATGGCCGGAGCGGCCGGCTACGTGCTCAAGCAGGTCCGCGGCAACGACCTGCTCGACATCGTCCGTCGGGTCGCAGCGGGCCAGTCGACGCTCGACCCGCTGGTGACCGCGCAGGTGCTGGAGCGGATCCGCACGGGCCCACCGGTCAACAAGGAGCTCGAGTCGCTGACCGAGCAGGAGCTGCGGGTCCTCGACCTGATCGGGAAGGGCCTCACCAACCGGCAGATCTCGCAGGATCTCTTCCTGGCCGAGAAGACGGTCAAGAACTACGTGTCCTCGCTGCTCGCCAAGCTGGGCATGTCGAGCCGCACCCAGGCCGCGATCTACTCCGTGAAGAACAACCCGCCAGCGGAGTGAGGCGGGCGGTGCGACCGCCGGCTCACCTGCTCAGAGCTCGAAGACGTCGCCGGGCCGAGCGGGCCCCCTGACCTGCTCAGCCCGGCGACACCGGGGGCTGCAGCCTGCGCCCTGTCACCGAGCGCACCTCGATCCGCAGTCCGAGAACACGAGGACCGGTGACCCAGGGTGCCGGTCCGTCGCCGACACGCTCCTGGCGCTGGCAGCGTCCGCGGAACAGGACGCTCCACCCGCTGTGGTTCTCCTCGTCGATCTGGTCCACCTCGAAGGCGACCTCCCGGTCTGCGCACTCGCGTGCCAGCTGGGAGTAGGCGGTGGTGCGGAGGACGATCACGCCGTCCTCCGCCGTGTAGTTCACAGGGAGGACGGTCACGCCGTCACTGCCCGCCCACGCGACCCGGCCGACGGGACGGCTGCGCACCAGTTGCCAGCACTCCTCATCACTGAGGACGACCAGCCTTCCGGGGTGTCGGTCAGACATCTGCACGGGAACCACCTCCTTCGGGGACACCTCGATCCTCGTCGCCGCCGCGGTTTCTGCACAGGTCCGCGAGTCCTTGGGGTTCGGGTCTTTCGGCCCCTTGCGCTGTGCATCGCTGCTAGCGTGAAAAGCGAGTCTTGAACGGGAGAGGGGCGTCATGGGTGGGGTCGGCGAAGGTCGCACCGAGCCGACGAGGGGCGATCTCGACGGCGTCGAGTTCGAGGACCTGGTCCGCGCGGTCCTCGACCGCATGCACGGTGCCCTCGACCAGCAGGCGCGACTGCAACTGCTCCTCGACGCGGTGGTCACGATCTCGGCCGATCTCAGCCTCGACGGGGTGTTGTCGCGGATCGTGGCGATCGCCAGCCGCCTGGTCGATGCCGAGTACGCCGCACTCGGTGTGCTGAGCGCGGGCCGGCGACGGCGCCTGCGCACCTTCATCCACCACGGCATCTCCGACGACCTGGCGGCCGAGATCGGCGAGCTGCCGACCGGGCACGGACTGCTCGGGCTGATCATCGACCGCCCGGAGCCGCTGCGCCTGCACGACATTGCCGAGCACCCCTCGTCGTACGGCTTCCCGGAGAACCACCCGCCGATGAGCTCCTTCCTCGGGGTGCCCGTGCGGATCCGGGATCGGGTGTTCGGCAACCTCTACCTGACCGAGAAGGTCGGCGGCGGCGACTTCACCGTCGAGGACGAAGAGGTCGTCATCGCCCTGGCCGCCGCAGCAGGTGTCGCCATCGAGAACGCCCGCCTCTACGAGGAGACGACCACCCGGGAGACCTGGGCCCGCGCGACGGCGGCGATCGCAGCCGCTGTCTCGGACCCGGAGTCGGCGGACGACGCGTACGCAGCCGTCGTGGAACAGGCCCGCGAGGTCGGGAACGCCGATGCCGCATGGATCCTGGTCGACGGCCCGGAGGGCGACCAACAGGTCGTCGCGATTGCCGGGGTCGCGCTTGCCGGCGAGGCCCTCGCCTCCCTGCCGACGGTTGACGTCGCAGCGCAGGGTGCCCTGGAGAAGGGCGAGTGCTGCGCCATCGAGGACATCACCGAGGTGGGTGGTGCCGGGGGCATCCCCGGACTGCCGGACATCGGTCCGCTCCTTGCCGTGCCGTTCTCGCCATCGGCGGCCATCCACGGCACCTTGTCGCTGGCCTGGTCGACGGACAACGAGGACCGCTACTACTCCCTCGACACCCAGCTGGTGGCGTCGTACGCCGAGCAGGCGGGCCTGACCATGCAGCTGAGCGAGGCCCGCGACGAACAGCGTCGCCTTGCGGTCTTCGAGGACCGCGACCGGATCGGTCGCGACCTCCACGACCTGGTCATCCAGCGGCTCTTCGCGGTCGGCCTGGGCCTCCAGGGAGCCACCCGCCTCGTCGAACGCCCGGAGGTCGCCGCCCGCCTCGAGCAGGCGGTCGACGACCTGGACGCCACCATCAAGGACATCCGCCGGGCGATCTTCGGACTGAGCTCCCTCGACACGGCAGGTGACGTCCAGGCCGAGGTCACCCGGCTCGTCGAGCGCGCCTCGTCGACCCTGAAGTTCAAGCCGTCGCTGCGCTTCGATGGCCCGGTCCGCACCCTGGTGGCGCCCGAGCTGGCGCCTGATCTGCTGGCCGTCCTGGCCGAGGGCCTGTCCAACGCCAGCCGTCACGCCGAGGCGACGGCGATCTCGGTCATCGTCGCGGCTGGTGACGACGTGGTGCTCACCGTCCGGGACAACGGCAAGGGCATGGAGTCGACCGGCGCCGAGAGCGGGATCGCCAACATCAGGGTCCGGGCCGAGCAGCGTGGCGGAAAGCTGACCGTCGACTCCGGGGCCGGGCGGGGTACGACGCTGACCTGGTCGGTGCCGCGGCGTCGCTGAGGCGACGGTCCTGGCCCGCCGCCTGAGCGGGGTCCGGCGGCTGACGCGGACCGCGGGTCAAGGACCTTCGGCCCTGCCGCAACCGCGTCCGGGCATGCAGGATCGGGACGTGTCGACGATCACTGAGCTCACCGCGTTGGAGTGCGAGGAACTGCTGCGTGCCGGCGTCTTCGGCCGGCTGGTCCTTCGAGACGGCCCGCGCGGCGCCGAGATCCTGCCCGTCAACTACGTCACCGTCGATGACGCCATCCTGGTCCGGACAGCAACCGGCTCCCTGATCGATCAGTACGGCAACGGCGCGGCGCTGCTGTTCGAGGTCGACCAGGTCGACTACGAGCGATGGCACGGCTGGTCCGTCGTGGTCCGCGGCCAGGGCGAGCTGGTGTCCGACGACGAGCGCTCCGAGAACGAGCGCCACACGCCTGGTCCGCCCCGCTGGGTGCGCCGGGATGACGTGCGATGGCTCCGGCTGCGCTGGGACGAGCTGTCCGGGCGCAGGATCGGCGCCGCTCGGGACCGGGTGGCCGGGATGCCGGTACGCCGGACCTGGTGACGGCGACCGGTTCCCGGACGACACGCCCCCTTCAGGCGGGCGGCCGGTTGAGCGGCGAGTCCTTGCGCGACACCATGTCGAACCGTTCCGCCGGCGTCAGCGACTTGAACGGCTCCAGCATGTCCAGGCCGTGACCGGTGACCTCCGGGCCGTCGAGGGCGGGCACCACGGAGTGCACGACGCGGTCCTCGTAGAGATGCAGCATCGTGAACGCCTGGTTCGCATCGACGCCGGAGAGCAGGCGCTGGTTGGGGGAGACCTCGGAGGTGTAGCAGGTGGCCGAGGCGACCGACACCGGGACGCCGGCGAAGGTCGAGAACGAGGTGAAGTGGAAGTGGCCGCCGAGGATCCCGCGCAC
>JAKFEI010000268.1:0-7170 GCA_036675765.1 Nocardioides sp. | reverse complement strand
GCCGATTCGCTCACCCCCAGTCCGGCGCTCATCTGGGGCAGGACTGCGGTCGGCAGCATCTCCCCCGTCACCATCACGAGGGTGGCGGCGCCGAGGACGAGCAGTGCGGGCCAGGGCAGCCGGTCCGGCTGCTGGGTGTCAGAGGTGGTGGCAGGTGTCTGGTCAGGGGTCTGGTCAGGGGCGGCGGGGCGGGTCGTCGTACTCATGGAATCGACGCTAAAGGTTTACACTGATGTCAATGTCAAGGCGTGACGTCAGGATTGTGAGGCAGCAGACATGAAGATCGGTGAGGTCGCCGAACGCACCGGCGTCGCAGCCCGGCTGATCAGGTACTACGAGCAGCAGGGGCTGGTCAGTGCGGACCGCGCGGACAACGGCTACCGCAGCTACACCGAGGCCCATGTCGACCGGGTCGAGCGCGCCGCCGGACTGATCCAGGCCGGCATCCCGACCCGGTTGGTCAAGGTCCTCCTCGAGGCCGAGGACGCCTGCGCCCGCCAGGAGGCCACCTGCCCCGACGAGGTCTCGCACCTGCTCGCGACCGAGCTCGAAGGGCTCGACCAGCGGATCAGCTGCCTGACCCGCAGCCGCGACACGATCCGGCGTTACCTCGCCCAGACCCGGTCCAACGCGTCCGGGACCACCTGAACCATCAGCGCCACGCCGGGCCGGGAGCGCCCCACGTTTCGGGTGCGCGACGGGTGGCAACATGACGTCATGCGTGCCATCGTCGTCGCCGTCGCGCTGGTGGCACTGAGCGCCGGGTGCAGTGACCCGCAAGCCAGCGAGGACACGTCGTGGCGACACAGTGACGACCCGGTCCCCACAACGGGCCTGCCCTTCGCGGTCGGCGACACGGTCCACCTGGCCGGCCGCGAAGTCGATGCCGGCATCGCGATCGCGGCGTTCGTGGTCGCGGGCGACGGCGTCTACTTCGTCGAGGACGACGATCCCGACGACGGCAACCGGCTGTCACGGGGCACGCGCGAGCTGCTGTTCTCCGCCGGCGATGGCGAGGTGGTCGAGACCGGCGTGGACGTCCTGGTCGAGACGCTGCGCGCATCGCCCGACGGCCGGTACCTCGCGGCGATCGACATGGCCTCGGGCGAGGAGGACGCGTTCGGCACCCCGCAGGCCGCCCTGGTGGTGTGGGACCTCCAGACAGGCAAGGAGATCATCCGCTCGTCGGCCGCGACCGGGGACCCGGCCGAGGACGACTTCGCCGCGCTCTACCCGGAGCTCGAGATGAACATCCCGAGCATCGATGACGACGGCCTCCGCCTCAACGCCATCGGGACCTGGTCCTTCGACTTCGACACCGGTGAGGGCGAGCGGCTCGCCGACGACACAGGCGAGGCCCCCGCGCCCCTCGTCAGCCCGGATGGCACCTGGCGCATCGATCAACGCGGCAAGCCCCAGGTCCTGCTCGGGCCCGGCGGCGTCCGGGTGGCGCCGGACGCGGGCCGTGGGCGTCTGGAGCTCTACGGGTGGGCCGACGACAGCACGGCGTACGGGGTGCTCGACGGCGCACAGGCGGCGCTGACGACATGCGAGATCCCCTCGGGAACCTGCACCGAGGTCGCGGACACAGCGGGCCAGTACGTGGTGCTCCCCAACGGCCTCAGCAACGGCGCCCTCGACCTGAGCGGCGGAGCGGGTGACTGATCCGGAGAGCACCTACCAGGCTCTCCTCACCGGGAACCCGGCCGCGCTCGCCGGCTACGTCGACACCCTGGCGACGGTCGGGACGAGGCTCGACCGTGCGCGCACCGACATCGAAACCGCCGCCGGGGTTCCCGTGTGGGTCGGCGGGGCGGCGAATGCGTACGCCGTGCGCGTGTCGAGCCTGACCTACGGGGTCTCCGTCAACCGCGAGGTGGCAGCGCGGGTGCACGGCGCCTTGGACACTGCGGAGTCGGCGTATCGGGCGATGGAGACGCGGGCCGACTCGCTGATCGCCGGCTGGCGCGGCCGCGACCGATCGATGCCTGTGCTGGTCGAGGAGCTGTTCGCCCGCATCTTCAACGGCGTCCTGGTCGCCGCGGGACGCAACTACAACCGCCAGCTGACAGCGATCAAGGCTGTGCTCAGCGGCGAAGAGGTCGACACGGACGATCTCGACGAGGCCACGCGCGAGTGGGTCGAGCGCGGGGAGGCCAGGACCGACGACTGGATCAACGACACAGGCGGCGGCCTCGGACCGCTGATCCCCAACACCGCCGCAACGGGCGATGACCGCGGACTCATCCCCCAAGGTCTCGGTTACGACCCGGCAACGCGAAGCCTGCTGCAGGCGTACTACAAGGACGGCCAGCCCTCCGTGCTCGCGGTGATCGACGAGGTGACGGGAAGAGAGCTCACCGAGGTCGAGCTGGGCGGCTACGGGTACGACGACACTCGTCCGGGCCACGTCGGTGGCGTCACCGTCGACGGCAACAGCGTCTATGTCACCGACAGCGGCAAGGTCTACGAGTACTCGCTGAGCGACATCCGGTCCACCGGTCCCGGCCGGACCGTGGAGCAGGTGCGGATGCCGACCAATGTCGCGGCCAGCTCCTACTCCGCCTTCCACGACGGCAGGCTCTACGTCGGCAGCCACGACCGGAATGTCATGTACGTCTACGAGAAGGACGCGCGCGGCGAGTGGACGCAGGTCCGCGACACAGGCGGGGACGCGGTCGCGATCGCCACTCCCGAGAAGACGCAGGGCGTCCTGGTCCGCGACGGCGAGTTCGTCTTCAGCACCTCCTACGGGCGTCAGAACGAGAGCGCCCTGGTCGTCCAGGACCGCACCAACGGTGAGCGCAGCGACGAGTACCCGATGCCGAACATGGCCCAGGGAGTGGTCGAGGTCGACGGCCAGGTCTACGTCACGTACGAGTCCGGGGCCGGAAAGTTCGACAGCGCAGGCACCGGCCCGCTGGGGTGGCTGTGGGGCGTGCCCGACGACGACGGTCTGTGGGCGACACGGAACCTGACGACGCTGCCCCTGTCCGCGCTCGGACTGGAGACCGAGGTCGAGGTGGAGCCGGCCACCCTGCGCAGCGCGTCAGGCGACCTGGAGGACGCGGCCTTCGCGTTGACCAAGCAGCACACCGTGGTGACCGGCATCCAGGTCGGCGCCGCTGACTTCGGCGACTTCCCTGCCGCCGCTCCCCTCGCCCGCTCCGTCGACAAGATGATCGGGGCCACGTCCCGCAGCCTGAAGATCGGCGGGCGCGCCGTCACGGAGCTCGCCGAGGGCCTCTGGAACAGCGGCCGGGACTACGACCGGACCGACCTGGCCGTCCAGGAGGCGTTCCGCAAGCTCCGCGCCTGAGCTGTCCGCACCCTTGAGTCAGCGCCAGCCCAGCGCCGGCGCGACCTCGGTCAGGATCGACTCGATCACGTGGGCGTTGTAGTCGACACCCAGCTGGTTCGGCACCGTCAGCAGCAGCGTGTCCGCCTCGGCGATGGCCTCGTCCTCGCGCAGCTGCTCGATGAGGGCGTCCGGCTCGGCGGCATAGGAGCGACCGAAGATCGCGCGCATGTTGTCGATCTGGCCGACCTGGTCGCTGTCCGGGCGACCACCGAAGTACATCCGGTCCTGCTCGTTGACGAGCGGGAAGATCGACCGGCTGACCGACACCCGCGGCTCGTGCGCGTGACCCGCTTCGGCCCAGGCGTCGCGGAACACCCGGATCTGCTCGGCCTGCTGGACGTGGAACGGCTGACCGCCCTCGTCCTTCTTCAGCGTCGAGCTCATCAGGTTCATGCCGAGACCAGCTGCCCAGCGGGCCGTACCGTTCGACGCCGCACCCCACCAGATCCGGTCACGAAGGCCCTCGGAGAACGGCTCCAGCCGCAACAGTCCCGGCGGGTTGGCGAACATCGGGCGCGGGTTCGGCTGCGCGAAGCCCTCGCCGCGCAGCACCTCCAGCAACACCTCGGTGTGGCGACGGGCCATGTCGGCCTCGGTCTCACCCTCGGCCGGGGCGTACCCGAACAGGCGCCAGCCGTCGATGACCTGCTCCGGTGAACCTCGCGAGATGCCGAGCTGCAGTCGGCCACCGGAGATCAGGTCGGCCGCACCTGCGTCTTCCGCGAAGTAGAGCGGGTTCTCGTACCGCATGTCGATGACGCCGGTGCCGATCTCGATCCGGCTGGTCCGGGCGCCGATCGCGGCGAGCAGCGGGAAGGGGCTGCCGAGCTGACGGGCGAAGTGGTGGACGCGGAAGTACGCACCATCGGCACCCAGCTCCTCCGCCGCGACCGCGAGGTCGATCGACTGGAGCAGCGTCTCGGAGGCGGTACGCGTCAGCGAGCCGGGGCTGTCCGCCCAGTGGCCGAAGGAAAGGAATCCGATCTTCTTCACAGGTCGTTCAACCTTCAACCAGTCTCGATCATTCCTTGCGGAGCAGCGCCAGGAACATCGCGTCTGTGCCGTGGCGGTGCGGCCACAACTGGGCGGTCCCGGGCAGCGGTCCGTCGGCGTCGGTGACGCCGGGCAGGAGCGGGCGCACGTCGTCGACCCGCAGTCCCGGGACAGCCCCGGTCACTGCGGTCACGACGTCGGCCGTCTCGGCGAGCACCGGTGAGCAGGTGGCGTAGAGCAACGCTCCCCCGGGCCGCAGGATGCGGGCCGCCTCGGTCAGCAGCGCCTGCTGGAGCGCGACCAGGTCGGCAAGGTCCGCCGGAGTACGACGCCAGCGCGCCTCCGGGCGGCGGCGCAGGGCACCGAGGCCGGTGCACGGTGCGTCGAGGAGGATCCGGTCGATGCTGTCGTCGGCGAAGGGCGCACGGGTCGCGTCGGTCTGCAGCACGCCTGCCAGGTCCGCACCTGCCGCCTTGGCAACGAGGCCCGCGCGGTGGTGGTGCAGCTCGGTGCCGATCAGCAGGGCGCCCCGCTCGGTGGCGAGCGCAGCGAGCAAGGCGGCCTTGCCGCCCGGTCCGGCACACAGGTCCACCCACCGCTCGTCGCGGCCGTCGACACTTGCCTCGGCCAGCGCCAGGGCGACGAGCTGCGAACCCTCGTCCTGCACGCCGGCACGTCCCTCGACCACCGCGGCGATCGCGGACGGGTCGCCGCCGCTGGAGAGCACCGTCCCGAACGGTGAGTACGGCGTCGGCGTACCGGGGAGCTCGTCGCGACTCGAGCGTCCCGGGCGAGCCACCAGGGTCACCCGCGGCGGGACGTTGTCGGCTGCCAGCAGGGCCGGGAGCTCCTCTGCCCCCACTGCCTGACCGAGCGCTTCGACGACCCAGGCGGGGTGGCTGTGCGCGATCGCGAGGTGACCGTTCGGGTTGGTCGCGATGTCCGGCGCGACCTCGGCGATCCAGGCCTCCAGGTCGCGGTTGCTGACCTTGCGGAGGACGGCGTTGGCGAAGCCACTCGCGCCGACGCTGACCTTGTCGCGGACCAGGTCGACCGTCGTGTTGATCGCGGCATGCGAAGGGACTCGCATCGCCAGCAGCTGATGGGCGCCGAGGCGGAGCGCGTCGAGGACGGCGACCTCCACCTTGCGCAGCGGCCGGTCGATGCAGGTGGCGAGGATGGCGTCGTACGTGCCCTGTCGGCGGATCGTGCCGGCAGCGAGCTCGGTGACGAACGCCGCGTCGCGGCCGACCAGGCCGTGGTGGGCGATGACCGACGGCAGCACGAGGTTGGTGTAGCCGCCGTCGACCCGGACGACGCGCAGTACGTCGAGTGCTGCGGCCCGGACCGGATCGCTCTTCGGCCGGGCCGGCCGCTTCGGTCCGGTGGGTCGGCGACGGCCGCCCCGAGGCTCGCTCACTCGAACGTCGCGGTCTCGGGCAAGCGCACGCCGCGCGCCCAGTCGGCAGCAGCCATCTGCTTCTTGCCGAAGGCCTTGACCTCGCCCAGCCGCACCGCACCGGAGGCGGTACCGACGAGGACATGGTTCTTGCCGACGCTGATCACGCCGGGGGCCAGGTCCGGTGCCTCCGCCTCGAGGGACACCGGTCCGACCTTGACCCGCTCGCCGTCGAGCGTGGTCCACGCGCCGGGGCCGGGAGTGCAGGCACGGATCAGGCGATCGATGCCGACGGCCGGATCCGTCCAGCTGATGCGGGCGTCCTCGACCGTGATCTTCGGCGCGAGACTGACACCTTCGAGCGGTTGGGTGCGGGCCTCGAGGGCTCCGTCAGCGATGCCGTCGAGGGTCGCGACGAGCAGGCTGGACCCGCCCTCGGCCAGGCGCTCCAGGAGATCGCCGGCGGTGTCGGTGGGCTTGATGCGCTCGGTCATCACACCGAACGTCGGGCCGGCGTCGAGTGCCTCGACGATCTGGAACGTGGTGGCACCGGTGTACTCGTCGCCCGCCCAGATGGAGTGCTGGACGGGTGCCGCACCCCGCCAGGCCGGCAGGACCGAGAAGTGCAGGTTGACCCAGCCGTGCTTCGGGATGTCGAGGGCGCTGCGCGGGATCAGGGCGCCATAGGCGACGACCGGGCAGCAGTCGGGCTCGAGCGCCTTGAGCGCGGCCTGGAACTCCGGGTCGCGCGGGTGCGTCGGCTTGAGCACCGGAACGCCCAGTTCCTCGGCACGCAGGCCGACCGGGCTCGGGGTCAGCTTGCGACCGCGGCCCGAGGGTGCGTCGGGGCGCGTGATGACGCCGACCAGTTCGTGGGGGGACGCGACGATCGCATCGAGGGCGGGGACGGCCACCTCGGGGGTACCGGCGAAGACAACTCTCATCGGCCGAAGCCTCCCGTCGCGTGGGGGGACAGTTTGACGGTCGGCTTCTCGAGCCCGAACCACTCCGACTCGCGGATCTCGCGCATCGCGGCCTTGCGCGCCGCGGCGTCCAGGCGGTCGATGAACAGGATCCCGTCGAGGTGGTCGGTCTCGTGCTGGATCGCTCGCGCGAGCAGTTCGGATCCCTCGATGCGGACCGGGTCGCCGTACATGTTGAAGCCGGAGGCGACCACCGACATGGCGCGCAGGCAGTCGTAGGTGAGCTCGGGCAGGGACAGGCACCCCTCGGCGCCGTCCTGGGTCTCGTCGGACAGCTGCAGCGACGGGTTGACCAGGTGGCCGACTTCCCCGTCGACGTACCAGGTGAAGACGCGGAGCCCGACCCCGATCTGCGGCGCGGCCAGGCCGGCGCCCGGGGCCTCCAGCATCGTGTCGGTCAGGTCGGTGACCAGTTGCCGCAGGTCGGTGTCGAA
>JAKFEI010000428.1:0-7174 GCA_036675765.1 Nocardioides sp. | reverse complement strand
GCCGAGTGGTCGGTGTTCCACGGGGTGCGGACCGCACCGAGTCGCGGGTGCTCGGCGGACGCACTGAAGCCGTACTCCGAGAGCTGGCTCTTGCCCAGCGCGATCATCCCGGTGGCGAGGTACGACGCGGCGAAGTCGCCGTCCTTCTTCGCCGGCCGGGGCGACCAGGCGTCGGTGCCCGACATGGTCGGCATGCCGCCCACGTCGACGTTGTCCTTGACCAGGGTCGGCACCCCCGCGAAGAACGCGGAACCCGGGTTCAGGGCGTCGGCGCGTGCCCGTTCGTAGGCCGTGAAGGCCATCGGGTTCAGCTCTGCGGCGACCTTCTCGATCCGGCTGATCGCGGCCTCGACCGCTTCCCGGGCGGAGACCTTGCCGGCACCGAGGTGCTCGGCGAGGCCGACCGCGTCCAGGTCGCCCAGGGCGTCGTCGGTGAAGGCGTGGACTCGCGTCGTCATGGATCGAGACCGTAGCCGCCGGATGGTCGCTGTGCGACCAGTTCAGGGACGGGGTCAGAAAAGCCAGATCGCGAGCACAGGGACCAGCAGGCTGATCGCGAGCGCCGAGAGTCCCATCGCAAGGCCCGCGAACGCCCCCTCGGTCTCGTCCTCCCGGAGCATCCGGGAGGCGCCGACGCCGTGCGAGACCGCGCCGACGGCGAGGCCGCGCGCCCGGCGATCACGGATCCGGAGGACGTCGAGCACCGCCGGTCCGGCGATGGCGCCGACGATCCCGATGATGATCGCGAACACGGCTGCCAGGGGCGGGATGCCGCCGAGCGCGTCGGTGACGGCGATCGCCACAGGGGTCGTGGCGGCCTTGGTGGCCAGGGTTCGTTCGAGGTCGTCCCCGGCGCCGAGGGCCCGCGCGAGCAGCACCGCGGACACGATCGACACCACCGCCCCGACCACGATCGCCACCAGCATCGGGACCACGAAGCCCCTGAGCCGCGCAGCCTGGCGATGCAGCGGGATGGCGAGGGCGACGGTGGCCGGACCCAGCCAGAACGCGATCAGTTCGGTGGCTCGGCGGTAGTCGGGATAGTCGACGTCCAGTGCGGTGATGGCCACCCCGACGACCACGATGGTCACCAGCACGGGCTGCACCAGGGCGTGCCCGCCGGAGCGGACCTGCAGCCACCGGCCGAGCTGGTAGCCGCCGAGGGTCACCGCGAGCAGGGCCAACGGCGAGCGCGCGACCTCGAGGGCCTGGTCGAGGGCCGTGTTCATACGGTGCCGACGTCGTCACGTGGTCGGCCGAGGAGCCGCTCCAGCGCCACCGCGGTCCAGCCGACCGCGGCCAGACCGAGCAACCACGAGCCGAGCATCGCCACGCCGATCGGCAACGCCTCCCGCCCGATCAGGCCGAGGTAGAGCACCACTCCGACACCGGCCGGCACGAAGAAGAGCTGCAGGTGCCGCAGCAACCCGGTACCGGCGCGCACGATCGAGCCCTGGTCGTCGTACCGACGGACACGGAGGAAGCAGAACAGCAGCAGCATGCCGACGACCGGCCCCGGGACGGGCAGGTCGGCGACACGGGCCACGAACTCCCCGACGAGCTGGAACGCGACCAGCCAGGTGAGTCCGGCAATCAACGACGTTCCTTGAGGCGCACGTTGGGCAGCACCGGCGCGGGGATCGGCTTCAGCGGCTGGTCGGGTACGACGCCGAAGCGCCCTGCTGCGACGAGGCGGCTGTCGCCCACGATCTCGCCGGCGGCGTCGGTGATCTGCGCCTGCCAGTCGTCGCGGAAGCCCGCGACCTCCTCGTGGGTGCGGCCGACGAAGTTCCACCACATCACGATCGGCTCGCCGAACGGCGGGCCGCCGAGCAGCAACAGCCGCGCGCCCTCGGCGCCGGCCACGAGGCGGATCTGTTCGGCGCCGGGCGCGAGATAGGCGAGGTCGGCCCGGGCCGCGTCGACACCGTCGACGGACACCGAACCGAGGTCGACGAGAACCCCGTGCTCGAAGGTCTCGTCGACCGGCACGTCCAGGCTGGCGCCGGGATCGAGGACCAGCTCGGCGCCCAGCAACGGCGTGAAGGTGGTGACCGGCGATGTGTCCCCGAGCGCCGAGCCGAGGAACACGCGGGCGCGCCAGCCGGTGCCGGCGATCTCCGCCGGTGCGTGGTGCTGGAAGCCCGGAGCGGTGTGCCGGTCGGTGTCCGGCAGGGCGACCCAGAGCTGGGCGCCGTGCAACACCGAGGTCTCCGGCGTGGACACCTCGGAGTGGCTGATCCCCTGCCCGGCGGTCATCAGGTTGACTTCGCCGGGCCGGACCATCGCCACGTTGCCCGCGCTGTCGCGGTGCTCGATCTCGCCGGTGAACAGCCAGCTCACGGTCTGCAGGCCGGTGTGCGGGTGCGGCGCGACCTCCATGCCGCCGGAATCGCTGACCGCGTCCGGGCCGTAGTGGTCGAGGAAGCACCAGGCACCGATCAGCGACCGGTCCCGCTGCGGCAGCGTGCGTCGTACCGTCATCGCCCGAGGGCCGCCCAGCGGAACCTCCCGGGGCGTCATCAACTCGACCATGCCCTTCATCTTTCCGCGCTCGTCAACCACAGGTGGGCTCGGGTTCACCGGGAGCGGGGAAGGTGGCAACGTGCGGATCGCTCAACTGGCCAACTTCGTCGGGTCGACCTCGGGAGGGATGCGGACCGCGCTCGAGCACCTCGGGCGTGGCTACGTCGCCGCCGGGGCCGAACGCCTCCTGGTGATCCCGGGCCCGGTCGACGCCATCCTCGAGACCGACCTGGGTGACGTCGTCCAGGTGCGCGCACCGCGGGTCGGCGGCGGCTACCGCCTGATCGTCGAGCCGTGGCGGGTCACCGACGTCCTCGAGCAGTGGAGGCCGACCAGCGTCGAGTGGAGCGACAAGCTCACGCTGTTGCCGGTGGCGTGGTGGGCCGGCCGCAACGACGTCCGCAGCGTGTTGTTGTCGCACGAACGCCTGGGCGACATGTTCGCGATGAGGACCGGCTTCGACACGACGTCGAAGGTCTCCATCGGCCTGCTCAACCGCCTGCTCGTCCGCAGCTTCGACACCGTCGTCGTGACCTCCCGGTACGCCGAGAGCGAGTTCCGCACGGTCGCGGACTCGGCCGGCTGCCCCGTGGAGCGGGTTCCACTGGGCGTGGACCTCGAGACCTTCCGGCCCGCTGTGGGGCGCGCCGGGGGTGGTCCGGAGCTCCGCCTGGTCCACGCGGGCCGGCTCTCCCGGGAGAAGTCCCCGCACCTCGCGGTCGCGACCGCCGTCGAGCTGCACCGCCGCGGCGTCCCGGTCCGGCTCGACGTGTACGGCGACGGGCCGCACCGCGACGAGCTCGAGGAGATCGCGGCGGGTGCACCCGTCCACTTCCACGGGTACGTCGATGGGCGGGCCGCGTTGCGCGACCGGCTCGCTGCCGCCGACATCGCCCTGTCGGTGTGCCCGGGCGAGACGTTCGGGCTGGCCGTCCTGGAGGCGCTGGCCTGCGGGACGCCCGTGGTCACCGCCGACCGGGGCGGGGCCCGCGAACTGGTCACCGACGCCTGTGGCGCGTGGGCCGCACCCGAAGCGGGCGCCCTGGCGGATGCCGTCGTGGGTCTCGCGGCGCGCCCGCAGGCCCGGGTGCGCCGGGCAGCCCGCCTCCGCGCCGAGACCTTCACGTGGTCGAGCACCGTCGACCGGATGCTGTCCATCCACGCCGGCGACCGGGCCGGCGCGCTCAGCGCCTGACGCCCCTCCCGGAATACCCACCGGCGGGGGCCTGTTGCCGTTCGAGTGACCTCACTCTTCGACCCGCTCAGCATCGGCACGACCCCGCTGGCGAACCGCGTCCTGATGGCCCCGCTGACCCGGATGCGCGCGACGCCCGGGATCGACGTCCCGAACGACCTGATCGTGGAGTACTACCGCCAACGGGCGGGAGCGGGCCTGATCATCTCGGAGGGCACCCAGATCTCGCCGATCGGCAAGGGCTACATGGACACCCCGGGCATCTACAGCCCGGAGCAGGTCGAGGGCTGGCGCAAGGTCACCGACGCCGTGCACGCCGAGGGCGGGCGGATCGCCGCCCAGATCTGGCACGTCGGTCGGGTCTCCCACGAGTCGTTCCACGACGGCGCCCTGCCTGTGTCCGCGTCCGCGCTGCCGTACCGCAACCGCGCCACGATCAAGGGCGAGGACGGCCAGCCGCTGCGCGCGGACTGCCCCACGCCGCGGGCCCTCAGCGTCGAAGAGATCGCCGAGACCGTCGAGGACTATCGCCGTGCGACCGCGAACGCCCGGGAGGCCGGCTTCGACCTGGTCGAGCTGCACGGCGCCCACGGCTACCTGATCCACCAGTTCCTCAGCGAGCAGAGCAACCACCGCACCGACGAGTACGGCGGCTCCCGGGACAACCGCGCCCGCTTCCCGCTCGAAGCCCTCGACGCAGCCATCGACGCGTGGGACGCCGACCACGTCGGCATCCGGATCTCCCCGCAGGGCTCGTTCAACGGGCTCGACGACGACGACCTGCCGATGGCACTGCACCTCGCCGCCGAGTTCTCCCGGCGGAACCTCGCGTTCCTCCACCTCTCCGAGCCGGACTGGGCGGGTGGCCCGGTGATCCACGACGAGTTCCGCACGCAGTTGCGAGCCGCGTTCAACGGCGTGATCGTCGGCGCCGGGAACTACACGACCGACAAGGCCGAACGCCTCATCACGGCCGGCCTGATCGACGCTGCCGCCTTCGGTCGGCCCTTCATCGCCAACCCCGACCTGCCGGAGCGGTTCCGGATCGGCGCGCAGCTCAACGAGCCCAACGGTGCGACCTTCTACGGCGGCGGCGCCCAGGGCTACACGGACTACCCGGCGCTGGCCGCCGGCTGATCCGGGCGGCCGGCAGGCGCCAGCGGCGCCACGATCCGGGCCAGTCGCTCCCGCGCGACGCGGGTCAGCAGCAGGACCGGCATCAACAGCGCGACCGTCATCGCTCCGATCACGATCGCGTAGTAGGCGCCGTGCAGTGACGAGTCGAGCGGGGCGACCAGTCCGAGCAGCAGCGACACCGCCACCAGGGCGCCCATCGCGTGCCGGGGCAGGCGCTGGGTCGCAAGGAACGGCGGCAGCATCAGGAAGTACCAGAGGTGCACGACCGGGGACAGCAGCACGAAGGCCGCCGTCGTCATCGCCACGGCACCGAGTGCGGCGGCTCGCGAACCGGTCCGCCCCCGCAGCACCATCCAGGCACCGACACCGAGCGCGACCAGCAGGCCCACGGCCCGCACCAGGTCGCGGAACAACGCCGGGTCCGTCCCCAGACCCAGATGAAGCGCACCCCAGTCCAGGACGCCACCCACCAGGGTGGTCGCCGAGAGGGGGGTGTTGACCTCGCCGGGAACGGTGAGGGCCCGCACCCAGCCGGCACCGAGCCCGGTGACCAGGCCCAGTCCCACGAGCGTTCCCACAGACACCGCGGCAACGGCCCCGAGGCGTCGTACCCGGGGTAGCAGGGCGGCCCCCGCGGGGAGGGAGACGATCACGATGCCGACGGCCACCAGGCCGCCCGGCACCTTCACACCCGCGGCGACTCCGGCGAGCATCGCTCCCCAGACCCAGCCGCGTTCGACGGCAATGACCAGCGCAGCGGCCATCAGGCCGACCATGAGCAGGTCGTTGTGCAGACCGGCGACACCGTTGGCCATCATCAACGGCGAGACCAGGACGAGCGCCGAGGCCACTGCAGGGTTGGCTCCGGTCCAGCCGGCGAGGCGGGGAACGGCCCATGCCAGCAGCGCGAGGCCGACCAGGGCGATGCAGCGGTGGGCGATCACCAGCATCCACGGGTTGCCCGTGGTGTCGGCCGCGAGCGCGCCGAAGAAGACGGGCACCGGCCCGTACGGCGTCGCCGTGTCCCACCACAGCGGATCGACCGCCTGCACGATCGGCGGCCCGGTGATCCAGGGCCACGGGATGAAGTCGGCGGGCGCCAGCGCCCCCGGTCCCCAGTCGTACGGCGACAACCCCACCCTCGCGAGCATGCCCTGGGCGGCGTACGACCAGCCGTCCCGCGAGAACAACGGCGGCGCCAGCACCAGCGGGGCGCACCAGGCAGCCGTGGCGAACCGGACGAGGGCCACGCCTTCGGACGGATCCAGGGTGTCCCGGTCCCCGACGGCGACCGTGCGGCACAGGCGCAGCCAGGCGTTGGCCAACAGGCCGAGACCGGCCAGAACCACGACCAGGCCGGCCATCCGGCCGATTTCCAGGCCACGCAGCACGTCCAGCGGGCCGACATTGAGAACAGGCGAGCTCGGAGGGAGGGTGGCCGTCACCAGGCCACCGAGGAGTACCAGCACTCCGCCCAGGAGCCCGCGCGTGATCACGATCGGACCGTAGTCACGACGGTTGTCGACGGGGCGGCCGTTGACGGACGGTGGGTTGAACGGGCCGACAACAGGGCAAGAACGGGCGTGCCCCTGCTCGGGAGGCCCGATTTGCCCTAGATTGCTGACATTCACCGGTGCGGTCGCGCACCACCTGACTCAAGGAGGACCCATGTCCTACAACCAGCCGCCGCCGCCTCCGGGAGGCCCCGGAACCCCGCCGCCGCCTGGTGGCGGATATGGCGGTGCCCCGCAGTTCGGTGCCCCGGCCGGCGTTCCCCGTCCTGCCGAGCTCCTCAACCGCTTCCTGGCGCGCCTCATCGACCACGTGATCCTCGGCGTCGTCTTCGTGCCGATCTACTTCATCCTGAGCGCGATCATCTACTCGGGCTTCAGCACGTCGTTCCTCGAGTACTTCATCTTCTACACGCTGACGGCCGTCCTCCAGGCCGCGTTGTACCTCGGCTACTTCTCCCTGCTGGAGTCGAACCGTGGCCAGACCGTCGGCAAGATGCTCCTGAAGCTGCGCACCTACGGCCCCGACGGTGTGAGCAACCCGACGATGGAGCAGGCAGCGAAGCGCAACGCCTACTCCGCGCTCGGCATCCTCAGCATCATCCCGTTCATCGGCTGGTTCTTCCTCGGTTGGGCCGCTCCGATCGCGGCGATGATCTTCATCGCCATCACGCTGAACAGCGACCAGCCCAACCACCAGGGCTGGCACGACAAGTTCGCCGGCGGCACCCGGGTCCTCCAGATCGGCTGACCCTGCCGCACCTCGCCAGGGGCGTCCTCCCTCCGGAGGGCGCCCCTTCGGCGT
>JAKFEI010000275.1:0-7176 GCA_036675765.1 Nocardioides sp. | reverse complement strand
AGCGCCTTCGAGAGGTCGGTGGTCTCCACGAGGAGCGTGTGGATGGCCTCCTTGCGGCTGGTGATCTCGCTGACCACGAGGTTGGCCTGCTTCATCAGGCCGACGATGTCCTCGCTGCTCGCGGAGAGCTGGTCGGTCACGCTGCGCGTCGAGGCCAGCAGGTCACCCACCTGGTCGGAGCGCTTCGAGATGACCTCGGACAACCGGGCAACGCCCTCGAGCGCGGGTCCGATCTCGTCCTCGCTCGCCCCCAGCGTGCCTGCCATGGCGGTCAGCGCCTTGGCGAGGATGTCGGGGTCGAGCTTGTCGAGCGCCTTGGTGCCCTCCTCGATGACGTCCTGGAGGTTGTAGGGCACCGACGTGCGGTCCATCGGAATCTGGGCATTCGCGAGCGAGCCCGTGCCGTTGGGATCCACCTCGAGATAGTGGCTACCCAGCAGGGTGGCCACCTTGACCGTCGCAGTGGTCTGGTTGCCGAGCTCGATGTCACTGTCGAGCACGAAACTGACCAGCACGTGGTCGTCCTCGAGCTCGACGCCGGTGATCTTCCCGGAGTTGACGCCGTGCACCTGCACGTCCTCGCCGGTGCGAAGGCCCGCCGTGTGCTCGACGACGGCGGTGTACTTCTTCGTGCCGAACGACGTCACGCTCAGCACGACGACGGCGGCACCGATGAGTCCGAGGATCGCGATCGTGATCAGGCCGACCCGCATCGGGTCGCGCTCATTCATGGGCTTCATCGACACACCGCCGACCAGGGTCCGTTGTTGCCGACCGGGTTGATCCCGCCGGCGTTCTCGGTCAGGGCGATCGACAACGAACACACGTACACGTTCAACGCGTTCTCGTACGACGTCGCTCGACCGAGCGATTCGAAGATGGTCCCGAATGCAGGCACCGCGTCCTCCAGGGTTCCTCGCGACTTCTCGAGCATGTCGGCAACTGTCACAAAGCGATCCGTCGCCTTCACCAGGGGAACCTTGACCTCCTTGAGGAGCGAACTCGTCGCTCCGACCAGGCGGCTGACCCCGTCGATCGAGGCACCGATCGACTCCCGGTCCTTGGCAAGGCCGGTCATCAGGCCCCGCAGTTCTCGCACCGTGGCGGTGAGCTCGTCGCCCTGCCCGGCCAGGTTGTCGAGCACAGGCTGGAGGTTCGTCATGACCTCACCGATGACTGCGTCCTTGTCGGCGAGGAAGTTGCTCAGTTCGCCGGTCTGCTTGAGGAGCTGTTCGATCGTGCCGCCCTCCCCCTGCAGGACCTTGACGAGCGAGGTCGCCAGGGTGTTCACGTCGGCCGGCTGGAGCACCTTGAACAGGGGGCGGAAGCCGTTCAGCAACTCGGTCAGGTCGAAGCCCGGGTCCGTCTGCGTCACCGGCACCTTCGTACCGTCCTCGACCTCGGCTCCTCGCTTGGAGCCCTGCACCATGCCGATGTAGCGCTGTCCGAGGAGATTCTGATAGCGCATCACGAGCTTGGTGTTGTCGAGGACCGCCTGCTCACGGGCAACCTCCAGGGTGATCTCGGCGCCTTCGTCGGTGGCCTCGATCTTCTTGACCTGACCGACACGGACACCGGCCGCCTTCACGTCGTCACCGATCCTCAGACCACTGACGTCGGTGAACTCGGCGACGACCTCCCGGGTGTCACCCGACACTCCGTTGGTCATCGTGTTGACCAACAGCACCAGCAACAGGCCGCTGAGGGTCGCGAAGGCTGCGAACTTGATCGCAATCGTCCGGAGCCCGGTCATCGGCCCGACCCCAGGAGTCCGCCGATACCCGCCTGATCAGTGCTGCCGGTGCGGTACGTCGGACGCTGTTGGTAATAGCGCGGCACCCCGAGCTTGATCGTGCCGTCGGTCTTCACGAATCCTTCTCTCACGGTCGTCGGGACGACCTTGCCGAGGGCGATGTTGACGGCGATCGCATCGCTGATGCCTGCCCTGCGGTTGTCGTAGACCGCGTCGAGCAGTACGGCCGACCCGTTGATGAATCGCACGAGCTGCTTCTCGTTCTTGCTGAGGAAGCTGCTTGACGTTCGGGCCAGGGTGGTGCCGCCGGAGATCAGCGCGGTCAGGGACGCCTCCTGGGTGACGATGGTGTTCAACGTGACCAGCACGTCGTCCGTCGCATCGAGCAGGTCGGGAGCGATCTCGTCGAGCAGCTTGGTCGTGGACGCCAGCGCCGTCAGGTCGGCGCGCACCTGGGGCATCCTCGGGTTGAGCCTGTCGAGGTAGGAGTTGAGGACCCGGACCTGCTCACCGATCTGGCCGCCCCGGCCGTCGAGGGCCTCGGCTGCCGATCCGATGGCCGAGGCGAGCTCCGCCGGGCCCAGCGCCTTGACCAGGCGGTCGATGTCGTCCAGTGCCTGCTGCAGTTCCAGCGTGCCCTGACTGGAGTCGGCCTTGACGACCGAACCGGCCTTCAGCTTGCCGGAACCCTTTCCGTGGAGCACGAAGTCCACGAACGTGGTGCCGAACACCGTCGCGGGCAGCACACGGGCCACTGCATTGGCCGGAACCGAGTCGATGTCGTCCTCGGACATCTCGATGTCGATGGTCACCCCGCCGCCGGACTTGGCCCGGTCGATCGAGGAGACCTTGCCGACGATGGCACCGTTCATCTTCACGTCGGAGCCTGCACGCAGCGACCCGCCGGCATTGGCGACCTCTGCGGTGACGTGCGGCTTGGACCCGAAGGTGCCATTGCTGCGCAGCGTGATGAGCGCCCCGATGACCGCCAGGGCGACGAGCGCGATCAGTCCGCGTCGTGCGAGCTGCTGCCGAGTTTCTTCGCGAGCCATTTCTTCACCTCACCCCGAGATCCGGAAGCCTGGGTCCCCGCCCCAGAACACCAGGGTCAGGATCATGTCGAGAACGACGATGGACACGATGGACGCGCGAATCGCGGTGCCGGTGGCCTCGCCGACAGCCTGGGGACCGCCGCCCACCCGCATCCCGTACCAGCAGTGGATGAGTGCCACCGTGAGCGCGAAGATCAGGATCTTGATGATCGAGAAGACGATGTCGCGCCCCTGCACGAACGAGGAGAAGTAGTGGTCGTACTGGCCTGGCGACTGCCCGAACAGGAACACGACCGACGCCTGGGAGGCGGCATAGCTGCCAATCAGGCCGATCAGGTAGAGCGGAAGGATCGCAACCATGCAGGCGATGACGCGGGTGGTCACGACGTAGCGCATCGCGCTCACCGCCATCACCTCGATCGCGTCGATCTCCTCGTGGATCTTCATCGAACCGATCTGCGCCGTGAAACGACATCCGACCTGCGCTCCGAGAGCGAGCGCCGCAATCAGGGGCGCCAGCTCACGGGTGTTCACGCTGGCGGAGATGAAGCCGGTCAGCGGCGCCAGGCCGACGATCTCGAGACCGTTGAAGCCCTCGATACCGATGGAGGTTCCGGCCGCGACCGACAACAGGATCATCACGCCGACGGTGCCGCCACCCACGAGGAGTGCGCCGCTGCCCCAGGCGATGTCCTTGATCTGACGCAGGACCTCCTTGGGGTACATGGCGACCGTCGAGGGGATGTTGACGAAGACCTTGCCGGCGAACGTCACGAAGGAGCCCAGTTGGGCGAGCGTCGACATCAAGCCGTCGGTCAGGCCGACCAGGGCGTCGGAGAACCGCGAGCCCAGGGTGCGTCCGAGCTGGACCTGGGACATCAGGCACCTCCGGGGAAGAGCATGACGTAGGCCTGGGTCAGACCCACGTTGATCACGGCCAGCAGGATCACGCTGAGCACGACCGCCTGGTTGACCGCGTCAGCAACAGCCTTCGGACCGCCGAACGCGTGCAGGCCCTTGTGCGCCGCGACGATGACCGCCACGAATCCGAAGATGAACGCCTTGAGCTCCGCCAGCACGAGGTCTGCCGGCTGGGCGAGCCCGACGAAGGAGTCCAGGTAGGTGCCCGAGGAGATCTGGCCGGTCCCGACGACGATGGCGAACGCCGTCGTCATGGCCGTCATGGCAACGATGACCGTCAGCAGGATCGACACGAGGAGCCCGGCAAGGATGCGGGGAGCCACCAGTCGCTGGATCGGCGAGATGCCCATCACCTTGAGCGCATCGATCTCCTCCCGGACCGTGCGCGCACCCAGGTCGGCGCAGATGGCCGAACCGACTGCGCCCGCGATCATCAACGACGTCACCAGCGGCGCGCCCTGCCGGAGCACGCCGATGCCGTTGACCGCGCCGATGAAGGACTGCGCACCGATCTGGTTGGCTGCCGCTCCGATCTGCACCGAGGTGATCACACCGAACGGGATCGACACCAGGATCGTCGGCAACAGCGACACCCGCGTCATGAACCAGCACTGGAGCAGGAACTCACTCCAGGAGAAGCGGCGGGCCACGATGTCGGAGAAACCCCACTGCAGCGACTCGACCGACAGCTTGACCAGGTCACCCGTGGTCTCGATGCCGTCCTTGAAACGGTCGGTGAAGTTGCTCAGGAACGACCGACCACCGGCAACGACGGCGGCCATCAGGCTGCCGCCGTCGGGATGTCGAACGCCGAGTTCAGGCGCAGCGCGGCGACCTTGTCGCCTCGTACCTTCAGTTGTCCTCGCAGCACGCCGGTGACGGCGCTGAGGTGGCCGGTTGCCAGGCGCAGGAAGTCCTGTGCCTCGCAGGTGACGGTCGCATCGCGATCGTCCCGGCCGACGGCATCAGCCGCCTCCCCTGCGAGAACGGTCGCTTGACCGTCTCTGAGTCGGAGCACGTAACGGTCCACCTCTCCGTCGGGGCGCCCGGTCAACCTGAAGCCGACCGTGATCTGGACGCCTGCTGCCTTTCGGCCGTTCACGTAGGCCGGCATCCGGTCGAAGATCTCTTCGAGGATGACCGGCCGGAAGCCCGACGCCATGACCGACCGAAGATGGTCGGCGTTGACGCCGGAGAGTGCCCGGGCAACCTGCACCGGGTCGATGTCGCGAGGGTTGACGGGCTGACCCGTCAGTGGTGCCGAGCCGTCGACGGCGAAGAGTGCGGCGAGGGCGAGCGCGGTTTCGCTCGAGCCCTCGATGCGGAGTGTGTCGCCCAGGTAGGCGACCGCGACGTCGAGCTGGCCAGCGACCAGCCGGAGCAGCTGCAGCGCCGTTCCGTGCACGACCAGGTCGGTGGTGCCGGAGTCGGCCACCACCTGCGTCGTACCGTTGTGCAGACGAAGGACATGGCGCGCGTCGGGAACGTCCGTGGTCTCCCACAGCAGGTGGCAGTCCATCTCCGCGAGCTGCTCGGAGACGGCGAACTCGCCGATGCGCTGCATCACACCTTCGACAACGGCCGACCCCCGCTCTGTGTCATGGGTCACAGCGAGGAGATCTGCGTCCGACGCGGACCGCACCGCGACGATGAACGCGGCCGGGTCGACCTCGCCGAGGAGTCGCGTGACGTCTTGAGCGGAAGCGTGCGCGTAAGCACCCATCCTGACGACTCCCATGTGAACCCCTTGTCTTGGATCGCGGGTGAAATCCCGCCAGTCGCGGAGCGTCGCGACTGCCTGTTGCTCGGTGTAACAGATATCACGCAATTTGGTCACGCGTCCTGAGGTGTTCACGTGGCGTCATGCGCGGACCGTGCCGGGGACGCCTCAAGCCGGCGGCGGCGACCAGGAAAGGAACCCGTCCGCGATGTCCGCGCCAGCGCGCGAGGTAGGCGGCGAGACCGGCGTCGTCGAACTCGGTCCCCGTCAGCGCCCAACCGACGTCCTTCGCCACGTGGTAGTCCCCGAAGGACACCGCGTCCGGGTCTCCGAAAGAGCGCTGGCGGACCTCGGCACTGGTCCACACACCGACTCCCGGAAGGCTCCGCAGACGCCGCTCCACCTCCTCACCCGGCAGCTCGCCCGGCAGGCCCTCGATCCGTTCGAGGGCATCAGCGTGTCGTGCCGCCGTGACTACGGCCCGGGATCGGGCAGGGTCGATGTGGAGGGCCAACCACTCCCAGGACGGGATGGCTCGCAACGTCGCCGCATCGGGCTGGACCATGAGGTGGTGGTCGGCGCCGTCGCCCGGCGCCGGACTGCCGTGGCGGCGTACCAACGCCCGAAAACCCGCAAAGGCCTCCTGGCCGGTGACCTTCTGCTCGATGATCGCGGGGACCACGGCTTCCAGCACGCGCTCGGTCCGGCCCAGCCGCAGATGGGGGTGCCGACGGCGGGCGTCCTCGAGCACCGGGTGCTGCGGGACGAAGCCGGTCCAGTCATCGAGATCGCCGAGCAGCGCCGGGGCCTGCGCCAGCGCCCAGGTGCTGCCCTCGCCCCAGGCCCGAATCTCGACACCGCCATCGGCGCGCTGGCTGGAGATGGCCAGGCTGACCGGCCCCTCAGGGGTGCGACTCGCCCGCCAGTGCCACCCGGCCACGTCCAGCCGATGCGTCGGGTCACCGGCGCCGCGGCGCTGCTGGCGAAGCAACGCGGCCACGGGGACCGGTCGCCCCGGGCTCCACACACGGACTCCGTCCGGGGAGGTCATCGCAGCACTGTAAGCCCATTACCGGAGCCAGACAGGCGTTGCCAGTCGCCGGATGCGGTCCGTGACGACTACGCTCTCTCACAATCGTACGAACCCCTTTCACCCCACCTCACGCTCCCGGAGGGCAGTTGACCATCGACGCGACCCGCACCCGCCGCGGCCGGCTCGACCAGGAGGCCGTGCTCCGGGCAGCGGAGGTTCTCGTCGATCGCGACGGGTACGACGCCCTGACGATGACCTCCCTCGCAGCCGAGCTCGAGGCGCGTGTCTCCTCGCTCTACAACCACGTGGCCAACCTCGAGGACCTGCGTGCCCTCGTCCAGGTGCGGGCCATGCGGATGCTCGGCGAACACGTACGAGCCGCGGCCATGGGGCACGCCGGCGCCGACGGACTGCGCGCGCTCAGCCACGAACTGCGCGTCTTCGCCCGCACCCATCCGCAGCGCTACGCCGCGCTGACCCGTCCGCCGATCGACCGCGAGGGCTTCTTCGCCGCCGCGCTCGAGGCGATCGAGGCGCTCGCCGTGATGGTGCGTTCGGCCGGCCTGCCCGAGGACCGCCTGATCCAGACCGGCATGGCACTGTTCGCTGCACTCCACGGCTTCGTGTCGCTCGAGGTCGCCGGCTACTTCGGCGACCTGTCCCTCACCAGTGCCTCCGCGGTGAGCCTCGACGAGGT
>JAKFEI010000437.1:0-7183 GCA_036675765.1 Nocardioides sp. | reverse complement strand
CCTCGACGCCAACGAGCAGGCGGGCCGCGCCCGGAACGACGGCCACCACGCCGATCACTTCAGCCGCGAGGACATCGAACGCAAGCTGGAGGATGACGTCCTCCGGTTCTGGGTGGACGAGGACGACCGGCCGCTGCACCTCACCGGCTGGAACCCGCCGGCCTACGGCGTGGCCCGGGTCGGGCCGGTCTTCACGCCGAAGGAGCAGCGCGGCAAGGGCCTGGCCAGTGCCGCGGTCGCCCAGGTGTCCGCCGAGCTGCAGGACGCGGGCAATCGGGTCATCCTGTTCACGGACCAGGCGAACCCCACGTCCAACGCCATCTACCAGGCGTTGGGCTACGAGGCCGTCGCCGACACCATCGAGCTCCGCCTCGCCTGACGCCTAGGGTGCCCGCATGGCATTGCACCCCCAGGCACGCCGGGCCGTCGAGCGGGACGCCGCCGCGCTCCCGGTGACCGACCCCCGCTTCGACATCGACTCCGCGCGGGAGCAGCAACGCCTGGTCGCGCAGGCCGACGTCCGCGAATCGCTCGCCGAGGTCCGTGACGTGGACGCGGGCGGAGTCCCGGCCCGGCTCTACCTCCCGACCGGGTACGACGCCGTGGTGCTCCACGCACACGGTGGCGGATTCGTGTTCAACGACGTCGAGGTCCATGACGCGGCCGTGCGCCGCTTCGCCCGGATTGCCGGCTCTGCCGTCCTGAGCGTCGACTACCGCCGACCCCCGGAACACCGTTTCCCGGCGGCCGTGGACGACGTCGCTGCTGCCCTGGACTGGCTGGACACGCAGCCGGACCTCGTCGGCCTGCCGACGTTCAGCCACGGAGACAGCGCGGGCGGCAACCTCGCCCTCGTCACGGCGCTGCGTCGTCCGGACCGTTTCGCTGGCGTGGCCCTCCTCTATCCGTTCCTCGACCCGATGGCGTCGTACGACTCCTATCGCACGGCCGCCGACGGGTTCAGTCCTGACGAGGCCGCCTGGTACTGGCAGCAGTACGCCGCCACGGCTGCCGACCTCACCGACCCCGACCTCGCGCCGCTCCTGTCGGACCGGCTCGGCACGCTTCCGCCGACCCTGGTGACCACGGCCGAGCACGACCCGCTGCGCGACGAGGGCGAGCACCTCGCGCTGCTGCTGGCGGAGGCCGGGGTGGAGGTGGTGGCCACGCGCTACGCCGGACAGATCCACGGCTTCTGGCGCCACACTGCCGTGTTCGACGCCGCGGAACCGATGATGCGCCAGGTGGCCGGCTGGATGCGGATGCTCGTCGAACGCAGTTGAGAATCAGCCCGGGTCGACGACCTCGAGCGTCCCGTCCTCGCGCTGCCAGAAGCTCGCGATGTGCATCCGCCGGAGCCGCCCGACGCGGTCCCACGCGTGGTAGATCATCCGCAGCGAGTTCCCGTCGACGAAGGCGCTGCCGCCTCCCGGTCCGAGGTTGCCTGTCGACTGCGTGGACAGCAGGGGAGCGCCCCGGTTCTGCCGGACGCACGGCCCCTCGGGGCCGGCGCAGATCGCGTAGCCGGTGGCGTAGTTGGCGTTCTCGTAGTTGTTGCCCGAGAAGAACAGGTACGTCACGCCACGGAACTGCACCATGTTCGGGTTCTCGATCGTGTCGCCCTCCCACGGTTGCGAGAGCGTCAGCAGCTCGCGGGTCTGCGACCTGGCGGCGAAGCCGGTGCCCTCGGCGTTGAGCCGGCGGACGAAGAGCCCCGCGGGCCGGCGATTCACCACGCCGGAGAACTTCCACAGCAACCAGGGCACATGCTTGTCGTCCACGAAGATGTCCGGGTCGATGACCCCCAGCTGCGCCTCGCCGTAACAGATCTGCTCGCCCACGGGACGGAACGGGCCGCCGGGAGACGAGCCGCGGGTCAGCCCGATGCAGTTGTGCCGCTGCCCGCCGCTCTTCCCTGCCGGGGCGGCGTACGCCGCGGTCCAGCCGTTGCCGATCCGCTCCACGCCCGGCGCCCAGAGGTCCTGCCCGCCGCTCCGGCTGTGCACCCAGCCGGCCGCCTGCAGCGGGTCGACCTTCCGGCCGCCCCGCGTGGCCAGCGGGGTCCAGGTACGCAGGTCCCGCGACGTCAGGGTCGGGAGCCGCAGGCCGGAGGTGTTGGTGGCGTAGGCGTACCAGTTGTCGCCGTGGCGCAGGATGTCCGGATCGGCGAAGTAGCCGCGGTAGGCGGCGCCGACGCGCCACTGTTCGCTGCCCGGTGCGACGTCGATCGGCTTGGGCCGCGTCTGCTTCGGCAGCTTCTGCGCGAGTCGCTCCGCCAGCTTGGCGAGGTCCTGCATCTCCCCGGCCAGCACGTCGCTCGGCAGCGTGGTCGGGAGCTCGGTCTCCTCGGGGATCAGCGGCGCCTCGGAGCTCGCCGCGGCCTCCGGCTTCGCGGCCCGGCCGTCACCGGCACAGGCGGACGCCGCCATCGTCACTGCGACGAGCGCAGCGACCAGCGCGCGCACCCGTCGTCCCCCAGCCATGTTCACCCGTGATCACTCCCTCTGGCCCGACACCCTAGTTACAGCGGTTCGCCACTAGACTCCGAATCCCATGACTGAGCCCGTAGCGCGCCCTGCAGAGACCTTCGCCGAGGCCGAGGACGCCCTCCTGTCCCGCTGGCCCGAGACCCGTCTCGAGCCGTCGCTCGACCGGATCCGCGCCTTCACCGAGCTGCTCGGCGACCCGAACGCGGCATTCCGGTCGATCCACCTCACCGGCACGAACGGCAAGACGTCGACGGCGCGGATGATCGACGCGTTGCTGCGCGCCCTGGACCTGCGCACCGGCCGCTTCACCAGCCCGCACGTCGAGAAGATGAGCGAGCGGATCAGCATCGACGGCGAACCGCTGGACGACGATGCCTTCGTACGCGCGTTCAACGACGTGGCGCCGTACATGGGCCTGGTCGACGCAGCCGAGGACCACCCGCTCAGCTTCTTCGAGGCCGTCGTCGGCATGGCGTACGGCGCCTTCGCCGACGCACCGGTCGACGTGGCCGTGGTCGAGGTCGGCATGGGTGGATCGTGGGACGCGACCAACGTCATCAACGCCGACGTCGCCGTGATCACGCCCATCGCGTTGGATCACGCCAACTTCCTCGGCGGCACTGTTGCGGCGATCGCCCGCGAGAAGGCCGGCATCATCAAGCCCGGCGCGGTCGTGGTCGTCGCCCAGCAGTCCGTCGAAGCGGCGGCAGTGATCCTCGAGCGGGCCACCGAGGTCGGCGCCACGCTGGTCCGGGAGGGCCTGGAGTTCGGTGTCGTCACCCGGTCACCTGCGGTGGGCGGCCAGATGATCGACCTCCAGGGCCTGCGTGCCCGGTACGACGAGATCTTCCTGCCGCTCTACGGCGTCCACCAGGCCCAGAACGCGGCAGCGGCCCTGGCCGCGGTCGAGGCGTTCTTCGGGGGAGACGAGCCGCTCGACGCCGAGCTGGTGCGCGCGGCCTTTGCCGAGATGACCTCGCCGGGACGCCTGGAGATCGTGCGCCGCAGCCCCACGATCGTGCTGGACGCCGCGCACAACCCGCACGGCGCGGAGGCCACGGCCGCTGCGCTGGACGACTCCTTCCAGTTCGCCCCGCTCATCGGCGTGATCGGCGTGATGGGGGACAAGGACGCGGAAGGGCTGCTCGCCGCCTTCGAGCCGCACCTCGAGCACGTCGTCGTCACCCAGAACTCCACGGCCCGCGCGATGCCGGCCGAGCAGCTCGCCGTGACGGCCCGGGAGGTCTTCGGTGAGGACCGGGTGTCCGTCGTTCCCGTCCTGGCCGACGCGATCGACGAGGCCGCCGGCCGCGCCGAGTCGGGCGGCGACGACGCCCTGAGCTCCGGAGCGGTCCTGGTGACCGGCTCGGTGGTCACCGTCGGCGAGGCGCGGGTGCTCCTCGGAGGCAACAAGTGAGCGACCAGACGAACGAGGCGGACGCGTCGGAGCAGGTCGGCCCGCCCGACCCCGAGCGGCAGAAGTCCCCGCGCCGCGCGATGTGCGCCGCCGTACTCTCGCTGGAGGCGATCACGCTCGGCCTCACGATCCCGGTGATGATCTCGCTCTCCGATGTTCGTCCGGCGGTGGCGCTCTCCGTCGGCCTGGGCCTGGCGGTGGCGTGCGTGCTGGTGGCCGGCATGTTGCGCCGGGAATCGGCCTACTACCTGGGCCACGCCATCCAGGCCGCCGCGATCGGGCTGGGGTTCGTGGTGGGGATCATGTGGGTCCTCGGGTCGCTCTTCGCCCTGCTGTGGGGGGCCGCCTACTGGCTCGGACGCAAGATCGAGCAGGAGCGGGCCGACGCCTTCGCCGCGTACGACCGCGGCCGCGAATCCCAGGTCTAGTTCTGCCTAGGTAGAGTTGGCGCCGTGCCAGTGATCATTGACAAGCTCCTCCGTATCGGAGAAGGCAAGATCCTCCGTCAGCTCGAAGCGATCGCGAAGGCCGTCAACGCCATCGAAGACGACTTCACGGCGATGTCCGACGACGAGCTGCGGGGCATGACGGACGAGTTCCGCAAGCGCCTCACCGAGGGTGAGGACCTCGACGACCTCCTCCCCGAGGCGTTCGCCACGGTGCGTGAGGCAGCCCGCCGCGTCATCGGCCAGCGCCACTTCGATGTCCAGATCATGGGCGGCGCGGCCCTGCACATGGGCAACATCGCCGAGATGAAGACCGGTGAGGGCAAGACCCTGGTCTCGACCCTCCCGGCGTACCTCAACGCCCTCGAGGGCAAGGGCGTCCACGTCGTCACCGTCAACGACTACCTCGCGAAGTTCCAGTCCGAGATGATGGGCCGGATCCACCACTTCCTCGGTCTGTCCGTCGGCGTGATCCTGCCGAGCATGCGGCCCGCCGAGCGGCGCGAGGCCTACGCCTGCGACATCACGTACGGCACGAACAACGAGCTGGGCTTCGACTACCTCCGCGACAACATGGCCTCGGTCCTCGCCGACTGCGTCCAGCGGACCCACAACTTCGCCATCGTCGACGAGGTCGACTCGATCCTCATCGACGAGGCCCGGACCCCGCTGATCATCAGCGGTCCGACCCAGGACGAGGTCAAGTGGTACGGCGAGTTCGCCAAGATCGCCCAGAAGCTGACCAAGGACGTCGACTACGAGGTCGACGAGAAGAAGCGCACGATCTCGGTCCTCGAGGACGGCATCACGCGCGTCGAGGACCACCTCGGCATCGAGAACCTCTACGAGTCGGCCAACACCCCGCTGATCTCGTTCCTGCACAACTCGATCAAGGCCAAGGAGCTCTTCCGCAACGACAAGGAGTACGTCGTCATGGAGGGCGAGGTGCTCATCGTCGACGAGCACACCGGCCGGATGCTCGCGGGACGTCGCTACAACGACGGCCTGCACCAGGCGATCGAGGCCAAGGAGGGCGTCAAGGTCCGCGAGGAGTACCAGACCCTCGCGACCGTCACCCTGCAGAACTACTTCCGCCTCTACCCGAAGCTGTCCGGCATGACCGGTACGGCGCTCACCGAGGCGTCCGAGTTCGACAAGATCTACAAGCTCGGCGTGGTGCCGATCCCGACGAACAAGCCGATGCTCCGCAAGGACCAGGCCGACCTCGTCTACCGCACCGAGGAGGCCAAGTACGACGCCGTGGTCGCCGACATCGTCGAGCGGCACGAGAAGGGCCAGCCGGTCCTCGTCGGCACCGTCTCGGTCGAGAAGTCGGAGTACCTCTCCAAGGCGCTGACCAAGAAGGGCGTTGCCCACTCGGTCCTCAACGCGAAGGTCCACGCCGAAGAGGCGAAGATCGTCGCCATGGCCGGCCACAAGGGCGCCGTCACGGTGGCCACCAACATGGCCGGTCGAGGCACCGACATCATGCTCGGTGGCTCGGTCGAGTTCCTCGCCGACGCCGAGCTGCGCAAGCAGGGCCTGGAGCCCACCGGCGAGACGGCCGAGGAGTACGACGCCGCCTGGCCTGCCATGGTCGAGCGCTTCAAGCACGAGGTCGAGAAGGAGCACGACGAGGTCCGCGACCTCGGCGGCCTCTACGTCATCGGCACCGAGCGCCACGAGTCGCGCCGTATCGACAACCAGCTGCGTGGTCGGTCCGGTCGTCAGGGTGACCCGGGAGAGAGCCGGTTCTACCTCTCGCTCCAGGACGAGCTGATGCGGCTGTTCAAGTCGGACTGGGTCGACCGGGTCCTGCTGCTGCTCAAGATCGCCGACGACATCCCGATCGAGAACAAGCGGGTCACCAACGCGATCGCCAACGCCCAGGGCCAGGTCGAGTCGCAGAACTTCGAGTCCCGCAAGAACGTCCTCAAGTACGACGACGTGATGGACCGCCAGCGCAAGGTCATCTACGGCGAGCGCCGCGAGGTGCTCGAAGGGGTCGACCTCGAGAGCCAGATCCGCACGTTCATCGACGACGTCGTCACCGGCACGGTGAGCGGCTCGATCGACGAGTTCGTCGAGGAGGGTGACCTCGACCAGCTGTGGACCGACCTCAAGCAATTCTGGCCGGTGTCCGTGACACCGAAGGAGCTGGTCGAGGAAGCCGGGTCCGCGGCTGCGCTGGACCGCGCGACGCTGATCGAGAAGCTCCAGGCCGACGCCCACGCGGCGTACGACCGCCGTGAGGAAGAGGTCGGCGAGGAGGTCGCTCGCGAGCTCGAGCGCCGCGTCGTGCTCTCGGTCCTGGACCGCAAGTGGCGTGAACACCTCTACGAGATGGACTACCTCCGCGAGGGCATCTACCTGCGCGCCTACTCGCAGCGCGACCCGCTGGTCGAGTACCAGCGTGAGGGCTTCGACATGTTCGCCGCGATGCTGGACGGCATCAAGGAGGAGACGGTCGGCTTCCTGTTCAACCTGGAGGTCCAGGTCGACGAGGAAGAGGAAGAGGTCCACTACCACGCGGACGGCACCCGTCACGCGGGTCCGATGCACGAGGGCGCGCTCGCCGAGCCGCCCGTGGGCGTCGGCGCCGGCGGCGAGGTCGACCTCGCGTCGATCTCCGCGGAGCTCAAGACCCCCAAGGTCAAGGCCAAGGGCCTCGACACCCCGAAGCAGCCGCAGAACCTGTCCTACTCGGCTCCGGACGAGACCGGCCACGAAGAGGTCCGGGGTCCGGGCACCGTGTCCAACGCGGACGACGAGTTCGCCGGGACCAGCCGCAACGCCCTGTGCCCCTGTGGCTCGGGCCAGAAGTACAAGCG
>JAKFEI010000530.1:0-7250 GCA_036675765.1 Nocardioides sp. | reverse complement strand
GAGCGCGAACGGCTTCGTGAGGTAGTCGTCCGCACCGGCGTCGAGCCCCTCGACCCGGTCGCCCACGGCATCGCGCGCGGTCAACACGATCACGGGCACGTCGTTGCCGGCAGCGCGCAACGCACGCGTCGTCTCGAGGCCGTCGAGCTTGGGCATCATCACGTCCATCACGACCACGTCCGGCGCGAGCGCACCGATCCCCGCGAGGGCCTCGGCTCCGTCGCCGGCCAGGTGGACGTCGTACCCATTGAAGACGAGTGAGCGCTTCAGCGACTCACGCACCGCGCGGTCGTCGTCGACGACGAGCACACGGGCAGGCGGGACAGGGCGGGACACGACACCATCATGGCCGATCGGCCTGAAGGCGTCCTGAGAGCGACGTCAGTCCAGGTTCGCGGGGCACTCCGCTGGCCGCGGATCTGCGTCGAAGCAGAACCCGTAGCTGGGCAAAGGAGGCAACGGGGACGGGAGCGGCAGGCGCAGCCGTGGGTCCTCGGCGATGTCGAGCATCGCCCGGCTGCTGAGCTGCAGCTTCTCCTCCAGGCCGGCGATCGTCAGGCCGGACGGCGGTTCGGAGAGTCGTTCGCCGACGAAGACCTCGAGCCTGCCCGTCGCGTGGTCACCAGGAACGACGAGGTTGTGGGAGGCACTGGTGAGGGTCGGGTTGATGTACCAGTACTCGATGGCGGTGCGGCCGTCGCTGGTCAGGACCTCGGTGCACTCTGCCAGCACGTCGCCGCTGGACTCGAAGTCCTCGCACTTCCAGTCGTAGTACGACCCTCCGTCGCTGGGCTCGTGCTCGGCCCGGATGTCGAGGCGCCGGACGTCGATCGTGGTGCTCACCGACCACGCCGTCGCGCTGGCGCGTTCACCCACGGCGAGGTCGCGCGGGAAACCGCCGTCCAGGTTGTCGGCCGCGGTGCTCCAGGAACGGGCGGTCACCTGCGGATCCACGGCGCCCGGGAACGAGTCGAGCGCCACCTCCTTCATCAGGTCCGCAATGACGAAGGGATCAGCCACGACGGGGCCGTCGGTCGTGGCCCCGTCACTGGTCGGCCCGTCCGTGGTGGGCGCGTCGGTGGAGGGATCGGTGCGCCGGGCGGAGGGGTCATCCTGCGCGATCAGGATCGCTGCCGTCGTCCCGCCACCGACCAGCGCCAGCGCCAGCAGGACGGCGCCCACGACCAGCCCGGTACGACGCCGGGGGCGCGCCGCGCTCGGGGGTGGTCCCCAGACCGGAGGTGCCGCCAGTGGTGGCGCGTGCGGAGGCGGAGTGGGAGGAGGTGTGGAGGGCGGTGTGGAGGGCGGGGCGGAGGGCGGGGTGGGCTGCGGAACGGACGGGGCGGGCGCGGTCTGTGCGTCCAGCACCCCGCGATCCAGCACCCCGGCTGCCACACCGAGCACAGCAACCGCCCACCGGCTGGGAGCGACGTCGGTGGCCGCCCGGTCCCGTGCGAGCTGGTCACCGGCAGCGGCAACGGCCATGTGCGGGTCCCCGCCGTGGGCGATGTCGCGCTGCATCCGGTCGAAGGCGCCCTGGCGGACGGCATCGACGAGCAGGTTGGTCACGCCCCGGCTGGCCGCCTCAGGGGTCAGGAAGTCGTCGAGCGCCGCACCGAAGCTCGCGGCGTCGGACAGGATGCCGTTGCCGGTGCGCGCGAGGAGTTCGGTGAGTTCGTCCGAGAGGGCCACGTCGCGAGTCTGTCAGAGGTAACGCGCCGCGATCTTGGCCGCCCGGGCGCCGTACTGGCCACCGAAGAGGCACGCGTGCACGAGCAACGGGAAGAGCTGGTGGAAGCCCAGCCGGTCCTCCCAGCCGTCGGCGAGTGGCGCCGCTTCGTCGTACGCCGCCATCACCTGGGGCAGCTGGGGGAGGCCGAAGAGCGCGAGCATGGCGACGTCCATCTCGCGATGGCCGCCGTACGCCGCCGGGTCGATGACGACGGCACGGTCGTCGTTGGTCCAGAGCACGTTGCCGTTCCACAGGTCGCCGTGCAGGCGGGCGGGCGGCTCGATGGGGAGGATCTCGGGTCCGCGGGCGACGGCCGCCTCGATCGTGGCGCCGTCCTCGGCGCTGACGATCTCCTTGGCGCGCAGCACCTTGAGGTACGGCGCGATCCGGCGCTCGGCGTAGAACTCCGCCCAGGTGGGTGCCGGGCGGTTGGGCATCGGCAGCCGGCCGATGTAGCCGTCGGCGTCGAACCCGAAGAAGTCGGGGCTGGCGGCGTGGGTCGCGGCGAGCGCGCGGCCGAACCGGCCCGCGGCCTCGGCGCCCGGGCGCCCGGTCTCGATCCACTGGAGGATCACGCAGTCCTCGGCGACGGCCATCACCTCGGGGGTGGGTACACCGCCGTCGGGCGTGGCCTCGGCCAGCCAGCGCAGTCCGGCGGCCTCGCGCTCGTAGAAGTGCGGGGGTGCGCTGCCGAGGGTCTTGAAGAGGGCCGTCTTGCCGTTGGACAGGCGCACCTTGACCGCGGTCGAGATGTCGCCTCCGGCCACGGGCGCGGTGGCCACGACGGCGGAGCCGAGCAGTTGCTCAGCCCGACCGGCGATGACCGGTTGCCGCGCCATCAGGTCCTCTCAGGTCGACTCGGGTGGTCGGAGGATCAGGCCTGTCCCTTGAGCGCCCGCGGGATCTCTCGACCCTGTTCGATGGCGCGCTCGGGTGCCTTGACCTTCTTGAAGCTCCGGACGCCGAGCAGCACCAGGAGGGCGGTGACGAGCAGGTAGAACCCGAAGACGATCAGGAACGCCCAGTGCAGGTCCAGGCCGTCGCCGTTCCAGTGGATCAGGAACGCGATGGCGATCGAGAACATGATGATGGCGAGGGTCAGGACGAACAGCGCCGCGCCGAGGAACACGGCGCCCATCCCGCCTGCCGTGAAGCTGACCTTGAGCTCCGACTTGGCGAGCTGGATCTCCTTGCGCATGAGCGTGGAGAAGTCGGTCTGCGCGTCCTTGATCAGGCGCCCGATGGTGGGCTCTTCCCGGATCGGTTCGATGGCCATGCGACCGACCTTACCGACATCGATAGACTCCCCGTCAGGTGAGCCGGGAAGTCTGGTCGGCAGACGATCTCCCCTGCCCATCTGACTCTGGAGGCCTCAGTGCCCGATTCCCCCCGCTCGCCCGATGACCTCTGGCGCCAGGGCCCGGTGTGGACGGCCAGCGAGAAGCCCCTGGCGAAGTACGTCGCCCGGCCGATCCGGGACTTCCTCCACGTCGAATCGGCCGGGTCGATCCTGTTGCTCGTGGCGACCGTGATCGCCCTGCTGTGGGTCAACCTGCCGGTCACCGGCTGGGCCTCCGGGTACGACCACTTCTGGCACACCCCGATCGGGCTCGACGTCGGCAGCTGGCGGATCGAGGAGTCGCTCCAGCACTGGGTCAACGACGGCCTGATGACCATCTTCTTCTTCGTGGTCGGCCTGGAGATCAAGTACGAACTGGTCCACGGCGACCTGCGCGACCCCCGTACCGCAGCGCTCCCGATCATCGCGGCCGTCGGCGGCATGGTCGTGCCGGCGCTGCTGTTCGTGGCGATCGCGGGCGGTGGCGAAGCAGGCGCCGGCTGGGGGATCCCGATGGCGACCGACATCGCGTTCGCGGTCGGCGTCCTCGGTGTGCTCGGCCGCCGGATCCCGTCGGCAGCCCGGTTGTTCCTGTTGACCCTCGCGATCGTCGACGACATCGGCGCGATCATCGTGATCGCCGTGTTCTACACGGCCGACCTCGCCTGGGGCTGGCTCGGCGTCGCAATCGGCCTGCTCGTCGTGATGGCCATCCTGCGCGCCGCCCGCGTCTGGGCGATCCCGGTCTACTGGGTCCTCGGCATCGTCATCTGGTTCGCCGTGCTCCAGTCGGGTGTCCACGCCACGCTCGCGGGCGTCGCGATCGGCCTGATGACACCGGCCGTCGCGCTGCTCCGGCCAGAGGTCGCGAAGGAGTTCGCGGCCGGCGCGCTCCAGGACAACGACCTCGACGCCGAGGAGCTGCACCGGATGCGGTTCCTGCTGGGCGAATCCGTGTCGATCACCGAACGTCTCCAGTCGCGACTGCACCCCGTGTCGTCGTACGTCGTCCTGCCGGTGTTCGCGCTCGCCAACGCCGGTGTGGTGCTGGGGGACGGGGCACTGGGCGACGCGCTGTCCTCGACCGTCGCGCTGGGCATCGGTGCGGGACTCGTGCTCGGCAAGCCGATCGGTATCGCACTGGCCTGCTTCATCGCGATCCGCCTGGGCGTCGCACGCATGCCCGAGGACACGACCTGGTCCCACCTGATCGGCGTCGGCGCCGTCGCCGGCATCGGCTTCACGGTGTCCCTGTTCATCGCCGGGCTGTCGTACCCGGACTCGGCCGTGCTGACCGACGACGCCAAGGTCGGGATCCTGCTGGCGTCCGTCCTGGCCGCGGTCATCGGGGTCATCGTGCTCCTGCTGGCGTCCCGCCGACCCGAGGTCGTCGAGCAGCTCGAGCCGCCGGGGTCGTCCTCGAACAAGGTCGTCGAGTAGCCCGAGCCGCCAGGCGAGGGCATATCGAGACGCGGTGACCATTCGGCGCCCACCAGGCCCGAACGATGCGACCATCTGCGCATGGAAGGTCGAGCGCTGGACCGATTGGCGCGCCAGGGGTGGGCGTGGCTGGTGCCGCTGGTGTGTGGTGGCCTGGTCGGCACGCTGGACACCCTCGGTCTTGCGATGGGGATCCAGCAAGCCGTCGCCTACGTCCTTGGCCTCGGCGCCGGCGTTGCCTGGCAGCTGCTCTACCGCCGCGATCTGGTCGACCGTGGGTGGTTCATCGCAGTCGTGTTCTCCATCGGTGCGGCAATGAACCTCGTCAACGACGGGGACATCGGCATCGACGCATCGACGGCGACCCTCGTCTACCTCGCGTGCGTCGTCGTGGGCCTGGTCCTCTGCGAGCGCTTCCTGCGCTGGCGTGATGCCCGCGCGGCAGCCCCGGCTGTGCCGGGAGATGCGACACGGCGGACTTCAGCGCCGCGCTGACGGCGTCTCGATACGACCCTCCGCTCGTTCCTCGCTCCGGGTCTACTCGACGAACTTGTCAGACAGCACCTGCGCCGAACCGAGGAACCGCTCGACGGTGATCCGCACGGCCACCCGCTCGGCACTCGGGGACGGCGGGCGGTACCGGGCGGCGTACCGCTCACAGGCGCGCGCGATCGAGGCCTCGTCCTCGAGTACCTCGCCGGTGCCGACGATGCTCGACCAGCGGCCGCGATCGACCTGGGTGATCGACAGTCGCGGGTCGCGCCGGATGTTGGCGATCTTCTGCGAGCTGCGTCGGGTGATCACCCACGCGCACTGGTTCTCGAGGTCGAGCGTGGTCCCGACGGGTACGGCGTGGGGCGCGCCGGTGCGGTCCAGGGTGCTGAGCGTGCAGAGGTGGTACTCGGTCCAGAAGTCGAGCAGGGGTGCGGGCAGGGCCGACCAGTCAACGGGATGCAGGACGGGCACGTCAGGTCTCCTCAGGTTCCGCAGAAGGTCTGGTACTGGCCGAAGTCCTCGGGCGCCGGTTCGGCGAACCGCTCGAATCCGGGACGCGCGATGAACGGCGAGCGCACTGCTTCGACCAGTTGGTCCAGCGGTTCGAGGTCACCCGCCGTGGCGGCGGCCAGCGCTTCCTCGACCAGGTGGTTGCGGGGGATGTAGAGCGGGTTGACCCGGTCCATCGCCTCGGCGTCCGGGCCGAGCGCGCGCCACCGGGCGAGCCAGGCGTCGATCGCCGGCAGGTCGAGGAAGAGCCCGCGGACCGGCTCGGTATCCCCGCGGGCGGCCACGGCCAGGTGGCGCCAGAAGGTCGTGTGGTCGACGTGGCTCGCGCGGAGCAGGTCGAGGATCTCGCCTGCCAGGTCCTGGGCATCCGCGGCGAGACCCAGACCCAGCTTGGCGTGCATGCCGGCGGACCACGCGGCGTCGTACTCCGTGCGGAAGGAGGCGAGGGCCTCGCTCGCGATCTCGACGGCGCGCTCGCGGTCGTCGGCGAACAGGGGAAGCAGGGCCTCGGCGAAGCGGGCGAGGTTCCACTCGGCCGCGCCGGGCTGGTTCACGTAGGCGTACCGACCGCCCTGGTCGATGGAGCTGAACACGGTGAGGGGCTCGAAGACGTCCAGGAACGCGCACGGGCCGTAGTCGATGGTCTCGCCCGAGATCGTCATGTTGTCGGTGTTCATCACGCCATGCACGAATCCGACCAGCATCCAGCGTGCGATGAGGGAGGCCTGGGCGGCGACGACGGCGCGGTAGAAGGCGAGGTACGGCTCCGGGTCGGACGCAGCCGCCGGGTGGTGCCGCGCGATGGCGTGGTCGGCCAGCCGCCGCAGCAGGTCGTCGTCGCGGACCGCCTGGACGTACTGGAAGGAGCCCACCCGCAGGTGGCTGCTCGCCACCCGGGTCAGTACGGCGCCCGGCAGCACCGTCTCGCGATGGACGTCGCGTCCCGTGGCGACCACGGCCAGCGACCGGGTGGTCGGGATGCCGAGGGCGTGCATGGCCTCGCTGACGACGTACTCGCGCAGCATCGGACCGACCGCCGCCAGGCCGTCGCCGCCGCGAGCGTGGGGCGTGCGGCCGGAGCCCTTGAGGTGGATGTCACGCAGGTTGCCCTCGGCGTCGGTCACTTCTCCGAGCAGGAGTGCCCGTCCGTCGCCCAGCTTCGTGAAGCCGCCGAACTGGTGACCGGCATAGGCCTGCGCCACGGGCGTGCTCCCGGCCGGCAGCTCGGTCCCGGTCAGGAGGCCGAGGCCTTCGGTGCTACGCAGTCGCTCGACGTCGAGGCCGAGCTCGGCAGCGAGTGGTTCATTGAGGACCAGCAGCTGGGGTGACGGCGTGGCAGCGGCCTGCCAGGGCTCGGCGAGCTCGGGCAGCTCGGTCGCGAAGCGTGCCTGGAGCGTGGCGACGCCGGGGGGTGCCGTGGTCATGGTTCGAGCGTACGGACGCCGTGGCGAGCACCCCGCGCACCATCCGTCACACGGGATGGGCAGTTCCTGCGCCGGACGGGGGTTGCAACCCCCATCCGGCGCAGGAATCCCCGGGCGCCCGGGGATTCCTGCAGGGCGCTCAGTCCTCCGTCGAGGTCGTCTGCCCGGCGGAGATGAGGTCCATGATCGAGGCGTCGGCGAGGGTCTGGGTGTCGCCGACGGTGCGGCCCTCGGCGACGTCGCGGAGCAGGCGGCGCATGATCTTGCCCGAGCGGGTCTTGGGGAGCTCGGGGACGATCATGATCTGGCG
>JAKFEI010000336.1:0-7266 GCA_036675765.1 Nocardioides sp. | reverse complement strand
CGAGTTGTCCGGTGTGCTCGTGCAGTACCCCGGCGCGTCCGGCCGGATCGCCGACATCAAGCCGATCATCGACGCGGTCCACGAGCGGGGCGGCCTCGCCGTGGTGGCGGCCGACCTGCTGGCACTGACCCTGCTGGAGGCGCCGGGCACGCTCGGCGCCGATGTCGTGGTCGGGTCGGCGCAGCGCTTCGGCGTTCCGTTGTTCTACGGCGGCCCGCACGCGGGATTCATCAGCGTTCGTGAGGGTCTCGAGCGCCAGCTCCCGGGGCGACTGGTGGGCGTCTCGGTCGATGCCGAGGGACGGCAGGCCTACCGCCTCGCGCTGCAGACCCGTGAGCAGCACATCCGCCGCGACAAGGCGACGTCCAACATCTGCACGGCCCAGGTGCTGCTCGCCGTGACGGCCGCGATGTACGCCGTCTACCACGGCCCGGAGGGTCTCAAGGCGATCGCGTCCGAGATCCACGAGCTGGCCGGCTGTGCCGCTGCTTCGCTCCAGGGCGCAGGCTTCACGCTTGTCAACGACACGTTCTTCGACACCCTCCAGGTGCGGACGCCGGGCAACGCCGCCACGATCGTCAAGGCTGCGCGTGCCGAGGGCCTCCACCTGCGCCTGGTCGACGAGGACACGGTGGGCATCGCGTTCGGCGAGACCGCGAGTGCCGCGACCCTCCGGGCGCTGCACACCGCGTTCGGTGTGACGCCGCAGGAGACCGAGCCGCTGGCCGGCATCCCGGCCGCGCACCAGCGGACCACGGACTACCTGACGCACCCGGTGTTCAACACGCACCACAACGAGACGTCGATGCTGCGTTACCTGCACAAGCTCAGCAGCCGTGACTACGCCCTGGACCGCGGCATGATCCCGCTCGGTTCCTGCACGATGAAGCTCAACGCGACGACCGAGATGGAGCCGATCTCGCTGGCCGGCTTCGCCAACATGCACCCGTTCGTCCCTGTCGAGGACGCCGGCGGCTACGTGCACATGATCGAGGAGCTCGAGGGCTGGCTGGCCGAGGTCACCGGCTACGACCGCGTCTCGATCCAGCCGAACGCCGGCGCACAGGGCGAGTTCGCGGGCATGCTCGCGATCCGCAACTACCACCGCGCCAACGGCCAGGACCAGCGCGACGTGTGCCTGATCCCGTCGTCGGCCCACGGCACCAACCCCGCGTCCGCGGTGATGGTCGGCATGCGGGTCGTGGTCGTCAAGGCGACCGACGAAGGCACCGTCGACCTCGATGACCTGCGCGCCAAGTGTGAGCAGCACTCCGAGACGCTCGCCGCGATCATGGTGACCTACCCGTCGACGCACGGCGTCTACGAGGAGAGCATCACCGAGCTGTGCGACATCGTCCACGAGCACGGTGGACAGGTCTACATCGATGGCGCGAACTTCAACGCCCTGCTCGGCTACGGCCAGCCCGGCAAGTTCGGTGGCGACGTGTCGCACCTCAACCTGCACAAGACGTTCTGCATCCCGCACGGTGGCGGTGGCCCCGGCGTGGGGCCGGTCGCGGTGCGAGCGCACCTGGCGCCATACCTCCCGACGCACCCGCTGCACCCCGACGGCAGCCGCCGCGAGGGCACCGGTGCGATCAGCGCCGCACCCTTCGGTTCGGCGGGCATCCTGCCGATCTCGTGGGCCTACGTCCGGATGATGGGTGCCGAAGGCCTGACCCGGGCGACCGCGGTCGCGGTGCTCTCGGCCAACTACATCGCCGCCCGCCTCGGCGAGCACTACCCGGTGCTCTACCGCGGCGACACCGGTCTGGTCGCGCACGAGTGCATCCTCGACCTGCGCAAGATCAGCGCGGACACGGGAGTCTCCGTCGACGACGTCGCCAAGCGCCTGATCGACTACGGCTTCCACGCACCGACGATGTCGTTCCCCGTCGCGGGCACACTGATGGTCGAGCCCACCGAGTCCGAGGACCTCGCCGAGATCGACCGCTTCTGCGACGCGATGATCGCGATCAAGGGCGAGATCGACCGCGTCGTCGCGGGGGAGTGGGACGTCGACGCGTCGCCGCTGCACAACGCGCCGCACACCGCCCGCGCGCTGGTCGGCGAGTGGGATCGCTCGTACTCCCGCGAGGTCGCGGTCTTCCCGGCCGGCATCACGCCGGACAAGTACTGGCCGCCCGTGGCACGCATCGACCAGGCCTACGGTGACCGCAACCTGGTGTGCGCGTGCCCGCCGATGGACGCCTACACCGACTGACCATGGGGTACGACGACGCGCTGGCCGCGCTGCAGGGTGCCGGTCGGCTGCCCTCGGTGTCGGCAGCGGTCGCGCGTGCCGGGGAGCCGGTGTGGAGCGGCTGCATCTCGGTCGCTGACGGTGTGGCGAGTGGGTCGTCGTACCGGATCGGGTCGATCACGAAGACGATGACGGCCGTGCTCGTCCTGCAGTTGCGGGACGAAGGACTGCTGGCACTGGGGGACCCGATCGGAGCGGTCGTGCCCGAGACGGGGTATGCCGAGGCAACGGTCCGCGAACTGTTGTCGCACACCAGTGGGATGCAGAGCGAACCCGTCGGTCCGTGGTGGGAGCGGTCCGCGGGCGGTGACGCGGATGCCCTGATCGCCGTCAACGACGGGTCGGGCCGGGTTGCCGCGGCGGGGGAGTACTTCCACTACTCGAACCTCGGGTTCGGCTTGCTCGGCGAAGCGGTCGCGCGGCTGCGCGGCACGGACTGGTGGACCGCGGTGGAGACGCGTTTGCTGGAGCCGCTCGGCATGGCGGAGACGTCGTACCACCCGCCGGCGAAGCATGCGCCGGGCCGTAGCGTCGACCACTTCTCCCACACGCTCACTGCCGAACCGCACACGGACACCGGCGCCATGGCCCCGGCCGGACAGGCGTGGAGCACGGTGGCGGACCTGCTGCGCTGGGCCGACTTCCTCGCCGTGGGCCATCCCGACGTGCTGTCGTCGTCGACGCTCGCGGAGATGGCTGAGCCGGTGTCGCCGGCCGATGCCTACGGACTGGGTCTGCGCATCCTGCGCCCAGGGGGACGGACGCTCGTCGGCCACACCGGATCGATGCCCGGCTTCCAGGCGGCGCTGTTCGTGGACCGTGCGTCCCGGGACGCTGTCGTGGCGCTCACGAATGCGACGACCGGGCTGCGCCCCGAGCACGTCCCGGCGATCCTGCTCGACGGCGCTGCCTGTCCGAGCCCCGGCCCGTGGCAGCCGACGTCGGAGGTTCCCGGGCCGGTGGTTCCCATGCTCGGCATCTGGTTCTGGGGGAACACCGCCTTCGGTGTGGAGTGGGCACACGACACGTTGCTGGTCCGGGACCTGCGGACGGCGGAGGTCAGTGACCGGTTCGCGGTCGTCGACGGGAAGCTGCTCGGCGTCGACGGCTACCACGAGGGCGAGCGCCTCGAGGTGCGCCGACGGGAGGACGGCACGGTCGATCACCTCGAGTGCGCGACATTCGTCTACACCCGGGTGCCCTACGACCCGCAGGTCGCGATTCCCGGTGGCCATCCGGCATCGTGATCGCGCCAACGCCGTGAGATCCGCAAAGCAGTGCCGGGGCGCAGGCTGACCATCGTCGTACGCCATGATGGGCGGGTGAACGAGAACACGTTGCAGTTTGCCTGGTTCCAGCGCGACGGGGAGGCGTACCTGCCCCTGCCGCTCGCGCAGAGTCTCTGGAAGGCCGAACAGATGCACGGCGTGGCCATCAGTGGGCTCCTCGCTCGCGCGCTGGAGCAGGCAGTCGTCGCCGCCGGACGAGAGGACCTGGTGCCCGCGCGCTACCACGTCGACCTGTTCCGGCCGGCCGGGATGATCGCCACGACGACCTCGGCAACCGTGGTCCGCGAAGCAAGCCGCCTGCTGCTGGTCGACGCCGTCGTCCGCCAGGAGGGTGAGGTCGTGGCCCGGGGCAGCGCGACATTCCTGCGACCGACCGCCAACCCGGACGGAGACGTGTGGTCAGCAGCGGATCGCCCCGTCGCGCCGCCGGTCGAGTTGATGCCGGAAACCGGCCGGCCGGACACCCCGTTCTTCGCGAGCGCGACCCCGTGGTCGGACGACTTCAGCGCCCACCAGAACGGCGGCCGGCACCAGACGTGGCAGACCGCAGTGCCGATCGTGCTCGGCGAGGAGTGCACGCCGTTCCAGGCCGTCGCCTCCATCGCCGATGCCACCAGCATGGTGACGAACTGGGGGAGCGGGGGCGTGCAGTTCATCAACACCGACATCAGCGTCGTGCTGTCCCGTGTGCCGGACGGGGTCGTGCTCGGGCTGCGCAGCACCGATCACGTCGCGGTTGACGGCATCGGCGCCGGTACGGCCGAGGTGTTCGACCGGCACGGGTCGATCGGTACGGCGACGGTGAGTTCCCTGGCCAACACCCGGCGCACCGTGGACTTCTCCGCCTTCGACGCGGAGAGCCACCACGGTTCGCCGGGCGCGTGACGTGACCGGGCGTCAGTCGCTGGTGACGACGACGTAGAACCGCTTGCGTGCGCCGGGCTGGGTGACCGTCCCGTCGCTGTTGCGCGGGCTCACCACGAAGTGGCTGGTGTTGTTGGTACCGGCCGGTGCACAGGCGACGACGCCGGCCAGGCCACAGACGGTTGCGGAGACCTCGCCGCCGAACTCGGGGTTGGCGTTGGTGCCGGGCGCACGGCCGTTGGTGATGCCGTCGGCGTTCTGGTCGACCTGGTTCTGCAGGGCGATGGTCGTGACGATGCCGTTGTCGGAGAGGTCCTCGCCCGCACTGATGTAGACGTTGCCGGCAGCGCGCAGGGAGTTGTCACCAGTTGCTGCCGTGTTCGGCAGGGTCGGGTAGCCGGCGGCGACGGTGAACCCACCGGACTGCGCCTCGATCTGGCCGTTGGCGTCGATGAGCAGCCAGCGCTCGTGACCCGGCTTGCCCTGCTCGCCCGGGTTGTCGGGACCTGCCTGGGCGACGGCCCAGGAGGTGCCCCCGAGGGAGAGCGCCAGGGCGGCCGTGGCGACGTAGAAGGACGGGGTGGGCTTGTGGACACGCATGTGGACCTCCGATGGGAGTGATCTGTCACACGTGCTTCGGAGCAGCAGGCCCCGCGGATGGCAAAGCTTCGGGCGTCAGCCGGCGCGGTGCTCGTCGTCGACGATCTCGGCGTCGGCCACGTCGAAGTCGAAGGTCAGCTCGGGGCGCTCGAGATCGGCGATGACGGCGAACTCGCCGCTGGTCAGCGCTCGCGGCGCGATGTCGATCTGCCGGGCGGCGCCGAGCACGGCGGACTCGTCCATCTGGTCGAGCTTGCGGGCGGTCACGAGCACGCGGGACTCGAGGGAGTTCGCGAACGTGTTGTAGCTCTTCACCGTGGTCTCCAGCGAGCGGCGCAGCTTGTCGGCGTGCTCGGCCAGCGTGCTGATCCGGCGGTACAGCTCGCGACCGAGGTCGAAGAGCTGCTTCGCGTCGTCGGTGAGCACGTCCTGGCGCCAGGTGAAGGCAACGGTCTTGAGGATCGCCCAGAGGTTGGTCGGGGTGGCGAGCAGCACGCCCTTGCCGAAGGAGTACTCCAGCAGGGACGGGTCCGTGTCGAGCGCCACCGACAGCAACTGCTCATTGGGGATGAAGGCCACGGTGAACTCGGGGCTCGCCGTCAGGCCGGTCCAGTAGCTCTTCGCCGACAGGGCATCGACGTGGCCGCGCACCTTGCGGGCGTGGTCGACGAGCAGCCGCTGGCGCTCCCCGGCGCTGACCTGCGGGCCGTGCGCGTCGATGAACGCGTTGTAGGGGACCTTGGCGTCGATGGCCATCTGCTTGCCGCCGGGCAGGTTGATCACCATGTCCGGGCGCCGGGCGCCGGAGTCGGCCTCGATGGAGTGCTGGGTGTCGAAGTCGACGCGCGGCAGCAGGCCGGCCGACTCCACCAGGGTGCGGAGCTGGGTCTCGCCCCACACGCCGCGCACGGCGTTGTTGGTCAGGGCCGACGCCAGTGTGTCCGCTGCCTTCTTCGACTCGGCGACGGTGACCTGGGTGCTGCGCAACTGTTCGGCGAGCTCGCCGTGCTGGTGGGAACGCTGCTGCTCGAGCTCCTCCACGCGGCGCTGCATCGTGCGCAGCTGGTCCGCCACGGGCGTCAGGGTCTTGAGCACCTGGGTGTGCCCACCCTCGGCCTTCTCCCGCTCCCGCTCGGTCAGGCGCTGCTGGTCGACGGTCGCCTGGTGCTGCTCGCGGGCGGCCTCGAGCGCGGCACGCAGCGCATCGACGGTGGCGAGGGCACCGGCCAGGTCGCTCTCGACGGCAGCGCGGGCAGCCGCGTCCTGCTCCCGGATCTCGGCCACGATCACGTCGTTGCGTGAGTGGGCCAGCTGGACCTCGTGCCGCAGGTCGCGGACCTCGCCGTCATGGGACCGGGCGAGCGCGGCGATCGCGGACTCCTGCTGGGCGCGCAGGACGAGCCAGCTGGCCCCTGCGCCGAGCAGGAGACCGATGAGCAGAGCGACGATCGTGAGCATGGGGACAGTCAAACAGCGGGGGGCGACAGAACCCCGCTGGGCACGCCGCGCTCAGGCGACAACCGCTGCCCGCCGGCGCTCGAGTTCGTCCAGGCGGTCGGCCAATCGCCGTCGTACGGCGCCCGGAAGGTCCTGTTCGAGAGCGGCCCGGGTCGCGGCGACCGTCGCGTCGTCGCGGTGCGTGATCGGGAAGAACGCCTCGATCACGACTCCCTGGACCCAGCCCTGGTGCGCGGCGATCAGCTCGTCGAGCCGGGTGAAGTACGCGACGGCGAACGGTTCGGTCAGGGCCAGCTGGTCGGGGCGCCAGAGCCCCTTGCCGGCGGCCTCGATCTCGTAGTTGGCCACCGAGACCTCCCCGGTGGCCCGCGCCCACGCGAATTCCTTGGCTTCGAGCAGCGGGAGCGAGGCGACGGCGCGGGTGTGGTGCACCGTGGCGGTGCCACCGGGTTCGGCAGCCAGCGCTGCGTCGAGGGCACTCCAGTCGGTGGCACCGAGCTCGGCGAGTCGGCGGCGCGCCTTCCAGCGCAGGTCCAGGTCGGCCGCGATCCCGGGCGGCAGGTCCTCGCCGGCGGCCCAGCGCTCGAGCTCGGACGGGTCGGCCGCCGACAGCACCGTTGCCCGGAAGGCGGACAACTGGAGCTCGGATCCGGCTTCGGCGCGATCCGCGGCGTCGCGAACCGCCGCGTGGAACCGGGCGGTGGAGCCTTCAGGCGCCAACGGAAGGGCTGTGTCGAGGGTCCACTGGACCAGGCTGCGGATGCCGTCCGCGGTGTCCTCGACGGGCGGGGC
>JAKFEI010000093.1:0-7485 GCA_036675765.1 Nocardioides sp. | reverse complement strand
CCGAAGGTGATCGGCTGGCCGTGGACCAGCGGGATGACCGCGTAGTCCTTCTCGCCCTTGTGGTCACCCATGCCCTTGATGGCGTCGAAGGCGCCGTCGTTGAAGATCGGGCAGTTCTGGTAGATCTCGACGAACGAGGTGCCACGGTGGGCGGCGGCAGCGGCGAGCACCGCGGTGAGGTGCTTGCGGTCCGAGTCGATCGTCCGGGCGACGAAGGACGCCTCGGCGCCGAGGGCCAGGGACACCGGGTTGAACGGGTGGTCCAGGGAGCCCACGGGGGTGGACTTGGTGACCTTCCCGACCTCGCTGGTGGGGGAGTACTGGCCCTTGGTGAGGCCGTAGATCCGGTTGTTGAACAGCAGGATCGTCATGTTGACGTTGCGGCGCAGCGCGTGGATCAGGTGGTTGCCGCCGATCGAGAGCGCGTCACCGTCACCGGTGACGACCCAGACCGAGAGGTCCTCGCGGGCAGTGGCGATGCCGGTGGCGATCGACGGCGCACGGCCGTGGATCGAGTGCATGCCGTAGGTGTCGAGGTAGTACGGGAAGCGGCTGGAGCAGCCGATGCCGGAGACGAACACGATGTTCTCGCGGCGCAGGCCCAGGTCGGGCAGGAAGCCCTGGACGGCCTTGAGGACGGCGTAGTCACCGCAACCGGGGCACCAGCGGACCTCCTGGTCGGAGGTGAACTCCTTGGCGGTCTGGGTCACGCCCTCGTCGACGGCGGGAATCAGTTCGGTGCCGGTGCGGGCGCCGGGGAGCGGCAGGTCGATGGTCGTCATTGGACGGGTGCCTCCTCATGGTCGGCAGGGGGGTTGAGTCCGTGTTCGCCGAGGTCGACGTCCTTGCCCTCGGCCTCGCCGACGAGCGCGCCGACGGCTTCGGCCAGTTCGGCCGCCTTCAGCGGGAGGCCGTAGACGTGGTTGTAGCCGATGGCGTCGACGAGGTACTCGGCGCGCAGCATCTTCGAGAGCTGGCCGAGGTTCATCTCGGGGACCAGCACCTTGTCGTACGACTTGAGGATGGCACCGAGGTCGTTCGGGAACGGGTTGAGGTGGCGCAGGTGGACCTGCGCGACGTTGTAGCCGGCACGACGGACCCGACGGCACGCGGCACCGATCGGGCCGTACGTCGAGCCCCAGCCGATGACCAGGACCTTTGCCTCGCCGGACGGGTCGTCGATCTCCAGCGGCGGGAGGGAGTTGGCGATCCGCTGGATCTTCTCCTGGCGGATCCGCACCATCTTGTCGTGGTTGACCGAGTCGTAGGAGATGTTGCCGTGGCCCTCGCCCTTCTCGAGTCCGCCGATGCGGTGCTCGAGGCCGGCGGTGCCGGGGATCGCCCACGGACGGGCCAGGGTCTCCTCGTCACGCAGGTAGGGCCAGTACTCGTCGGGCTCCCCGTCGCCACCATCAGCGAGGCTCTTCGCCGAGGCGTGGTTGGGCGCGGTCGCGAAGTTCGGGTCGATGACCGGCAGGTCGTCGATCGACGGGATCGCCCACGGCTCGGAACCGTTGGCGAGGTAGCCGTCGGAGAGCAGCATCACCGGGGTGCGGTAGGTGACCGCGATCCGGGCGGCCTCGACCGCGGCGGCGAAGCAGTCACCGGGTGACTGCGGCGCAACGATCGGAACCGGGGCCTCGCCGTTGCGGCCGTACATCGCCTGCAGCAGGTCGGACTGCTCGGTCTTGGTCGGCAGGCCGGTGGACGGGCCACCGCGCTGCACGTTGACGACCAGCAGCGGGAGCTCGGTCATCACGGCCAGGCCGATGGCCTCGCCCTTGAGGGCGATACCCGGACCGGACGTGGTCGTGACGCCCAGGTGCCCGGCGAACGAGGCGCCGATCGCGGCACCCACGCCGGCGATCTCGTCCTCGGCCTGCAGCGTGGTCACGCCGAAGCTCTTGTGGCGCGAGAGCTCGTGGAGGATGTCGGAGGCCGGAGTGATCGGGTACGAGCCCAGGAACACCGGCAGGCCCGACCGCACGCCCGCTGCAACGAGGCCGTAGGACAGCGCCAGGTTGCCCGTGATGTTGCGGTACGTCCCGGACTTCATCTTCGCGGGCTTGATCTCGTACTGCACCACGAACGTCTCGGTGGTCTCACCGAAGTTCCAGCCGGCCTTGAACGCGGCCAGGTTGGCGCCGAGGATGTCGGGCACCTTGGAGAACTTCTTCTCCAGGAACTTCACGGTGGGCTCGGTCGGGCGCCCGTACATCCAGGACAGCAGGCCCAGCGCGAACATGTTCTTGGCTCGCGAGGCGTCCTTGCGGGACAGGCCCCACTCCTTGACGGCCTCGACCGTGATGCCGGTCAGGTCGACCGGGTGGACCTGGAAGTCGGCCAGCGGGTCGTTGACCTCGCCCAGCTGGTCGAGCGGGTTGGCGTCGTACCCGGCCTTGTCGAGGTTGCGCTTGGTGAAGTCAGCGGTGTCGACGATGATCGCCGCGCCCTTGGGCAGGTCGCCGAGGTTCGCCTTCAGCGCGGCGGGGTTCATCGCGACCAGCACGTCGGGGCGGTCGCCGGCGGTGAGGATGTCGTGGTCGGCGAAGTGGATCTGGAACGACGACACCCCCGGCAGCGTGCCCTGAGGTGCCCGGATCTCGGCGGGGAAGTTCGGCAGGGTCACCAGGTCGTTGCCGAAGACGGCCGACTCCTGGGTGAAACGGTCACCGGTCAACTGCATGCCGTCGCCGGAGTCACCGGCAAACCGGATGATCACCCGGTCCAGCTGCTTGACCTGCTTGGTCTGGCTCACGCTTCGGTCCACTTCTCTCAACATCAGGCGGCTGCCGCTGGTCGGCGTCACAGCAGCGACAGGTGAGGACGATTCTAGGTCGAATCTAGAACGTGTTCCACTTTTGGCGGACAGGTGTCCAGTCCTCGCCTGGCTGGCGACGTGCGCAGCGGCGCTCCCACGATAGTCCGCCCGCGCAGCCAACCCCCCGTGAAGCCAGTTCTTGGGCGGCGGCGAGCCGTGAGGTCGGTCACGTTCCGGACGAATCCATCTCAAACTGCATCGACTATCTCTCTAATGTGTATTATTCCACTCGAGTTTATAGAACCGGCGTGGGGCCGGCCCGAAGCAAGGAATGGGTGCAATGAAGCGAGTGATCAAGGCTGCGGCCCTGGCAATGACCGGCGCACTGGCGCTCACTGCGTGCTCGAGCGCAGGCGGCACCGACAGCGCGGACACGATCGGGATCTACGGCTTCGCCGTCCCGCAGGCCGCCAACGAGGCGATTGCCGACGAGTTCAACAGGACCGACGAGGGCAAGGGCGTCAGGTTCTCCGGTTCGTACGGCGCCTCGGGCGAGCAGAGCCGCAAGGTTGCTGACACCAAGGGCAAGGACGTCGACTACGTCCACTTCTCCCTCGAGGGTGACGTGACCCGCCTGGTCGACGCCGGCCTCGTCGACGAGGACTGGAACGCGGGCCCGAACAAGGGCATCGTCTCCTCCTCGGTCGCCGTCATCGCCGTCGAGAAGGGCAACCCGCTCGGCATCAAGGGCTGGGAAGACCTGACCCGTGACGACGTCAACGTCATCACCGCCGACCCGGCCAGCTCCGGCGCCGCCCGCTGGAACATCCTCGCGCTCTACACCCACGCACTGGCCCTCGGCCAGACCGAGGCGCAGGCTGACGAGTACCTCAAGAAGGTCTTCGCCAACGTCACGACCTGGGCCGCCAGCGGCCGTGAGGCGACCGAGGCCTTCAAGAAGGGCGTCGGCAACGTGCTCATCACGTACGAGAACGAGGCCATCCTGGCGAAGCAGAAGGGCGAGGAGCTCGACTACATCCTCCCCGACACCACGTTCCTGATCGAGAACCCCGGCGCCGTGCTCAAGGACGCCGACCCGGTCGCCAACGACTGGCTGGAGTTCGTCCTCAGCGACGCAGGCCAGACCGAGTTCGTGAAGAAGGGCTTCCGTCCCGTCGGTGGCCTGGACATCTCCGGCATCGAGGTCGACGGTGCGAACGACCCGGCCAGCCCGTTCCCGGCTCCGTCGAAGAAGCTCTACACGATCGACGAGCTCGGTGGCTGGAAGGCCGTCACCAAGGAATGGTTCGGCAAGGACGGCGAGAAGCTCCGCTTCGACAACCTGTACGCCGAAGCAACGAAGCAGTGACGGAAGTACTCGTCAAGCCTGCTGGGCCGGCTCGCACCTCGAGTCGGCCCAGTGGGCTGTTCCGGCTGACGCCGGCCTCGGGCATCGGTCTCGGCATCGCGCTGGTCTGGTTCAGCGTGCTGGTGCTGCTGCCGCTCGCGGCGGTCGTGGGGGCCGCTGCGGCCGGTGGCTGGGGCGCGTTCTGGAACACGCTGACCGACGCACAGACCTTCGCTGCGCTGCGGCTCACCGTGATCGAGGCCGGGCTCGTGACGGTCGTCAACGGCATCCTCGGGACCGTGGTGGCCTGGGTGCTGGTCCGTGACCAGTTCTTCGGCAAGCGGATCCTGGACGTCGTCATCGACATCCCGTTCGCGCTGCCGACGATCGTGGCCGGCCTGGTGCTGCTGAGCCTCTACGGCCCGGAGAGTCCCGTCGGGATCAACATCGTGAACACCCGCCAGGGCATCTTCCTGGCCTTGCTGTTCGTGACGCTGCCCTTCGTGGTGCGGACCGTGCAGCCGGTGCTGATCGAACTGGACGCGGACGTCGAGGAGGCTGCGGCCTCCCTCGGTGCGTCGCGCTTCACGACGTTCCGCCGGATCATCCTGCCGAGCCTGGTGCCGGCGATCACGGCCGGTTCCTCGCTCGGGTTCGCCCGGGCGATCAGTGAGTTCGGCTCGCTCGTGCTCATCTCCGGCAACACGCCGTACCAGACCGAGGTCGCCTCGCTGAAGATCCTCAAGTTCATCGAGGGCGACAACCAGGCCGGAGCCGCGGCGGTCGCCGTACTCCTGCTGCTGGTCGCGATCTTCACCATCGTCGTGCTCGACCTGGTCTCGCGGAGGGTGGCGCGTCGTGGCTGACACATCGACCATCCGCGGCCGCAAGGGCCCGGTCACCTACGTGCTGCGGTTCTCCGTCATCGCCTACCTGTCCGTGCTCGTCGTGTGGCCCCTCTACGAAGTCACGGCCCGGACGTTCGCGCCGATCGAGCAGGGTGCTGAGGGCGGCATCGCGGCGTTCCTCGAGCGCCTCCAGGACCCGTCGGTGACGTACGCCTTCCAGCTGACCGCGACCTGTGCCTTCTGGGCCGTGCTCATCAACACCGTCTTCGGCGTGGGCATCTCGCTGCTGCTGGTGCGCTACAAGTTCCCGGGACGACGGGTCCTGTCGGTGCTCGTCGACCTGCCGATGTCGGTGTCGCCGGTCGTCGTCGGCCTCGCGCTGGTGCTGGCCTACAGCAGTGGCCAGGGCTGGTTCGGCGGTGTGCTGGAGTCCGCGGGGATCTTCATCATCGGTACGACGCCCGGCCTGATCATGGCCACCGCGTTCGTCAGCCTGCCGTTGGTGGTGCGCGAGATCGTGCCCGTGCTCGAGGAGATCGGCATCGACGCCGAGCTCGCCGCGAGCAGCCTGGGCGCCAACGGGTGGCAGACCTTCCGCCGGATCACGCTGCCCAGCATCAAGTGGGCCGTCGTGTACGGCGTGGTGCTGAGCCTGGCCCGTTCGCTCGGTGAGTTCGGGGCCGTGAAGATCGTCAGCCCCGGCGCCGAGTTCCGCGGCGAGACCGCCACCATCCTCATCCAGAACCGCTACACCAACTACGAGGAGCCGACGGCGTACGCCGCCGCATTCGTGCTCGTGCTCGCCTCCGTGCTGGCCCTCGTCGTCGTGTCGCTCATCCGCAAGCCGGATCACCAGTAGGGACCACGCACATGAGCATCGAAGTTTCCGGGATCAACAAGAAGTACGGCGATTTCATCGCCCTGGAGGACATCAACGTCTCCCTGCCGACGGGCCAGCTCACTGCGCTCCTCGGTCCCAGTGGTGGCGGCAAGTCCACGCTGCTGCGGATCATCGCCGGCCTCGACACGGCCGACAGCGGCTCGGTCGAGATCGAGGGCGTCAACGCGACCCGGCTGCCCCCGCAGAAGCGCAACGTCGGCTTCGTGTTCCAGCACTACGCGGTCTTCAAGCACATGACGGTCGCCAAGAACGTCGCGTTCGGCCTGGAGATCCGCAAGCGCCCGAAGGCCGAGGTCAAGGCGAAGGTCGCCGAGCTCCTCGAGCTCGTGCACCTCTCGCAGTTCGCCCACCGGCTGCCGTCGCAGCTCTCGGGCGGCCAGCGCCAGCGCCTCGCCCTGGCCCGTGCCCTCGCGGTCGAGCCGAGCGTGTTGCTGCTCGACGAGCCGTTCGGTGCGCTCGACGCGAAGGTCCGCAAGGAGCTGCGCGACTGGCTGCGTCGCCTGCACGACGAGGTCCACGTGACGACCGTGTTCGTCACGCACGACCAGGAGGAGGCGATGGAGGTCGCCGACGAGATCGTGGTCATCAACAACGGCCGGATCGAGCAGATCGGCACGCCCGACCAGTTGTACGACGAGCCCGCCAACGACTTCGTGATGGGCTTCCTCGGCGACGTCACCCGACTCGGCAACGTTCGCCTTCGTCCGCACGACATCGAGCTGGCCCTGTCTCCGGCCGTCGCGCCGGGCACGCCGCCCGCGTTCGCGGGGACGATCGCCCGTTCGCTGCGGGTGGGCTTCGAGGTGCGGCTGACGGTCGACGTCGAGGACCAGGGGGAGACCACGCAGGTCGTCCTGTCCCGCACGCACGCGCGGGCGCTCGAGCTGGACGCCGGTACCCGGGTCTGGTTGCGCCCCGCCACCGGCGCCACCTCCGTGCCGGTGCTGGGAGTCGCTTCCGCCTGAGCAGTGACCCAACGCCAAGGGCGTACGCCCTAGTCTGGGACCCGTGAGCTATCTGCGAGCGACACGGGTCCTGGGCTGGTTGCTCGGGATCGCGGTGCTGGTGTCGGTCGTCCACTACGTCGACAACTACGTCAACTACGACGACTACCCGGTGCCCGCATCGGACAGTTCGCTGCCGGTGCCGTCCGCCGCCCTGGTCGCCTTCGGCTGGTTCCTGTTCACGGCCTTCGGTGCGGTCGGGCTGCTGCTGTGGTTCCGGCGTCACATCACCACGGCTGCGATCGCCCTGACCGGCTACTCACTGTCGGGGCTGATCGGCATCGCGCACTACACGGTCCCGGGCGCCACCGACATGGTCTGGTGGCGCCAGACGCACGTCATCGTCGACATCGTCTGCGGAGTCGCGATCCTCGCCTTCGCCCTGTGGTCGGCCCGCAACTCCAGCGAACTCATTCCGCCGGGTTCCCAGCCTGCCCGGTCCGCGCCAAGGACTCAGCGCGCTTCTTGAGCCCCTCGGCATGGCGGCGGAAGCCGTCGGCCACCCGGCCGGGCCCGGCCAGCTTCACGAGCGGGCCGCTGAACTCCTCGACCGTCGTGTACGACGTCGGGCCACCCGGTCGCTGCGACAGGCGCTGGTGTCGCACACCGCGCACCAGGCCGAG
>JAKFEI010000186.1:0-7503 GCA_036675765.1 Nocardioides sp. | reverse complement strand
GTGCACCTCGCGCCCGGCTTCGGTGAGGACGACAAGGCGATCCTCGACGCGGCTGGCGTCGAGACCGTCGTACCCGTCGGCAAGGACGGGCGCTTCACGTTCCCGGTGACCGACTACGAAGGCATGCAGGTCTTCGACGCGAACCCGCACATCATCGGTGACCTCAAGGCCGCGTCGGCCTCGGTCAGCCCGGGCACCGTGCTCCTGCGCCGCGAGTCCTACAACCACTCCTACCCGCACTGCTGGCGCTGCCGCGAGCCCCTGATCTACATGGCCGTCTCGTCGTGGTTCGTCGAGGTCACCAAGATCAAGGACCGGATGGGGGAGCTCAACCAGGACATCCGCTGGACCCCCGAGCACATCAAGGACGGCCAGTTCGGTCGGTGGCTCGAGAACGCCCGCGACTGGTCGATCACCCGCAACCGCTTCTGGGGCAGCCCGGTGCCGGTGTGGAAGAGCGACGACCCGACGTACCCGCGGATCGACGTCTACGGCTCCTTCGACGAGATCGAGCGCGACTTCGGTCGCCTGCCGGTCAACGCCCAGGGCCTGCGCGACCTGCACCGCCCGTGGATCGACGACCTGACCCGCCCGAACCCCGACGACCCGACCGGCAGGTCGACGATGCGTCGCGTCTCCGACGTGCTCGACGTGTGGTTCGACTCGGGCTCGATGAGCTTCGCCCAGGTGCACTACCCGTTCGAGAACACCGACTGGTTCGAGCAGCACTTCCCGGCGGACTTCATCGTCGAGTACATCGGCCAGACCCGCGGCTGGTTCTACACGCTGCACATCCTGGCGACGGCGTTGTTCGACAAGCCGGCGTTCTCGTCGTGCATCAGCCACGGCATCGTGCTCGGCTCCGACGGCAACAAGATGTCGAAGTCGCTGCGCAACTACCCCGACGTGTCCGAGGTCTTCGACCGCGACGGCGCCGACGCGATGCGCTGGTTCCTGATGGCCAGCCCGATCCTGCGCGGTGGCAACCTCGTCGTGACCGAGCAGGGCATCCGCGAGGCCGTGCGCCAGGTGATGATCCCGCTCTGGAACACGTGGTACTTCTTCGCGCTCTACGCCAACGCAGAGCACTACGACGCCCAGGGTTCGACGGACTCGACCGACCCGCTCGACCGCTACCTGCTCGCCAAGACCAGGCAGTACGTCGACAAGCTGACCGCCGAGCTCGACGAGTACGCCATCGCGGACGCCTGCGAGACCACGCGTGCGTTCTTCGACGTGCTGACCAACTGGTACGTCCGGCGCTCCCGCGAGCGGTTCTGGGAGGGCAAGGCCGAAGCGTTCGAGACGCTGGCCGCGGTGCTCGACGTCGTGTGCCGGGCCATCGCCCCGCTGCTGCCGTTGACCACCGAGGAGATCTGGCGCGGCCTGACCGGCGAACGCTCGGTGCACCTGGCCGACTGGCCCGACGTGTCGGCACTGCCGGCCGATGACGGGCTCGTCGCTGCGATGGACCAGGTCCGCGAGGTCTGCTCGGCCACGTCCGCGCTGCGCAAGGCCGCCCGGCTGCGCAACCGCCTGCCGCTGGCCCAGCTCACCGTCGTGGTGGCTGACCCGACCGCACTCGAGCCGTTCAGCGAGATCATCGCCGACGAGCTCAACGTGAAGTCGGTGCGCCTGGTGGCTGCTGACTCCGACGAGGCCGAGGGCTACGGCGTCGAGCAGAAGCTCACCGTCAACGCCCGTGCGGCCGGTCCGCGCCTCGGCAAGGACGTCCAGCTCGCGATCAAGGGCTCGAAGACGGGCGACTGGTCCGTGGCCGACGACGGCACCGTCACCTCGGGCGGCCTCGCGCTCGTCGAAGGGGAGTACTCCCTGGAGACGGCCGTCGGCGACGCCGCCGAGGGCGCCGCGACCGGCATGCTGCCGACCGGCGGCTTCGTCGTCCTCGACACCGTCGTGACACCCGAGCTCGCCGAGGAGGGCCTCGCCCGCGACCTCGTCCGTGCGGTCCAGCAGGCCCGCAAGGACGGCGGTCTCGACGTGACCGACCGGATCGAGCTCGTCGTGTCCGGCTCGGCGGCGGTCCTGGCGGCAGCCACCACGCACGAGGCGCTGATCGCGGGCGAGACGCTCGCGACGTCGTACACGGTCAGCGCCGAGGTGGCCGCCGAAGGTGCCACTGCGGTCGTCGTGGGTGACGGCGAACCGGCCGCCATCCGCCTGGCGCTGGCCTGACCCGGGTCAGAACGGCTGCGGGCCGCCGTGTCGACGCGGAGGCGGGGGCGGCGGCACGTACGGGTCCTGCCAGCCGAGCTCGGCGCCTTCCAGCTCCTTGTAGTTGGCGCCGAGCTTGTCCTTCGCCCAGCCGTCGCTGTCGCGGAAGTACCCCGCTGCCTCGGCCAGTGACTCACCGGCCCGGACGACCTCCGCGCCGGTGTCGTTGAGCAGCGGCGTGATCTGGTAGGCGAGGTCGCGCCACGCGAAGTAGCAGCCGTAGCTGCCGAGTCCGACGATGCCGGTGCGGATCCAGGCGTTGATCTGGTTGCTGCTCTCGACCTGGTCGGCGGCCTGGAGGAAGGCCCGTGCCACGGTCGGCATGGACTCGTAGCCGATGTGCTCCAGCGTGGAGTACTGCACGTTGATCGTGTCGCCGAGCGGGGCTTCCCCCTGGCCGGGGTGGACGTGGAAGTTCAGGCGGTTCACCGGGTCGTTGACCGCGGCGAGCATGCTCTCGAGCACCATCTGCAGGCCGCGGTCCTGTGCCTCGGCCTTCTCGGTGAGGGTGGTGAAGGCCTTCTTGAAGTCGTTGTAGACGTCGTTGGGCGAGGAGCCGCTGTAGGGCAGCTTCGACTCCGTCGGCTTCGGGAGCAGGCCCAGCGCCGTGCTGAGGAAGGACGTGCCGGCACTCAACCCGCCGATCGCCGCCGTACCGACACCGGGCCCGATGAACACCCCCAGCACGCCGGCCGTCGCGTTGGCGACCGTCAGCACGGTCTGGATGGTCTGGAGGTTCGAGTAGTCCTTGCGGGTCTGCCGGAACGCCTCCTTCGCGTTGCCGACGAGGTTCGCGACGTCTTCGCGGGAGGTCTCGAACAACTTCTGCGTGCCCGTGATCGCCACCCCCAGCGCGGCCACTGCCTCGCACTGGCCGTCGAGCACCGTCTCCAGGCGCTCGGGTCCGTAGTTGGTGTAGAACGCGCTGATGGTCTGGCCGCCCTGGTCCGGGCTCGGGATGAACTTGCGGATGTAGCCGATCGCCTCGAGGTCGGGGTTCCCGAACTGGGATCCGCCGTTGCCGGTGCCGCCAGCCAGCTTCTGCACACCCAGCAGGCACTGCGCCTTGGCGTCGTCGAGGACCGAGGGCTTCGGGACGCCGTCCCAGCCGGACACGGCCTGGTCGAGCTTGCTGCGCCAGCCCGACACCATGCCGGCGTAGTCCGCAGCGAGCGAGGGGAACGGCTCGGTCGGGCTGGTTGCTCCGATGTTGTAGCCACCGAGCGTGGCGCGACCGTCGAAGTAGACCGTCTGCACGCTGGAGCTCTCGCCGTAGTTCTCGGTCTTGACGACGTAGTCCTTGCCGGCGTCGTAGTCCCAGCCGTCCCGCCGGGTGAGGTCGGCGAAGGCGGCCTCGCGGGCCGCGTCGTCGAGAAGTGAATCGAGTTGTTCGTAGTCGAAGGCCATCCTGCTTCTCCCGAGATCGACAAACCTGTTCTGGTGACCCTTCCGGGATACCCCGCGCAGATTTTCGCGAAACCATCGGTGAAGCCGGGCCCGGATGGGTGGGTGCCGTGGGCTGGCCTGCTTGACTGGTCAGGTGAGTCCGCCGCACCCCCTCGACCTCTCCACCGATGTCGTCTCCCTGACCCGGGCACTGGTCGACATCGAGTCGGTCAGCCGCAACGAGCAGGCGATCGCCGACACCGTCGAGGCAGCGCTCGTGGCGCTGCCGCACCTCGCGGTCAGCCGGCACGGCAACACCCTCGTCGCGCGCACCGAACTCGGTCGGGCGTCGCGGGTCGTCATCGCGGGCCACCTCGACACGGTTCCCCTCAACGACAACCTGCCGAGCCGCCTCGAGAACGGCCTCCTGCACGGCCTGGGCACCTGCGACATGAAGGGTGGCGACGCGGTCATCCTGCGACTGGCCGCCACCGTGCCCGAGCCGGTGCACGACGTGACCTTCGTGCTCTACGACTGCGAGGAGATCGACTCCGCTCTCAACGGCCTGCGCCTGCTCAGCGAGTCCGACCCGGCGTTGCTGGAGGCGGACTTCGCGATCCTGATGGAGCCGTCGAACGCTGTCGTCGAGGCCGGGTGCCAGGGCACCCTGCGCGTCGACGTCCGCACGCGCGGCGAGCGCGCCCATTCAGCCCGCAGCTGGAAGGGCGTCAACGCGATCCACGCGGCGGCCGCCGTACTCGCCCGGTTGAACGAGTACGACGCCCGGCGGCCCGTGATCGACGGGCTGGAGTACCACGAGGGACTCAACGCGGTCGGGATCAGCGGTGGCGTCGCCGGCAACGTCATTCCCGACGAATGCGTGGTCACCGTGAACTTCCGGTTCGCGCCGGACCGTTCCGAGGCCGAGGCCCTGGCGTTCGTGCGGGAGTTCTTCGACGGCTTCGACATCACCCTGACCGACTCCGCGCCCGGGGCCCTGCCGGGGCTCGAACAGCCTGCGGCACGGGCCTTCGTGGACGCCGTCGGCGGCGTGGTCAACCCGAAGTTCGGCTGGACCGACGTGGCCCGGTTCACCGCGCTGGGGGTGCCGGCCGTCAACTACGGACCGGGCGACCCCCTCCTCGCGCACAAGCAGGAGGAGTTCGTCGAGGTGGCGCAGATCGAGCAGTGCGAACAGCAGTTGCGGCAGTGGCTCCTGGGAGATGTGTCAGCCGACCCGAGACGAGAGGTTCAACGATGACGAGGCGAAACGGACCAGGGCCGCGGCCGAGCAAGGGCCGTCCCGAGGGCTCCACCACCGACCAGCGACTGCTCGACAGCCGCGGCGACGGCGGATGGGTGCACACCGACACGTGGCGGGTCCTGAAGATCCAGGCGGAGTTCGTCGAGGGCTTCAACGACCTCGCGGAGCTCGGTCCGGCGATCTCGGTCTTCGGTTCGGCGCGCATCCCCCCGACCCACCCCGCCTACGACATCGGCGTTCGCGTCGGTGCCGCGTTGGCCGATGCCGGCTTTGCCGTGATCACCGGTGGTGGTCCGGGTGCCATGGAGGCAGCCAACAAGGGTGCGATGGAAGCCGGCGGCGAGAGCGTGGGACTCGGCATCGAACTCCCGTGGGAGGCCAAGCTCAACGACTACGTCGCCTTCGGGCTGAACTTCCGCTACTTCTTCGTCCGCAAGATGATGTTCGTGAAGTACTCGCAGGGCTACATCGTCCTGCCGGGCGGCATCGGCACCCTGGATGAGCTCTTCGAGGCGATGACGCTGTCGCAGACCCTCAAGATCACCCAGTTCCCGATCGTCCTGATGGGCGTGGAGTACTGGCAGGGCCTGATCGACTGGATGCAGGGCTCCATGCTGGCCGACGCCCGCATCAAGCAGACCGACATCGACATGCTGACCCTGACCGATGACGTCGACGAGGCCGTCGCGCTGATGGTCGCCGCCCGCGAGCGGCACGCGTGAGGAGACACCGACCATGTCCCATCCGATGATGTGGGTCTTCGCCGTCCTCATCGTGCTCGCCATGGGCGGAGTCGCGATGCTGGCCGCCGGTCATGGCGAGCCGATGGCCCCGGCGTACGACGACCGCCCCGATGCGCTGGTCCCTGCCGATCGCAGGATCGAGGCCGGTGATCTCCGCACGATTCGTTTCTCGCTGGCTTTCCGCGGTTATCGAATGTCGGAGGTCGACGCGCTGCTCACCCGGATGGCGGCCGAGATGGAGCCTCGCGCGAAGGTCAGGACCCCCGATTATTGGGGGCATTCGACCGTCGAGGAGGCGGAGGACGCCACCGACGACCCTTCGGACTGAATGCCCGGCCCGGCGGCGACACCGACCCGTGGCTGCGCGGTTTGTGTGGCATGGGCGATAATGGCGCAGCGCACAAGTCGGGTGCACAGGGCGCACGACAAACTCGCAGAAGTTAGTGGAAGAGGGGTGCCGCATGGCGGCAATGAAGCCTCGGACCGGCGACGGTCCGCTCGAGGTCACCAAGGAGGGGCGCGGCATCGTGATGCGCGTTCCGCTCGAGGGCGGTGGCCGACTCGTGGTCGAGCTCAACGCCGAGGAGGCCTCTGCGCTCGGCGACGCGCTCAAGACTGTGGTCGGGTGACCCCACCCGCTGCTTCCAGCACCCGGGAACCGGCCCTCCCGGGCCAGGTCTCACCTCCGGAGTTCGCGCTCAGCGAGCTTCTGCCCGGCGCCATCATCGGCGTCGATGTCGTCGCGCTCCCGGTGCTGCCGGGTGACGCCGAGGTGCCCTTCCTGTTGGGTCCGGGAGCAGCGGAACTCGCCGACGAGCTCGATCTCGACCTCGTCGGCATCGCCGAGGTGCACGGACTGACCGGAGCGACCGCCGAGGTCGCGACCGTCCCGGTCCCCGGCGGTACGACGACCAATCCCGACCTGCGCCTGGTGGTCCTGGTCGGCGTCGGTGCCGGCCGGCCGATCGACCTGCGCCGGGCGGGCGCCGCACTGGCGCGGGCGACCTTCGACCGCGACGCCGTCGCCACGTCGATTCCGGTCGTTGCCGACGCCGAACTGTCCGACGTCCACGCGTCGGTCGAGGCCTTCGTGGTCGGCACCATGCTGGGGAGCTTCGTCTTCCACTGGCGTTCCCAGGGACCTGAGCGGCTGCCGGTGCGCCGCGTCGTCGTCGCGGGCCCGGAGATCGCCGGTGACCGGGCGGTGCTCGAACGCGCGGTCGCGCTCGGCGGTGCCGGATGGCGCTCGCGGCTGCTGGCGACCGTGCCGGCCAACCTGAAGAACCCCGCCTGGCTGGTCACCCAGGCCGAGCAGATCGCACCAGCGGCTGGCCTCGACCTGCAGGTCTGGGACGAGCAGGACCTCGCCAGCGAGGGCTTCGGCGGCATCCTTGCGGTCGGCGCCGCGTCGGCAACCCCGCCGCGACTGATCCGGCTGGACTACACGCCCCGCGGTGTCAGCGCCCGCGCAGCGAAGAAGCTTCCGCTCGTGGTGCTCGTCGGCAAGGGCATCACCTTCGACACCGGCGGCCTGTCGATCAAGCCGGCCGCCTCCATGGCCTCGATGAAGCGCGACATGACCGGTGGCGGCGTCGTGCTGGCCACGATGGCCGCGCTGGCCGACGTCGACTGCCCGGTGCGCGTCATCGGCCTGGTCGCGGCCGCCGAGAACGCCATCTCCGGCAGCGCGCTGCGTCCGGGAGACGTGATCCGGCACTGGGGTGGGCGCACCACCGAGGTCGGCAACACCGACGCCGAGGGCCGGTTGGTCCTCGCCGACGCCCTCGCCTACGCCGTCACCGAACTGGCCCCTGATCTCATCCTCGACATCGCGACCCTCACCGGAGCCGTGAAGGTCGCGCTCGGTCAGCAGGT
>JAKFEI010000066.1:0-7520 GCA_036675765.1 Nocardioides sp. | reverse complement strand
CGGTGGAGGTAGGCCTGCACGACCGCGCCGACCGTCGGGAACTCCTCCCGCAACGCCAGCACGATGCCGAGCGTGGCATCGGTGACGGTGTGGTCCTCCATGTCGATGGTGACCGTGGTGCCCGCGCCGCTGGCCGCACGACAGATCTTGCGGGCGTTGGCGAGCGCGATCCGCTCACCGTCCTCGAGGAGCAGGCCGACGGCGGTGAGCTTCAGGGACACCTCGGCGCGGTGGCCGAGGCGCCGGTCCGCGATCTTGTCCAGCAGGATCCGGTACGCCTGCACGGTGGCGGTTGCCTGCGCGGCGTCGAGGACGTCCTCGCCGAGGCGGTCGATCGTCGTGTGAACACCCTGCGCGGCGAGCTGCTCGACGGCGGCCAGGGCTTCGGGCACCGTCTCGCCGGGCACGTAGCTGCGCACGATCCCCGAGGTGATCGGCAGCGTCGTGACCACCTTCTTCACGGTGCCGCTGCGCGCCAGCACGAGGAGTGAATCCCGAACCGGTCGCATGGCTCCAACTTACGCAAAGTGCCCAAGGAATGGGGGTTTCAGGGCCGAGCCGGGGTGAGACCAACCCCACGTCGGCCCCCCTTGATCAGTCCGTACGACGCCGCAGGGTCGCCGCTCCGAGAGCCAGCGCCGCGACGGCGAACCCGGCCACGATCGCCACGTCGCGCCACACCTCGCCCGAGCGCGTGCTCGTCGCCAGTTGCTCCATGGCGTCGACCGCGTAGGACAACGGCAGCAGGTCGGCCACGATCTCGAGCGCCCGCGGCAATCGATCCCGTGGCACCAGCAGGCCACACAGCAGGATCTGCGGCACCACGATCGCCGGCAGGAACTGGACGGCCTGGAACTCGGTGCGCGCGAACGCGGACACGAAGAGGCCGAGCGCCGTGCCGAGGACCGCATCGGCCACGCCGACGACGACGAGCAGGCCGGCGGCCCCGCGGATGTCGAGGTCGAGCAGGCCGATCGCAACGCCTGCAGCGAGGGAGGCCTGGACCGCCGCGACGGCACCGAACGCGAGGGCGTAGCCGAGCAGGAAGTCCAGACGGCCCATGGGCATGGTGAACAGTCGCTCGAGGGTGCCGCTCGACCGCTCGCGGAGCGTCGTCACGCTGGTCACCAGGAACATCACGAAGAACGGGAAGATCGCGAGCAGCGCCGGTCCGATCCGGTCGAAGACCAGTGGCGTTTCCTGGAAGACCCACCACAGCAGGGCCTGCAGCAGGCAGGGCAGGACGAGCAGCATCGCGAGCGTGCGGTGGTCACGGCGCAACTGGGTCAGCACACGGGTGGCGATGGCGAGCGTGATGCGCAGGTTCATGCGGGGTCCCCGGACTCGACGAGGGTGAGGAACGCGCTCTCGATGTCGGCGGCGCCCGCGCGCTCCTTGATGGCGGCAGGCGTGCCCTGGGCGAGGATCCGCCCCTCGCGCATCAGCAGCAGGTGGTCACAGCGCTCGGCCTCGTCCATCACGTGGCTCGACACCAGCACCGCCGTGCCGGCGTCCGCGATCCGGTGGAACAGCGCCCACAGGTCGCGCCGCAGAACGGGATCGAGCCCGACCGTGGGCTCGTCGAGGACCAGCAGGTCCGGCTTCCCGAGGAGCGCCACGGCCAGTCCGACCCGCGATCGCTGACCGCCGCTGAGCCGGGACACCACGCTGTCGCGGTGGCTGCCGAGGTCGACCGCGGCAACGGCCTCGTCGACGGTGCCGGCCGACCTGCCGAGCACCCGCGCAAAGAAGCGGAGGTTCTCGGTGACCGTCAGGTCGTCGTACACGCTGGAGGACTGGGTCTGGTAGCCGACGCGGTCGCGTACAGCGGGACTTCCCGCCTCGGCGCCGAGCACGGTGACCGAGCCGGCGGCGATCCGCTGCACGCCGACGATGCTGCGCAACAGCGTCGACTTCCCGCACCCGGACGGGCCCAGGAGGCCGGTGACGCCGGGGCCGATCGCGAGGTCCAGGCCCTCGAGGACGACGTTGCCGCCGCGGACCACCCGCAGCGCCTCGATCGTCACCACCGCATCACTCGCCATGCGTCGAATGATCCTCCACCGGTACGACGGTCAGGTGCTGCTTGGCGAACTCCAGCGACTCGCGCAGGTCCGCCTCGCGCTCCTCGCGGGTCGTGCAGCGCCGGGTGTTGATCTCGAGCACCACCTCGCCCGCGAAGCCGGTGGCGGCCAGGTGCTCGAGGAAGGCCGCCGCGCCGATGTCGCCGCGACCGGGCACCAGGTGCTCGTCCTTGGCGGAGTCGGTGCCGTCGGTCAGGTGGATGTGGCGCAACCGGGAACCCAGTCGCTCGGCCATCGCGATCGGGTCGGACCGCGCGATCGATGCATGGGAGAGGTCGATCGTGGTGTTGGCGTAGGGCTCCGCGGACGGATCCCAGCCCGGCAGGTACATCTCCATCTGCCGGCGAGATGCCCGCCACGGGTACATGTTCTCCACCGCGAACGCGATGCCCGAGGACTCCTCGAGGGCAGCGATGCCGTTGACGAAGTCGCGGGCGTACTCCTTCTGCCACCGGAACGGCGGGTGGACGACGACGACCTCGGCCCCGACCTCGTGGGCCATCGCCGCGGAGCGCTCGAGCTTGCCCCACGGCTCGACACCCCAGACCGCCTGCGTGAACAGCAGGCACGGCGCATGGATCGCACTGACCGGCATCTCGTGGTGCTCGGAGAGGTGCTTGACGGCACTGACCTGTTGCGACAGCGCGTCGATGCCGACCATCACCTCGACGGCCTCGTAGCCGACGCTGGCCGCATAGGCGAAGCCGTGTGCGGTCGACTCGGGATAGACCGAACTGGTGGACAGTCCGATCCGGGGGCGGTTCGCGGGGACCGTCACGGTCCGTCGGCCACGCCGAGCTTGTCGATGCGCTCCAGGATCACGCCTTCACGCAGCGCCCACGGGCAGATCTCGAGCTCGGCGAGATCGAAGATGTCCATGCACGCTTCGGCGACCAGGGCGCCCGGAACGATCTGGTGGGTGCGGCTCGGCGACACACCGGGCAGCTCGGCCAGCTCCTCGGGCGTCATCGCGACCAGCTTGGGGATCCACTGCCGCAGCTCGGCGAGCGGCAGGCTGCGTGGGACCAGCGGGCCGTCGCCGGACGGCGCCGAGCCACAGATGCGCGCCAGCGAACGGAAGGTCTTCGAGGTCGCGGCCGCGCGGTGCGTGGTGCCGGAGCGCAACAGGTGGCCGGCGTCGCGGGCGATCTCGGAACGGATCCGGCGCCGGATCTGGCGCAGGTTCTCCTCGTCCGGGGCCTCGGCGAAGTCCGCGCGGGCCAGGCGCGCAGCGCCCAGCGGCAACGACCACGCCACCGTCGGGCGCTCGTCGGAGCCTGCCGCGATCTCGAGGGAACCCCCGCCGATGTCGAAGACAGCGAGTCGACCGGCTGACCAGCCGAACCATCGTCGTACGGCCAGGAAGGTGAGGCGGGCCTCGTCCTCCCCCGGGAGTACGGCGATCCGCACGCCGGTCTGCTGCTCGACATGCGCGAGGACGGCCTCGGAGTTGCCGGCGTCGCGCACCGCGGAGGTCGCGAAGGAGAGCATCTCCTCGCAACCCTTCTCCTCGGCCACGCGAACGGCCTGTGCCGTGAACGCAGCAAGGGCGTCGATGCCGGTCTGCGAGACGTCACCCGCCTCGTCGAGGTGTTCGGCGAGACGGAGCGGCTCCTTGTAGGAGTACGCCGGAAGCGGGGCGGCACCGTCGTGGGCGTCGACCACGAGCAGATGACCGGTGTTGGAACCGATGTCGAGGACGCCCAGCCGCATGCGTCCACGGTACTCGGCGCCGGGCCGTTCGCTGTGCCATGTCCTCTAGATTGGGCGGATGCCTGAGGTCCCGCTCGACTTTCCCCGTGCGTGGGTGGAGTTCACCAACCCCGCCGACGAGACCGAGGTCCTGCGTTGTGACCTGACCTGGCTGACGTCGTCCTTCACCTGCATCTTCGGCAGCGGTTGCGCCGGCATCTACGCCGATTCCCCCGACGTCGGCTGCTGCACCCTCGGCGCACACTTCGCCGACAAGGAGGACGAGGAGCGGGTCGCCGGCTTCGTCGAGCAGCTCACTCCCGAGCAGTGGCAGCACCACCCCGGACGTCCCGTGAAGCGCAAGGACTGGGTGGAGAAGGACGACGACGGCGAGCGCAAGACGCGCGCCCACAAGGTCGACGGCCAGAACTCCTGCGTGTTCGCGAATCGCGAGAACTTCCACGCAGGAGCGGGATGTGCGCTCCACGGCCTCGCCCTCGACCAGGGTCGCAACCCGCTCGAGACCAAGCCGGACGTGTGCTGGCAGCTGCCGATCCGGCGCACCTTCCGCGAGGTCGAGCGGATGGACGGGTCGTCGTACACGGAGGTCTGCATCACCGAGTACGACCGCCGCGGCTGGGGCGCCGGCGGCCACGACCTCGACTGGTACTGCTCGGGCAACACCGAGGCCCACGTCGCCATGGAGCCGGTCTACATCTCCAACGAGGCCGAGCTGGTCGCCCTGATGGGCCGCAAGGGGTACGACGAACTGGTCCGCCACTGCGAGGCGCACCTGCGTTCGCGGTCGGCCCTGGCGCTGCATCCGGCCGACCCGCGCTGACGCGGCTGGGGTGACGATCACCTCTCGACATCAAGAAACCCGTACCCCGCCGGTTTCGTTCTCTCAGGCCATGTTCAGAATGTCTGACATGCGCCTCGACCATCTCTCCTACGCGGCAGGACCCGACGGACTCGAGAGCACCGCTGCGCGGCTCGGCACAGCACTCGGTCGTGAGTTCGTCGACGGTGGTGTCCACCCCCGCTTCGGCACGATCAACATGATCCTTCCGCTGGCCGACGGGATCTACCTCGAGATCGTCCAGGCGCTCGACCACCCGGCATCCGACAAGGCGCCGTTCGGCCAGGCCGTGAAGGCCCGCTCCGCCCTCGGTGGCGGCTGGCTCGGCTGGGCCGTCGCCGTCCCGGACATCTCGGTCGTCGAGGAGCGGCTCGGCCGCGCGGCCGCACCCGGCTCACGGCACCGCCCCGACGGCACCTCGCTGAAGTGGCAGCAGATCGGCATCAACGGCCTGATCGCCGACCCGCAGCTCCCGTTCTTCATCAACTGGGGCGTCCCGGCCGAGCTGCACCCGTCCGCCGGCGCCGACGGCACCGTGTCCCTCGCGGGCATCGAGATCGCCGGTGACCCGCAGCGGGTCAGCGAGTGGCTCGGCGAGACCGTCGAAGCCCCGCTCGAGGACGTCAAGGTCGAGTGGGTCGCCCCGCACGGCACCCCGGGCATCCTCGCCGCGCAGGTCCTCACGCCGAACGGCATCGTCCGTATCTGAGTTTGATCGGCCGAGCATGTCTCCGGCGCAGGGCGCGATCCCGAGTCCGAACATCTGGCACCACACCGCCACCTACGAGCTCGAGAACCACGCCGCCGACCCCGACGGTCGACTCTGGTCGGCCATGGAGGCACGGGTCGACTGGTCCGGGCAGGTCGTGCTCGACCTGGGCTGTGGCTCGGGCTTCCACCTGCCGCGCTTCGCCACGAGCGCGGCGAAGGTCATCGGCGTCGAGCCGCACCCCGGGCTCATCCGGCTGGCCGAGCGCCGCCTCCGTTCGCGCGACGTCACCAACGCCGAGGTGCTGGCCGGGACCGCGCAGGCGATCCCGTTGCCCGACTCGTCCGTGGACGTCGTCCAGGCGCGGTGGGCGTACTTCTTCGGACGCGGCTGCGAGCCCGGCCTGGTCGAGCTCGACCGGGTGCTGCGGCCCGGGGGCACCGCGCTGGTCATCGACAACGACGGCTCGCGCTCCACGTTCGGCGCATGGTTCCGGCGCGGCTACCCGCACCTGGACTCCCCCGAGGACACCGAACGGTTCTGGGGCATCCGCGGCTGGACACTCGACCGCATCGACATGGGGTGGCGGTTCGAGAACCGCGCCGACCTCGAGGCCGTGGTGCGCATCGAGTTCAAGCCGGAGATCGCCGAGGAGATCCTGCGCCACCACGACGGCGTCGAGGTGGACTACGCCGTCAACCTCTGGTCACGCAGGTTCTGACCAGAGGTTGACGACGCTGCCCGGTCGACGGTCAGCGGACGGTCAGCTGACCGCGTCGAGTGCGTCGACGACGCCCTCCCCGTAGTAGCTGTTGTCCTGGTCGGTGCCGACGCACGGCGCCCCGGCGGTGGCCACGACACAGGCGTGGTCGTCGGCCTGGGACCGCAACTTCTCGACCATCTGGGCGGGCGTCCAGTCCGGGTGCACCGACTTCATCAGCGCGAGGACTCCGGCGACGTGCGGCGACGCCATCGACGTACCCGACTTCAGGCCGTAGCCGTTGTTGGTCACGATGGTCGACAGGATGCGCGACCCAGGCGCGGCGACGTCGATGACGCCGAGACCGCGGTTGCTGAATCCGGACAACCGGTTCTCGAGACCCGTGGTCGGGAAGCGCTCCAGCGACGAGACGGTGACGACGCCGTCCAGCTCGGTCGGGATGTCGTCGCACTCGCTGTTGATCGTGCGCACGATCGGCGTGCTGTCGTCCGGGCTGGTGTCGTCGGTCGTCTTGTTCGACAGGTCGTACGACGCGTTGCCGGCCGCAGCGGCGTGCACGACGCCCTGGTCGGTGGACCAGGTCACCGCACGTCGTACGGCTTCCTTGGCGGCGTACTGGTCGGCCTGGTCCTCGCAGTAGAACATGAACGGGTCGACGTAGTAGCTGTTGTTGGTGACGTCCATGCCGTGCTGGCCGGCCCAGACGAAGCCACAGACCGCGAACTCCGGGTAGATGAAGCCCTCGTCGCTGACGACCTTCACCGACGCCATCTTCACGCCGGGGGCGACGCCGACGATGCCGGTGCCGTTGCGGGCGGCGCCGATGGTGCCGGCCACGTGGGTGCCGTGGTCACTGGTCGTGGGGTACCAACCCGTGGCCGAGGTGTCCGGCCGGCCGGCGTCGGTGCAGTTCACCGAGTCGGCGACGTCGATGTTCGACGCGAGGTCAGGGTGGTCGGGGTCGATGCCGCTGTCGAGGACCCCGACGACGACGTCACTCGAACCATCGGTGATCTCGTGCGCCTGGTCGGCCTTGATCATGGCGAGGTCCCACTGCTCGGACTCACGCGGATCGGGCGTGACGGCGAGCGTTGCCTCCGAGCCCGTGGTGTCGGTGCTGCGGTCAGCGGTGCCGCTCCTGCCGATCTGGCCGTTGCCGGGGCCCCACGGAGCCGGGACTCCCTCGGGCGTGCCCTCCAGCACCGGCACGGTGCGGGTGGCACCGACCGATTCGAGTGCCTTGCCCGCCAGGGCGCGGACCTGGTCACGGAAGTCGGCCTGGTCACTGTGCGCGACGATGACGCCGATCTGCGGCCACGTCTGGACGACCACGCCGTCCGCGGCGCGCACCGCCCGCTCGACCAGGCGAACCTGGCCGGGGTTCACGATCTTCGTGTTGAGCAGGTACGCCGACACCACGCCATCGGGCGTGGAGATCGGGACCGGGGTGGACGG
>JAKFEI010000397.1:0-7567 GCA_036675765.1 Nocardioides sp. | reverse complement strand
GGCGGCGCGGCACAATGGAGCCATGTCCGACCCGCAGGCCCACATCCAGTCCAACGCCGCGAAGATCAACGAGCTCAACGAGCTGATCCGCTACACGATGTGGTCGGTGTTCCGCCTCGACCGCACGATCGGTGACGACGACGTCGCACGCAAGGGCGAGGCCGCTGAGGTCGAGGCCCTCATTGCCGACCTGGCCGAGGAGGGCGTCGTCGTCCGGGGTGTGTACGACGTCGCGGGCCTGCGTGCTGACGCCGACGTGATGGTGTGGTGGCATGCGGAGTCGAGCGACGCGCTCCAGGCGGCGTACCACCGGCTGCGCCGCACGGCCTTCGGGTCGCGGCTCGCGCCGGTGTGGTCGCAGATGGCCCTGCACCGGCCGGCGGAGTTCAACCGCAGCCACCTGCCGGCGTTCCTCGCCGATGAGCGGGTGCACGACTACGTCTCGGTCTACCCGTTCGTGCGCTCCTACGAGTGGTACCTCCTCGACGACGCCGAGCGCCGCAGCCTGCTCGCCGAGCACGGCAAGATGGCGCGCGGCTACCCCGACGTGCGGGCCAACACGGTCCCCAGCTTCGCCCTCGGCGACTACGAGTGGATCCTCGCCTTCGAGTGCGACGACCTGTCCCGGATCGTCGACCTGATGCGGCACCTGCGCGGCTCCGAGACCCGTCGCCACGTCCGCGAGGAGGTGCCGTTCTACACCGGTCGGCGTGTCGACGTCGCCGACCTGGTGGCCCGCTTGCCGTAGCGGCTTGCAAAGTTCATCGACTTAGTACACAATTGGAACATGTCCGACCGCACTGCAGCCATGAACGTCGCCTCGCGTGGCGCGCTGCGGCGTTGTCGCTGTTGTTGATCGTCCTCATCCCCGATCCCAGCAGTCGCGTCTGGCCCCCGTCGTGGGGCCGTCGGCGCCGTTCCGAGAGACATCCCGATGACCCAGCTTGCTGTCCTTTCCCTGCTCGAGGTCGTGCGTGAGTACGCCGCCGACCCCGACCTGAACTACCTTCTCGACCCTGATCACCCCGAGCGTTCGTGGTTGCGCATCCACGCCGCCGAGGAGTACGAGGTCTGGCTGATCTCGTGGCCGCCCGGTGCGTCCACCGACTGGCACGACCACGGCTCGTCGTCCGGCGCCTTCACGGTGATCCAGGGCTCGCTCGTCGAGCACACCTTCGACGGCGGCCTGAAGCTCAATGACCTCGACGCAGGCGACGCCAAGGCATTCGGTGCCGGCTATGCCCACGACGTCCGCAACGAATCGGACCTTCCGGCGTTGTCGCTGCACGTCTACTCGCCCCGCCTCTCGACCATGACCCGTTTCCGCTTCCGTGGCGACCGGCTCGAGGTGCTCGGTGTCGAGCGGGCAGGGCAGGAGTGGTGACTACACTGGCCCGCGCGCCCGAAGGCTTCGCCGCGCAGCAGTACGACGGCATCGACGCCATGCTCGACGACGCCCGCTCCCGTCTCGACCGGATCAGTGCCCGCGCCGCCTTCCAGGAACTGGTCACCGGGGGTGCGCTCCTCGTTGACATCCGTCCTGCGGCACAGCGCGAGGAAGAGGGCGAGGTGGCGGGCTGGCTGCCGCTGCGCGTCATCGAGCGCAACGTGCTCGAGTGGCGCTTCGACCCCCGCAGCGGGGCACGCATCCCCGAGGCGTCGTACGACCGCCGGGTGATCGTGTTGTGCCAGGAGGGCTACACGTCCTCGCTCGCGGCCGACGCGCTCCAGCGGCTCGGCATCCGCCAGGCCACCGATGTGGTCGGCGGATTCGCCGCGTGGCGCGACGCGGGGATGCCGACTCGCGTGTGACGCAGGCACGCACTGGGTAGCCTCGGTGTCATGGCATATGAGGTGGAGAAGACCGACGAGGAGTGGAAGGCCGAGCTCACTCCCGAGGAATACCAGGTGCTGCGCAAGGCCGGCACTGAACGCGCGTTCACAGGTGAGTACACCGACACCGAGACCAAGGGCGTCTACCGCTGCAAGGCGTGCCAGGCGACCCTCTTCGAGTCGGACACCAAGTTTCACTCCGGCTGTGGCTGGCCGAGCTTCTACCAGCCGATCAGCGACACGATCGAGTACGTCGACGACTCGACGCTGGGGATGAAGCGGACCGAGGTGCGTTGCGCCAACTGCGGCTCCCACCTGGGGCACGTGTTCCCCGACGGCTACGGCACCCCGACCGGCGACCGGTACTGCATCAACTCGGTCAGCCTGACCCTGGAGCCGAAGGACGCCTGACCGCGGGGGCCGCACGACGGCGTCGACTTGACGAGCACTGGACTTGATGATGAGAATCATTCTCATGTTGATCAAGTCCAGTGCTCTCGCACTCCTGTCCACCCTCGCCCTCGTCGGTTGCGGCACCGAGGAATCGCCCTCCCGCTCCGATGACGCTGCCCCCTCGGCCGATGCCACGGCGACGGAGGTGAAGACCCCGGAGCCCCGGCTGGCCATGACGTACGACGGCGGCGTGGCCGTCCTCGACGTCGCCACCGGCGACGTGCTGCTCGACGAGAAGGTCGACGGCTTCGCCCGGCTCAACCCTGCCGGGGACGACCGTCACCTCTTCGTCTCTGCCGCTGGCGGACTGACCGCCCTCGACCTGGGGTCGTGGACCGACGACCACGGCGACCACGGCCACTCGTGGACGACCGACCCGCGACTGACCGACTTCACCATCAGTGCCGAGGAGCCCGGCCACGTCGTGCCGCACCACGGGCGCACGACCGTCTTCGACGACGGCACCGGAGTCATCACGGCGTTCGACCCGGCGGACCTCGCCGACCTGGACGAGACCGAGCCGACCCTCGACACGTGGACCCTGGACCAGGCCCACCACGGGGTCGCCGTACAGGACGGGCACGGCAACCTGATCCACACGGTCGGGACCTCGGAAGCACGCAGCGGCATCCGGATGATCACGGCCGCCGGCAACGAGCTGGCCTCATCCGACGAGTGCCCGGGTGTGCACGGCGAGGCCTTCGCGGGCGACGTCGCGCTGTTCGGGTGCGAGGACGGCGTGCTCGTCGTCGACGGGCGCCGGATCACCAAGGTCGACGCGCCCGATGCCTACGGCCGGATCGGCAACCAGGCCGGCCACGAGAGCTCGCCGTACGTCCTCGGTGACTACAAGGTCGACGCCGACGCGGAGCTCGAGCGGCCGACGAGGGTGTCGGTGATCGACACCCGCAACGCGTCGCTCGAACTGGTGGACCTCCCGTCGAGCTACAGCTTCCGCTCGCTGGGCCGCACGCCGGACGGGGATGCGCTGGTGCTCGGTACCGATGGCAGCCTGCATGTCATCGATCCCGCGAAGGCCGCGCTCACGACCTCGATCCCCGTGACGAAGGCCTGGCAGGAGCCGACCGACTGGCACGAGCCGCGCCCGACCCTCCAGGTCATCGGTGAGTTCGCCTACGTCACCGAGCCGGCGACGAAGCAGATCCACGTGATCGACCTGGCCGATCGCAAGGTCGTGCGCAGCATCGATGTGGCGCACGCGCCGAACGAGTTGAGCGGCGTCGAGGGCTGACCCTTGAGCCCGGATCCGCCGGTGTCCGCCGGCGGATCCGGGCTAGGGTCGAACCATGGCGAAGACCGCGGCAGCCATGGTGCAGGCCGGCGATCGCGAGGTCCGGGTGTCGAGCCCGGACCGCGTGATCTACGAAGCGACCGAGCGGACGGGCGAGGTCACCAAGCTGATGGTGGCCGAGTACGTCGTCGCGGTCGGTGACGGCCTGATGCGCGCGTTGCGTGAGCGCCCGACAGCGCTCGAACGGTGGCCATCCGGTGTCCGCGAGGGCTTCCGGCTGGCCACCGGTCCGCGCGACAACGACGCCGAGGGTTTCTACCAGAAGCGTGTCCCCAAGGGGGCTCCCGACTACCTCGAGGCCGTCGAGATCACCTTCCCCTCCGGCAGGACGGCCGAGGAGATCTGCCCGACCGAGCTGGCGGTGCCGGTCTGGTGCGCCCAGATGGGTGCGCTCACCTTTCACCCCTGGCCGGTCCGGCGGGCCGACACCGACCACCCCGACGAGTTGCGGATCGACCTCGACCCCCAGCCGGGTACGACGTTCGGTGACGCCGTGCGGGTCGCGGACCTGGCCCGCGAACTGTTCGAGGAGCTCGGGCTGCGGGCGTACCCGAAGACCTCGGGCAACCGCGGGGTCCACGTCTACGTCCGGATCGAGCCGCGCTGGGAGTTCACCGACGTCCGGCACGCCGCGATCGCGTTCGGTCGTGAGCTGTCCCGGCGCGACGACCAGGTGACGACCGCGTGGTGGAAGGAGGAGCGGGGCGAGCGGATCTTCGTCGACTTCAACCAGAACAACCGCGACCGCACCATCGCGTCGGCGTACTCGTTGCGACCGCTGCCGGGCGCACCCGTCTCGACGCCGATGACCTGGGCCGAGCTGGCCGCGGTCAAGGATCCCAGGGACTTCAACCTCTTCACCGTCCCCGAGCGGATGGCCGATGGCGACCCGTGGGCGAGCATCGATGACGAGTCCTTCTCGCTCCAGCCGCTGCTGGACCTCTGGGACCAGCAGGTCGCGGACGGTGCGAGTGAGCTGAACTTCCCGCCGGACTATCCCAAGATGCCGGGGGAGCCACCCCGCGTGCAGCCCAGCAAGAAGGTCGCCGAGCACTGGGACGAGCAGGGCAACCGGGTCGAAGGGACCTGACTGCTCCGAACGGTCAGTCCAGGCCGCGGACGACCGCGACCTCACACAGCCGCGCGAGGTCGCCCCGCACCCGTACGTCCAGGGACGTCGTGAGGTCGTCGAGGAGCAGGTGGACCGCGCTGCGGGTGGTCCGGCCGGGATGAGGGAGGTCGAGCTCCGGGATCAACCCGACGACGTACTCGCACAGGTCGATGACCTGGTCCCGCTCGGCGGCTGGCAGGCGCGCACCCGCCAGCACCTCGTAGAGGCGGACGTCGAGGGTGTGCAGGGCCGACATGACTGATCAACGAGCCGGCTGCGGCTGCTGTTACGCCCCCAGTCAGCGCGGTCTGCGCGGCCTAACCGGCGTCGTGCTCGAGCAGGTGCAGGACGGGGACGCCGAGCTTGCGGCGTGCTCGCGAGGTCCAGTCGACGTGGAAGAACTCGGCGATCACGTGGGAGCGGGTGAGGATGATGGCCTCGCGCCCGTTGACCTCCTTGACCTTGGCGATCAGGGCGTCGACGGCCGACTCGGTCACCACTGTCCCCTCGCCGACGGTGCCCCCGGTGGCGGTGAGGGCGGACGTCGTGGTGGCGAGGTCACGTTCGGCCTGGCTCCGGTACTCCTCGCGGAGGTGCTCGATCTCGTCGGGCGACGGCGTCATCGGTGCGGCCATCAGGTCCGCGCCGCCCATCACGCCGAGGGAGGCCTCGACCGCCGCGGCGGCATCGGCCATCGGCAGGAGGACGTGGTAGATCACGGCGGCGTCGAGCGATTCGTGGAGCGAGCGGACCTCGGCCGCATCCACGGCGGTCAGCGCCTGCTCCACGAGGAGGACGACGTCGTACTGCTCAAGGGCGGGTGTGGCGTCGGTGCTCATGGCTCCATCCTGCACCCGCGCCGGTCGCAGCGTCAGCCCCCGAGCACGTCCGCGAGGTCATACTTCACCGGCTGCTCGAGTTGTTCGTAGCCGCACGACTCCGGGTCGCGGTCCTCGCGCCACCTCTTGAAGTGGGCCGTGTGCCGGAAACGACGGCCTTCCATGGCGTCGTACTTGACCTCGACGACGCGCTCGGGACGCAGGGGGGTGAAGGACAGGTCCTTCCCGCTGCTCCACCGGCTCTGCGTGCCGGGCTGGCGGCCGGGGTTGGCGACGAGGAACTCCTGCCACCGCCCCCAGGGGTGGTCCTCGATGGCGCAGACGAGGGGCTGCAGTTCCTGCCAGAGCTCGGCGCGTCGTGCCGCGGTGAAGCTGGCGCTGACGCCGACGTGCTGGAGCTCGCCGTCCTGGTAGAGGCCGAGCAACAGGCTCCCGATCAGCGGCTGTTCGGGCGTGCTGGTCTTGTGTTCGCGGTAACCGGCGAGCACGACGTCGGCGGTCCGCTCGTGCTTGATCTTCAGCATCGTCCGGGCGTTCGGTGCGTACGGCGCACTGAGCGGCTTGGCCATGACCCCGTCGAGACCGGCGCCCTCGAACTGGTGGAACCACTCCTGCGCCACGGCCGGGTCGGTGCTGGTGCGGGTCAGGTGGCACCGCGCATCGGGCTTGTCGGCGAGGCCGCCCAGTGCCTCCTCGAGAGCCTTGCGTCGTTCGACGAAGGGTCGATCGAGGTACGACGCGTCGCCCAGTGCCAGCAGGTCGAACGCCACGAACGCGGCCGGCGTCTTCTCGGCGAGCATGCCGATCCGCGAGGCAGCCGGGTGGATCCGCTCCTGCAGCACCTCGAACTGCAGTCGGCCCTTGCCGTCCTCGCTGTCGAGCGCCACGAAGATCTCGCCGTCCAGCACGCACCGCTCGGGCAGCTCGGCCCGTGCTGCCTCGACGAGCTCGGGGAAGTACCGGGTCAGCGGCTTGGTGTTGCGGCTGGCCAGCTCCACCTCGTCGCCGTCCTTGAACAGGATGCAGCGGAAGCCGTCCCACTTGGGCTCGAAGAGCAGGCCGATGGGGTCGTACTTCGCCGGGTCGGGCACACCCGACACGGCCTTCGCGAGCATCGGCTGGACGGGCGGCATCACGGGGAGGTCCACAGCACCTGAGACTAGTCAGGACTCCGACATTCATCGGAACGTCCGGATCTCGACGCACGACGTCCGAAAACCGCGTGCCGCTGGACGGCTGCGCACCCTAGGTTCGACGAGTGACGTCGACGCCCGCGCAGGCCGCCCCTGAGACTCCCGTCGTCTCGGGACCTCCCGCCTGGCAGCCGATCGCGGCGATCGGGGTCACCCTCGTCCTCTGGGCCTCTGCCTTCGTGGCGATCCGTCACCTCGGGCGCGAGGTCACGCCCGGCGCGCTGTCGCTGGGGCGGTTGTTGATTGCGGCGGTCGTGCTGTCGGTGCTGCTGGCGCGGGCGCCACGGAGCCGCTTCACCCGCAACGAGGTGATGTTGCTGGTCGGCTGCGGAGTTGCGTGGTTCGGGATCTACAACCTCGCCCTCAACGACAGCGAGCGCCGGATCGACGCCGCGACGGCCGCCATGGTCGTGCAGGTCGGACCGATCCTGATCGCCCTGTTCGCCGCTCTCTTCCTCGGCGAGCGGCTCACCGGATGGCTGCTGGTCGGGATGGCCATCGCCTTCGGCGGCGTCGTCGTGATCGGCAGTGCGATGCGGGGCGAGGGCGGTTCCGACCTCGACGGTGTCCTGCTCGCCCTGCTCGCCGCGGCGACGTACGCGATCGGGGTGGTGTGCCAGAAGGTGCTGCTCCGCCGTCTCTCCGGGCTGGAAGTGACGTGCTACGCCTGCTGGATCGGCGCGGTCGTCTGCCTGCCGTGGATCGGCGACCTGGGTGACGTCGTACGGAACGGCAGCACCGACACCCTGCTCTGGATTGCCTACCTGGGCGTCTTCCCGACGGCGATCGCCTTCAGCACCTGGGCCTTCGCGCTGCGCCACACCGA
>JAKFEI010000493.1:0-7638 GCA_036675765.1 Nocardioides sp. | reverse complement strand
CGCGCTGCGGGCGAAGTACCCCAGCTCCGGGTGATGCCGTTTCGCTTCGAGTTCCGTGATCACCACCACCGGCAGGACGACCTCGTGTTCCTCGAACCGGCGCAGGGCGGCCGGGTCTGCCAGCAGCACGCTGGTGTCGAGGACATAGGTACGACGGGTGGTGGCCTGGGCCTTCGTGTTCGACACGTGAAACCTCACCGGACCGCGCCCCTGTAGGGCCCCGGCCCTATCCCTGGTAGACGGACCGGGTTGCACAGTCGTGATGGTTCACGTCGGGCCTCCCGATGTGGCCGGCTTCCCCACCTGCCACTGATCGGAAAGTACGCCCGTCACCCAACTGTTGAGGGCGCCACGCCGCATCGCGGAAGTTAATGTCAGATGACGCGCCGGTAGGCGAAGTCCGCGATGACGCGGTCCTTGGCCAGTCCCTTGCGCTCGAACTTCGTCACCGGCCGCTCGTCCCAGCGCTCGACGGACCCACCCTCGAGCAGGGGCTCGGCACCCAGCACCGACTCCATCTGCTCGGCATAGTCGGCCCAGTCCGTCGCCAGCCGCCACACCCCACCCGGCACCAGTCGCGACGCCACCAGGTGCGCGTTCTCGACGTTGACCAACCGCCGCTTGTTGTGGCGCGCCTTGTGCCAGGGGTCAGGGAAGAAGGTCCAGACCTCACTGATGCTGTCCGCGGCCAACAGGTGCTCGAAGGTCCACACCGCATCGACCCCGCAGAACCGCACGTTGGTTGCCCCCGCGTCACCCACCCGCCCGAGGCTCTCCGCCACCCCCGGCAGCCAGACCTCCAACGCCAGCACGTTGTACGACGGCCGCGCCGCCGCCAACGCCGCCGTCGCCTCCCCGACACCCCCACCGATCTCCACGATCAACGGAGCCTCCCGATCGAACCAGGAGGAGAAGGAGAAGCCAGGAGCATCGACCGCCTCGTCCGGAATGACCCACCCATCGGCGTACTCATCCCAACCCCGCTGCTGCTTGGGCGTGAACCGACTCCCCCGCCGCGCATAGGTCAACACCTCCCGCGTCCGCCGACCATCCTCGGTCAACTTCTGATGGGGCCGGGCCGGTCGCACTCCGTCACTCACCCGCACATTCTCCCGACCGAACCAGACGGAGCGAAAACGAGAGAGCAGCGCTGGCGTCGGCCGGACCCACCCCTCGAGGGCGCTTCGGTCCCTGCCGTCGGCGCCCGTCGTACCAAGGTCACGCAATGGCGAAAGCCAGGGCGCCGACGGCGGGGGCCGCTCCTAAGCCAGCGAGGGGTGGGTCCGGCAGGCGCCAGCGCCGCCCACCGAGCCGAGCCCAAAACGCAGGAACCCCCACCGCCCGAAGGCAGTGGGGGTTCCCGATGAATCAGGTCAGATCACTTGGTGATCTTGGTGACCCGGCCGGCGCCGACGGTACGGCCACCTTCACGGATCGCGAACTTCAGACCCTCGTCCATGGCGATGGGCTGGATCAGCTCAACGGCCATGTCCGTGTTGTCGCCCGGCATGACCATTTCCGTGCCCTCGGGGAGGGTGACGACGCCGGTGACGTCGGTGGTCCGGAAGTAGAACTGCGGGCGGTAGTTGTTGAAGAACGGCGTGTGACGGCCGCCCTCCTCCTTGGAGAGGATGTAGACCGAGGCGTCGAAGTTGGTGTGCGGGGTGGTGGTACCCGGCTTCACAACGACCATGCCGCGCTCAACGTCTTCGCGCTTGGTGCCGCGGAGGAGCAGACCGACGTTCTCGCCCGCCTGGCCCTCGTCGAGCAGCTTGCGGAACATCTCGACGCCGGTGACGGTCGACTTCAGCGAGGTCTCGCGGATGCCGATGATCTCGACCTCCTCGTTGACCTTGACGATGCCGCGCTCGATACGACCGGTGATGACGGTTCCACGACCGGTGATCGTGAAGACGTCCTCAACGGGCATGAGGAACGGCTTGTCGACCTCACGCTCGGGCTGCGGGATGCTCGCGTCGACGGCGTCCATGAGCTCGCCGATGGAGTTGCCCCACTTCTCGTCGCCCTGGAGCGCCGGGAAGGCAGCAACGCGCACGACGGGGATGTCGTCGCCGTCGTAGTCGTACTCGGAGAGGAGCTCGCGCACCTCCATCTCGACGAGCTCGATGAGCTCCTCGTCGTCGACCATGTCGCACTTGTTGAGCGCGACCACCAGGGCGGGAACGCCAACCTGGCGAGCGAGCAGCACGTGCTCACGCGTCTGCGGCATGGGGCCGTCGGTCGCGGCAACCACCAGGATCGCGCCGTCCATCTGCGCGGCACCGGTGATCATGTTCTTGATGTAGTCCGCGTGACCGGGGCAGTCGACGTGCGCGTAGTGGCGCGCCTCGGTCTGGTACTCGATGTGCGCGATCGAGATCGTGATGCCGCGCTGACGCTCTTCGGGGGCCTTGTCGATCTGGTCGAACGGCGAGGCCTCGTTGAGGGTCGGGTACTTGTCGTGCAGGACCTTCGAGATCGCCGCGGTCAGCGTGGTCTTGCCGTGGTCGATGTGACCGATGGTGCCGATGTTGACGTGCGGCTTGGTCCGCTCGAACTTGGCCTTAGCCATTGCTGGCTCCTCCTGGGATTGTTACTTGACTCGTACTGGTTGGGTGCTGCGCCGAGGGCAACGCGGTGAGCAGTCGGGTGACTACTCGCCACGAACCTTCTTGATGATCTCGTCGGCGATGTTCGTGGGAACCTCGGCGTACGAGTCAAACTCCATCGAGTACGACGCCTGACCAGAGGTCTTGGACCTCAGGTCGCCAACGTACCCGAACATCTCGGACAGCGGCACAAGGGCGTTCACGACGATGTCGCCGTGACGCTCCTCCTGTGCGCGAATCTGGCCGCGACGGCTGTTGATGTCACCGATCACCGTACCGAGGAAGCCCTCGGGGGTGGTGACCTCGACCGCGAACATCGGCTCGAGCAGGCACGGCTTCGCCTGGCGAGCGGCCTCCTTGAACGACTGGATGCCCGCGATCTTGAACGCAAGTTCGGACGAGTCGACGTCGTGGTAGGCGCCGTCCTCGAGGGTGAACTTCACGTCGACCATGGGGTAGCCGGCGAGGACGCCGAACTCCATGGCTTCCTGGCCGCCGTTGTCGACGGACGGGATGTACTCGCGCGGAACGCGTCCGCCCGAGACGTTGTTGACGAACTCGTAGCCCGCACCGAGACCGGTCTCGGGGTCGGTGTTCGGCTCGAGCGAGATGACGACCTTGGCGAACTGGCCAGAGCCACCCGTCTGCTTCTTGTGGGTGTAGGAGTGGTTCGCGACCTTGCGGCGGATGGTCTCGCGGTAGGCGACCTGCGGCTTGCCGACGGTGGCCTCGACCTTGAACTCGCGCTTCATCCGGTCGACGAGGATCTCCAGGTGGAGCTCGCCCATGCCCGCGATGATGGTCTGACCGGTCTCTTCATCCGTCTTGACGACGAACGTCGGGTCCTCGTCGGACAGGCGCTGGATGGCCGTGCCGAGCTTCTCCTGGTCGGACTTCGTCTTCGGCTCGATGGCGACCTCGATCACCGGGGCCGGGAACGTCATCGACTCGAGGACGACCTGGTTGTTCGGGTCGGACAGCGTGTGACCCGTCTTGGTGTCCTTGAGGCCCATGACGGCCACGATCTGGCCGGCGCCGACCGACGCGATCTCCTCACGCTTGTTCGCGTGCATCTGGTAGACCTTGCCGATCCGCTCCTTGCGGCCGTTGACCGAGTTGACCACGGTCGAACCGGCTTCGAGCTTGCCGGAGTAGACGCGGACGTAGATCAGCTTGCCGAGGTGCGGGTCCGTGGCGATCTTGTAGGCCAGGCCGGAGAACGGCTCGTCGTCGGAAGGCTGACGGGTGATCTCCTTCTCCTCGTTGCGCGGGTCGTGACCCACGATGCCGTCGATGTCGAGCGGCGAGGGGAGGTAGTCGACGACCGCGTCGAGCAGGGGCTGGACGCCCTTGTTCTTGAAGGCGGTGCCACAGAGGACCGGGTTGAGCTTGTCGGCCAGGGTCGCGCGGCGGATGGCGGCCTTGAGGGTCGGCACGTCGAACGTGTCGCCGTCCTCGAGGTAGACCTCCATGACGTCGTCGTCGGCCTCCGCGACCGTCTCGACGAGCTTCTCGCGGTACTCCTGGGCCTGCTCGAGGAGGTCGGCGGGGATCTCCTCGACGACGTAGTCCTCACCCATGACGGTCTCGCCGCGCCACACCTTGGCGTGCATCTCGACGAGGTCGACGACACCGATGAAGTCACCCTCGGCGCCGATGGGGAGCTGGAGGACCAGCACGTTGGAGTTGAGGCGCTCGACCATCATGTCGACGCAGCGGAAGAAGTCCGCTCCGGTGCGGTCGAGCTTGTTGACGAAGCACATCCGGGGCACGGAGTACTTGTTGGCCTGGCGCCACACCGTCATCGTCTGCGGCTCGACGCCGGCGACACCGTCGAACACCGCAACGGCGCCGTCGAGGACGCGCAGGGAGCGCTCGACCTCGGCCGTGAAGTCCACGTGGCCGGGGGTGTCGATGATGTTGATCTGGTGCTTCTTCCACCAGCAGGTCGTCGCGGCGGACGTGATCGTGATGCCGCGCTCCTGCTCCTGCTCCATCCAGTCCATCGTGGCCGCGCCCTCGTGGACTTCACCGATCTTGTACGTGATGCCGGTGTAGAAGAGGATGCGCTCGGTGGTGGTGGTCTTGCCGGCGTCGATGTGCGCCATGATGCCGATGTTGCGTACGACGTTCAGGTCGGTCGTGATGTCGACTGCCACGTGAGTCAGCGTTCCTTAGATCTTGGGATGGAGAAGGTGGGTGCCGGAGCGGGCGCCGCCGTGGCGGGCCCGCTCCGACGAAATCACCAGCGGTAGTGAGCGAAGGCCTTGTTGGACTCGGCCATCTTGTGCGTGTCCTCGCGCTTCTTCACAGCGGCACCGAGGCCGTTGGCTGCGTCGAGGATCTCGTTCTGCAGGCGCTCGGCCATCGTCTTCTCACGACGGTCGGCGGCGTAGCCGACGAGCCAGCGGAGCGACAGCGTGGTGCCACGCGTGCCCTTGACCTCGATCGGGACCTGGTAGGTCGCGCCACCAACACGGCGGGACTTGACCTCGATGGAGGGGCGCACGTTGTCGAGCGCACGCTTGAGCGTGATGACCGGGTCGATACCGGTCTTTTCGCGGGTGCCTTCGAGCGCGGTGTAGACGATGCGCTGTGCAACCTGCTTCTTGCCGTCCTGCAGCACCTTCGACACGAGCTGGCTCACCAGCTGCGACCCGTAGACCGGGTCCATGTCGATCGGCCGCTTCGGCGCGGGGCCCTTGCGCGGCATGTCAGCTCTTCTCCTTCTTGGCACCGTAGCGGCTGCGAGCCTGCTTACGGTTCTTCACGGCCTGGGTGTCCAGTGCGCCGCGGATGACCTTGTAGCGAACACCGGGGAGGTCCTTCACACGACCGCCGCGGACGAGCACGATGGAGTGCTCCTGCAGGTTGTGACCCTCACCCGGGATGTAAGCGGTGACCTCGACGCCACTGGACAGGCGCACACGGGCGACCTTGCGCAGAGCGGAGTTCGGCTTCTTCGGGGTGGTGGTGTAGACGCGGGTACAGACACCGCGACGCTGGGGCGAACCCTTCAGGGCAGGCGTCTTGGACTTCGACACCTTGTCCTGGCGGCCCTTTCGGACCAACTGATTAATGGTGGGCACCTGGTGGTTCCCTTTCCTTTTGCTCTCACGTACCGGCGCTCTGCCGGGCACGGATGTGTTGCTCGTTGCTACGTGCCGAAGGAGTAGCCCTTGGAGGGCGTGCTCAACGTTCCGGGTCGCCCCAGACACAAGAATCGAGATTACCGGCCGCTCAGGGGCCGGTCAAAATGCCGGTGCACCGACCGGATCGGGCTCGGTGACGCCCGCGGCGACCCGGCGCTCCGCCAGAGCGCGTACGGCGACCGCTGCGGCCACCCCCACGAGCACCAGCGTACCGCTCACGACGAGGGTCCAGCGGGCGCCGTACTGCTCCCCGATCCAGCCGATCACCGGGGCACCGAGGGGCGTTCCGCCCATCACGATGGTCATGTAGATCGCCATCACGCGCCCGCGCAGGGCGGGGTCGGACTCGACCTGGAGCAGGGCGTTGCAGGAGTTCAGCACGGTGATCACCGAGAACCCGAGCAGGGGGCACAGCAGCACGAAGGCGAGGTACGACGGCATGAGGCCGGCCGCGATCTCGATCAGTCCGAAGGCGACGGCGGCCACCATGAGCAGCCGGACCCGCACCCGCGTGCGGCCGGCAGCGACCAGGGCCCCGGTCAGCGAGCCGACGGCGAGGGCCGAGCCGAGGACGCCGTACTCGGTCGCACCCTTGTCGAAGATGTCGGTCGCCATCAGCGCCGAGGTGATCTGGAAGTTCATGCCGAAGGTCCCGACGAAGAACACGAGCACGAGGATCATCAGCATCTTCGGCTCGCTCCGCATGTAGGCGAAGCCGGCGCGCAGCATCCCGGGCGCGCGGGCCACGGGGCGCGGTGAGTGCAGCTCGGCCGCATCCATCCGGCGGAGCTGGAGGATCACCGCGGCGTAGGACACGGCGTTGACGAGGATCACCCAGCCGGTCGCGCGCATGCCACCGCCGCCCAGTCCAATGAGCAGCCCGGCCAGGCCGGGGCCGATCATCCGGGCGGCATTGAAGGCGGCCGAATTCAGGCTCACCGCGTTGGCCACGTCGTCGGTCCCGACCATCTCGGAGACGAACGCCTGCCGGGCGGGCGCATCGAAGGCGGCGCCGATCCCGAACACGAACGCCAGCAGGTAGACGTGCCACGTCTCGGCGACCCCCAGCGCGGCGATCACGCCGAGGGTGAGCGCGGCACCGGCCATCACGGCCTGGGTGACCTGCAGCAGGCGGCGCTTCGAGAAGCGGTCGGCCACGACGCCGGCGTACGGCGACAGGAGCAGGACGGGGACGAACTGCAGGCCGGTGGTGATGCCGAGCTCGGTGCCGCCGTTGCCGGGGATGGTGAGGACGAGCCAGTCCTGGGCAATGCGCTGCATCCAGGTCCCGATGTTGGAGACCAGGCTGCCGGCAAAGTACAGGCGGTAGTTGTGGTGGGCCAGGGAGCGGAATCGGGGGCTCGTGGTGGGCTCCTTCGGGTTACAGGGTCTGTTCGGATTCGGCGAGCCGCTGGAGGATCGGGGCGGCGCGACGCAGGATGTCGCGCTCGTCGGCGGTGAGTTCTTCCAGACGACGTGACAGCCATCGGTCGCGGCGGGCGGCGTCGAGGAGGACGACCTCCCGTCCCGCGTCGGTGATGCGTACGACGACCTGTCGGCCGTCATCGGGGTCGTCATGACGTTCGACGAGTCCCCGCTCACCGAGTGCGGTGACGGTGCGGGTCATGGTCGGCGGCCGCACCTGTTCGCGCGCGGCCAGCGCTCCCACGGTCTGGTCGCCCCGACCGTGCAGGACCCACAGCACCGCCATCGCGGTCAGGCTGAGGTCGTTGTCCGGGTGGCGCTCGCGCACCAGCCGGCGCCGCAGGCGCATGACCGAGAAGCGGAGCTCGGTGGCCAGCCCCGCTGTCGAGCGCACGTGCTTCTCCAGAATTGGCATGTCGTTAGTCTAAGTCATTACCTTGCGTAACTATTCC
>JAKFEI010000127.1:0-7644 GCA_036675765.1 Nocardioides sp. | reverse complement strand
ACGCCGTCGACGTGCTCGGTCAGCTCGACCGACCACGCGGAGGCGTCGTACACGGTCACGTCGTCGTACAGGCCGACGGCCTGGTAGACGGTCGCGAGCGGGTGCAGGCCGTCGGGGCGCGGGGCGCCGACGCCGAGGTGGAGGTTGATCTTGGCGGGCGCGCGCACGGTGACGGGCGGCAGGCTGTCGATGCGTTGCTGGCTCACTGGTCGACACCCTTCTGCTGGGCGTCCAGTGCGATCGTGATCGCGACGAACTCGTCGATCCCCAGCGACTCGCCGCGGGTGAGCGGATCGATACCGACCGCGAGGAGCGCGGCCTCGGCCGCTTCGGCGCTGCCCGCGATCCCGCGGAGCACTCCGCGCAGGACCTTGCGGCGCTGCGCGAAGGCGGCGTCGATGACGGCGAACACCTGCTCGCGGGTGACCTCGTCGGTCGGCGGCGCGCGGTGCGTCCACGCCACCAATCCGGAGTCGACGTTCGGTGCCGGCCAGAAGACGTTGCGGCCGATCGCGCCGGCCCGCCGCACGTCGGCGTACCAGGCGGCCTTGGCCGACGGGACGCCGTACGTCTTGGAACCAGGGGGTGCGGCCAGTCGGTCGGCGACCTCGGCCTGCACCATCACGAGGCCGTGCTGGAGCGAGGGCAGCAGCTCCATCAGGTGCAGCAGCACGGGGACGGAGATGTTGTAGGGCAGGTTCGCGACGAGGGCCGTCGGCGCCGGACCGGGGATCTCGGTCACGGCCAGCGCGTCAGCGAGAACGACCCGGAACCGGTCCGTGTGGTCGGGCGCGAAGGCCGCGATCGTCGTCGGCAGCTCGTCTGCGAGGGTCTGGTCGACCTCGACCGCCGTGACGTCAGCACCCGCGTCGAGCAGCGCGAGGGTCAGCGACCCGAGCCCGGGACCGACCTCGAGGACGACCTCGCCCTCGACGACACCCGACTCCCGCACGATCCGGCGAACGGTGTTGGCGTCGATGACGAAGTTCTGCCCGCGTTGCTTGGTGGGGCGAAGGTCCAGGCGTGCCGCGAGCTCCCGAACCTCCACCGGACCCAGCAGGCGGGGTGGAGCTACGGAGTCGGGCACGAACATCAGGCTATCGGGCTACCTCGGAAGGCCGAGCTTCGACGCACAGCCGGGCCAGGCGCCGTACCCACCGGAGGCGTCGCGGACCTTGGTCGCGATCGCGATCTGGGTCTCGCGGGAGGCCTGGTGGGGCATGCCGGTTCCACCGTTCGCGCGCCAGGTGCCGAGGCTGAACTGCAGGCCGCCGTAGTAACCGTTGCCGGTGTTGATGGCCCAGTTGCCGCCGGCCTCGCACTGCGCGAGGCGGTCCCAGACGCTGCTGCCGCCGGCGAAGTTGGCGGTCACTGCTTCCTTGGTGCCGACCCGGACGACCTCGGCCGTCGGCTTCTTGCTGACGTCCTGCTCGACGATCGTGCGACGCACGACCTTGCCGTTGCGGAACACGATCTTGTAGGTCACGTCGCGGACGCCGGAGACGCCCTCGGTGACGACCTTGCGCTCGCCCTTGAACATCGAGTCGTCCTCGATCTCCTTGACGGGCGCGTTGAACACCTCGTCGTCGACGCTGCGGGTCTTCACGTTGATGTCGGTGTAGACGATCTTGTCGCCGTCCTTGACCTCGACGTCGCGCTTGGGGCTGACCTTGTCGCGCTTGTCGAGCTCGACACCGACCTCGGCCAGCGCCTCCTCGACGGTCAGGGCCACCACGTTGCGCTTGACGGCCTTCTTGCCAGCGAGCTTGAAGGTCAGCTTCTTCGCCGTGACGACGTCGATCTCGGCCCCACCACGGGACAGGGTCATGCTGCGGCTGGTCGAGAGACGGCTGTCGGCGTACAGGGTGCCGATCTGCGAGAGCGCGCCCTGGACGTCGGTCGCGGTCACCCAGTGGGTGCTGGTGTCACCATCAACGGTCAGCTCGATCGGCTTGCTGTACCGGACGGAAATCTTGTCGCCCGCCTCGATCTTCTCGTCCTGGTCGGGCGAGACGACGTCGCGGTCGGCGAGCTCGATGTCGGCGGACGCGAGGACGTCCTCAACGGTGTCACCGAGCGTGGAGACAGTGCGCTCCTTGCCGTCGACAGAAAGCGTGACCTCGGTGGTCATCGACGAGTAGCCGTAGGTCACCGCGGAAACCGCGATCAACACCGCGACGATCGTCGCGACGAGGGCGACCCGGCTGTGGGTCAGCTTCTGGATGAGCGCCTTGGAGCGCAGGGCAAGGGTGGGGTGCGCAAGCTGCACGACTCTCCGATGTTCGAACTCCCCGGGCCTCGGTCCACCAGTCCGATCGGGTCTCCCACACGCGGTGCGGTACTGCCTGATCCCGTGAGAACTGGTCGAGATGGTGCTTCCGATCCCGGCCTTCTGACATCAACGAGAACAGGAGTTAGCACCCGGAAGCAAACCCTCGAGGCCCGATTCAGGCTCGGGAGTGACCTGTCTCACCCCGAAATCGCCCCTCTGGTCCCACGCGTCACAGAATCTTGCTAACTCCAGTTAGCACTTTGGGTGCTACTTTCAAGCATGGTGGTCGGCACGATCGCAGCCCTGTGGCGCTACCCCGTGAAGTCGATGGGCGGGGAGACGGTGACGTCGTCGTACGTCGACGAACGCGCCGTGCACGCCGACCGGATGTGGGCGGTCCGCGACCTCGAGCTCAACGCGGTCACGACGGCACGACGGCTCCCCCTCCTGCTGGGTTGCACGGCGCGGTACGTCGACGAGCCACCCGCAGGCGTCGGACCCGGCGACGTGGCCGACGTGGTCGTCACGTTCCCGGACGGCACCGAGGTCGCCAGCACCGACCCCGAAACCATGAACGCGCGGCTGAGCGAGCTGACGGGCAAGCGGGTCGCGCTCGTCCCGCTGCCGCCGCTGCACGACAAGGCGGCCTACCGCGGCGTGCTGGCGAGCAAGAAGGACATCCGCCAGCAGTTCGGCCTCGCCGACGACGAGCCGCTGCCGGACTACTCGATGTTCTCGCTGCGGATGCTGGCCGAGCTCGCGATCTACGCGACCCCGATCGGGATCTTCGCCGACGCGTACCCGTTGCACGTCGTGACCACCTCGAGCCTGCGCACGATGGCCGCCCACGGCGGCGACTTCGACGTCCGGCGGTTCCGCCCGAACATCGTCATCGACAGCCCGCTGGACGGGCTGGCCGAACAGGAGTGGATCGGCGGCACGCTCCGGGCCGGCGAGCTGGGCATCCGGGTCGAGGTCCCCACCATCCGCTGCACGGTGCCATTGCGGGAGCAGGCCGGCGTGCCGGCCGACCCCGCGGTGATGCGATCCGTGTCGACGTACGGTCAGCGCTGGTTCGGTGTCTACGCCGACGTCGCCACGGTCGGGACGGTGCGCGTGGGCGACCCGGTCGACCTCGACCCGCCACCCAGCCACGGCGCGGTCGCAGCGACCTTCGGCCGGATGGCCGAGCGGGTCAAGCGCAACACCGTCAAGGCCGGCAACCGCTTCCTGCCCCGCTGACCGGCTCGCTTCACCAGGTCCCGCCGAACGCCCTCTCGGTGTTCGCATCGATCGCTGCACAGAGATCGCCCAGGTCCTCGCCACGCTCGGCAGCCATCACCCGCAGGGTCACCGGGATGAGGTACGACGCGTTGGTCTGGCCGCGGTACGGCGTCGGGGTCAGGAACGGCGCATCCGTCTCGACCAGGACGCGGTCGACCGGGGCCAGCCGCAACGCCTCGCGCAGCGGTCCGGCGTTCTTGAACGTGACAGTGCCCGCGAAGGACAGGTGTGCCCCGCGATCCAGACAGGCGCGGGCGAAGTCGGCGTCACCGGAGAAGCAGTGCATCACCCAGCGGTCGGGGGCACCCTCGCTGTCGAGGACCTCAAGGACCTCGTCGTGGGTGTCGCGGTCGTGGATGACCAGGGTCTTGTCGAGTCGCTTGGCGAGGTCGATGTGGCGCCGGAAGGACTCCACCTGGACGGCGCGCCCCTCCTCCCCCGTGCGGAACGCATCGAGCCCCGTCTCCCCCACCGCGCGCACCTTGTCGTGGGCACCGGCCAGCTTCTCGATCTCGGCCCACGCGGCTTCGAGCGCAGCGCGTCCACCGTCCGCGAAGATGCGGGGCGCTTCATTCGGGTGCAGGGCGACGCCAGCGACCAGCGCCGGGTGCTCCGCGGCGGCCTTCACCGCCCATCGGGCGCCGGGCAGGTCGCAGCCGATCTGCACGATCCGGGGTACGCCGACGGCGGCTGCCGCCGCGATCGCCTCGGCGGTGTCCCACGGTTCGCCGTTGCGGCCGATGTCGAGGTGGCAGTGGTTGTCGACGACCGGATGCGGCAGTGACTCGGGGACCGGAGGGCGTTCCGGCTCACTCATCGATGTGCACCACCTGGTAGACCTCGCGCTTCGGCAGTCCCGCCTGTACGGCGACCGTAGCGATCGCGTCCTTGCGGCGCATCCCGGTTTCCTCGAGATCGGCCACCGCTGCCCGCAGGCTGTCCGGGTCGGTGGCCACGCTTGTCCCCGGCGCGACACCGGCGACCACGATGGTGATCTCGCCGCGGATCCCCTCGTTGGCCCAGTCGACGAGCTCGGCGAGCGGGCCGCGTCGTACCTCTTCATAGGTCTTGGTGAGCTCACGGCAGACGGCTGCCGGGCGGTCGGGCCCGAACGCATCACGCATCGCCTCCAGCGCCGCGACGGTGCGGTGCGGTGCCTCGAAGTAGACGAGGGTGCGTTGCTCGGAGGCGACCTCGGCCAGACGACGGGCCCGCTCGCCGGCCTTGCGCGGCAGGAAGCCCTCGAAGCAGAACCGGTCGACCGGCAGCCCGGAGACCGCCAGAGCGGTCAGCACGGCCGACGGTCCGGGCACGGCCGTTACCCGGATCCCGGCTTCGACCGCAGCGGCAACCAGTCGGTAGCCGGGGTCGGAGACGCTGGGCATGCCCGCGTCGGTCACCAGCACCACCCGCTCGCCCGCCATCAGCGCCTCGACGAGCGTCGGCGTACGCGCAGCCTCGTTGCCCTCGAAGTAGGACACGACGCGGCCGCTCAACTCGATGCCGAGGTCGGAGACGAGTCGGCGCAGGCGTCGCGTGTCCTCGGCCGCGATGACGTCCGCGCCGGCCAGCTCCTCCGCGAGCCGCGGTGGGGCGTCGCCGACCTGTCCGATCGGGGTGCCTGCCAGCACGAGGACTCCAGTCACGGACCTGATCATGTCAGCCTTGGTTTCGAGGCTCGCTGGCGCTCGCACCTCAACCACCGGCTGTGGCCGTCGCCTAGGCTCTGCGACCGTGACCGCTGTCGACGAGAAGGCCCGCAGGCGTGAGCGCCTCGTCGGCCTCTCGACCGCGGCCACCGGCACCCGCGTGCCCCGTGCCGTCGAGCGCGCGATCAACCCGTTGCGCCGACTCGCGCTCAAGGACAAGCTGGTCGGCTGGCTGGCGCCGATCGGCCTGACCCTGCTGGCCTTCGGGTTGCGCCTGGTGGGGCTGGGCAACCCGGACCGGTTCGCGTTCGACGAGACGTACTACGCCAAGGACGCCTGGTCGCTGCTCAACAACGGCTACATCCAGACGTACCTGACCGACGTCGACGGCAACGCCAAGAACGAGATCAACGACGACATCCTCGCCGGGCACACGCACGACGTCTGGACCGGTGATCCCTCCCTCGCCGTCCACCCCGACGTCGGCAAGTGGCTGATCGCCCTGGGCGAGAAGGCCTTCGGGATGGACCCGTTCGGCTGGCGGATCGCCTCCGCGGTCGCCGGCGCACTGATGGTCCTCGTCATGTGTCGTCTCGTACGACGAATGACGGGCTCCACGGTCCTGGGCTGCATCGCCGGCCTGCTGTTGATGCTCGACGGACTGCACTTCGTCCTGTCCCGGCTGGCCCTGCTCGACATCTTCCTGGCGCTCTTCCTCCTGTGTGCCGTCGCCTGCCTGGTCGCCGATCGTGACTGGCACCGCGCCCGGCTGGCCCGGGGTCTCGACAAGCTCGACCGCCGACCTCTGTCGTACAGCGGGAGGTCGTGGGGTCCGCGGATCCTGTTCCGGCCGTGGCTGCTCGCCGCCGGCGTCTGCTTCGGCCTGGCGATCGGCACCAAGTGGACGGCGCTCTACCCGCTCGCGGCCTTCGGTGTCCTGTGCTGGATCTGGAGCGCGGGTGCCCGCCGGTCCCTCGGCATCCGGTGGCCGATCGCGAAGGGTGCCGTCGCGGACGGCGTACCGGCCTTCCTGCACCTGGTCGTCGTCGGTGCCCTCGTCTACATCGCGACGTGGGGCGGCTGGCTGATGCATGCGAACGAGTACGAGGAGCACCTCAGCGCGACGCAGTACCGCCAGTACACCGGGCAGGGCCACTGCGCCGATGACGACGACTCCTACGTCGCCACCGACCTGGACAAGTCGAAGAAGTGGCCGACAGCGGACGAGAAGGACGCCCACGGCGTGGGTGAGGCGTGGCAGTCGCTGCGTTCGCTCTGGTACTACCACCAGGACGTCTACACGTTCCACACCCACTTCCTGAACTGCTCCGACCACTTCTACGAGTCGAAGCCGTCGAGCTGGCTGCTGATCAACCGGCCCGTCGGGGTGGCGGTCACCAACGACATCCCGCCGTCGGCGAAGGGCTGCGACGCACCCGCGAACAGCGACTGCATCAAGCAGGTGCTGCTGATCCCGACACCCGTGCTGTGGTGGGGCGGCGTGCTCGCCCTGCTGTTCTCGGTCGTGATGTGGGTCGGTGCCCGGGACTGGAGGTACGGCGTCGCCGTGGTCGGTGCACTGTCGACCTGGCTGCCCTGGCTCCAGTACGACGACCGGCCGATCTTCCTCTTCTACGCAATCGCGATCCTCCCGTTCACGGTGATCGCCCTGACCTTGAGCATCGGGACCCTGATCGGGCCCTCCCGGCTGCCGTCGGCCCGCCGTACGACCGGAGTGATCGTCGGCGGGGCCTTCGTGATCCTCACCCTGGTGAACTTCGCATGGTTCTGGCCGATCTGGACGAACCAGATGCTGACTCACAGCGAGTGGCTGGACCGGGTCTGGTTCTCTCGCTGGGTGTAGGTCTCGAGACGGGTTGCTGGGCAACCTCCTCGACCACCGCTGGAAGTCAGTGGTTCCGCAGCGCGGAGATGAGCCGGGCCTTCTTCATGTAGGACCGGCCCTCCACCCCCAGCTCCGCGGCCCGCTTGCGCAGAGCGCTGACCGTCCACTCCTCGTACGGCTCGGCCCGGCCGCCGCGACGGCCCACCGTCGAAGCGCCCTCGGACTTCATCGCGTTCGAGATCCGGGCGGCCTTCTCCTTGCTGGCACCGTCGTCGCGGAGTTCCTCGTAGACGTCGGGGTTGGTGATGCCGGGACCGTGCTGCTTGCCGGGCATGGGCTCCTCCTCGTGGGTTGACCTCGGATCCGGTGCGGCGCCCTTCGGCGCCTACTCCGCCTGCGCGTCCCGCTCCGCCGCGTCCGGTTCATCGACCGGCGAGCAGCCGGCGAGCACCGCTGCCTGGACCAGCCAGACCGCGACGACGGTCGTACGCCGGGGCCACCTCATCGTTCGTGGCCCCACCCTGAGAGCGGAGCCACGGCCCACAACGCGATGGAGGCCAGCGCGACCGCCGCCGCGGCGAACAGGACGGCAG
>JAKFEI010000115.1:0-7676 GCA_036675765.1 Nocardioides sp. | reverse complement strand
GTCGCTCATGTCAGTTGCTCCCGATGATCGAACGGGCGATGTTCTCGCCGACCTGCGCGGCGGCGGCGGTCATGATGTCCAGGTTTCCCGAGTACGGCGGCAGGAAGTCGCCCGCACCCTCGACCTCCACGAAGATCGAGACCCGCTTGCGGCCCTGGGTGGCGTCGGAGGGGCCGTCGAACTGGGGCTCCTGCAGCAACCGGTAGCCGGGGACGTACTCCTGGACGGCCTTCTCCATGCGGTGCACGGACTCGGCGATCGCGTCCTCATCAGCATCCGGGTCGACGGCGCAGAAGATCGTGTCGCGCATGATCATCGGCGGCTCGGCGGGGTTGAGGATGATGATCGCCTTGCCCCGCTCGGCGCCGCCGATGCTGACGACACCGGCTGACGTGGTGCTGGTGAACTCGTCGATGTTGGCGCGGGTGCCGGGTCCGGCGCTGACGCTGGAGACCGACGCGACGATCTCGGCGTACGGCACCGGCGTGATCCGGGAGACGGCGTTGACCATCGGGATCGTGGCCTGGCCGCCGCAGGTGATCATGTTGACGTTCATGGCGCCGACGTGTTCGAGGCCATTGACGGGCGGGATCACCGCCGGGCCGACCGCGGCCGGGGTGAGGTCGATCGCGCGGATGCCGGCTTCGGCGTACCGCGGGGCGTACTCGCGGTGCACGTAGGCGGAGGTCGCCTCGAAGAGCAGGTCGGGCAGCTCGTCCTGCTTGAGCAGCCAGTCGACGCCCTCGTGGCTGACGTCGAGGCCCTTGTCGGCGGCGATCCGCAAGCCTTCACTGGCCGCGTCGACGCCGATCATCCAGCGCGGCTCGACGACGTCGCTGCGCAGGAGCTTGAAGAGCAGGTCGGTGCCGATGTTGCCCGGCCCGACGATGGCTGCGGTGAGTTTCTTCCCCATGGATCTACTCCTGGAATTCGACGACGAGCGGCGCGAAGCCGCTGATGGATGCCGCGACCCGGTCGCCCGGGACGAACGGCACGAAGGGGCCCAGGGCCCCGGACAGGATCAGGTGGCCGGCACGCAACGGGTCCCCGAAGCGGTAGGCCTGGACCGCAAGCCAGCGCAGCGCCTCGAGCGGGTCCCCGAGGCAGGCGGCACCCGTGCCGGCGGAGCGCTCTTCACCGTTGATGGTGAGCGACATGACGACGTCGCGCGGCTCGAGCTCATCGAGACCGCGACCTTCCCGGCCGACGACGTAGAGACCGCTGGACGCGTTGTCGGCCACGGTGTCAGTGAAGCCGATGTCCCAGTTCTCGATCCGCGAGTCGACGATCTCCAGGGCCGGGAGGGCCACGTCGACGGCGGCGCGGACGAGGTCGAGGGTGATCTCCTCCTCCGTCGCCGGATCGATGTCGGCGGCCAGGATGAAGGCGACCTCGGCCTCCACCCGCGGCTGCACGAGCGTGCTCATCGAGATCGGGCGGCCGTCGACACCATGGCTGACGTCCATGTCGCTCAGCAGGTAGCCGAAGTCGGGCTGGTCCACCCCGAGTTGGCGCTGGACTGCCTCGGACGTCGCGCCGATCTTGCGGCCGACGACAGTCACTCCACCCGCGATGCGGGCCTGGACAAGTCCCTGCTGGACGGCGTACGCCGCGGGCAGGTCGTCGGTGCCGATCAGGTCACGAACGGCTGCGCAGGGCACCCGCGTCTGCTGGGCGTCCGCCAGGCGGGCCACGGCGGCCTCGACGGCAGTAGGAGTAGTCACGATGGAGATACTAGAACCTGTTACAGTTTTGTGCCATGACGGGATCCCACTCAACCGCCACGAGCGACGCGCTGCCCACCGAGGTCGACGTCGTCGTCGTGGGCGCCGGGGGCGCTGGCATGAGCGCAGCACTGCGCGCCGGCCGCCACGGCCTCGACACGATTCTCATCGAGAAGAGCGCCTACTTCGGTGGCTCCACGGCCCGGAGCGGCGGCGGTGTCTGGATTCCGGGCAACTACGCGCTCAAGGCGGCGGGCCAGGACGATCCCGGCGACCTGGACAAGGCCAAGACCTACCTCGACGCGATCGTCGGTGACGTGGTCCCGAAGGTCCGCCGCGACACCTACATCGACCGCGGTCCCGAGGTCATGGACTTCATCAGGGAGCAGACCCCCGTCCGCTTCCGCTGGGTCCCCGAGTACGCCGACTACCTGCCCGAGCAGCCCGGCGGCCGACCGCGCGGCCGCAGCGTCGAGCCCGTTCCGATGGACGCGCGCTTCCTCGGTGACGAGCTCGATCGCCTGCACCCGGCGTACACGAAGGCGCCGGCGAACCTGATCGTCACCCAGGCCGACTACCGCAAGATCAACCTCGGCCTGCGCTCGATCAAGGGCCCGCTCACGATGTTCCGGGTCATGCTGATGCGGCTGCTGGCCATCGCCACCGGCAAGAAGATGTTCGCGATGGGCAACGCCATCGTCATCGGCCTGCGCAAGGGTCTCGCGGATGCCGGCGTACCGGTCGTCTACGAGACCGCGCTCCAGGACCTCCTCGTGGAGGACGGACGCGTTGTCGGTGTGGTCGTCGACCGCGACGGCGAGCGCGTGGAGATTCGTGCCCGGCGCGGCGTGATCCTCGGTTCGGGCGGGTTCGAGCACAGCCAGGAACTGCGCGAGAAGTTCCTCCCGCACCCGACCACCACCGACTGGTCGACCGGCGCCAAGTCCAACACCGGTGGCGGACTCCTCGCAGGCATGACGGTCGGCGCAGCCACCGACCTTCTCGACGACGCCTGGTGGGGACCGACCATCCCGCTCCCCGGCCGGGCGTGGTTCTGCCTGGCCGAGCGCAATCTCCCCGGCTCGATCATCGTGAACTCCGCCGGGAAGCGGTACATGAACGAGGCACTCCCCTACGTCGAGGCCACCCACGAGATCTACAAGGGTGAGGCCACCGGCGTCCCGCACGTGCCGTCGTACATGGTCTTCGACCAGACCTACCGCAACCGGTACCTCTTCGCCGGCGTTCCGGGTCGGCAGCCCTTCCCCGGCCGTTGGTACAAGGACAAGGTCGTGGCGCGGGCCGACTCGCTCGCCGAGCTGGCCGAGCTGGTCGGCGTCCCCGCGGACACCCTGGGATCGACCGTCGAGCGCTTCAACGGCTTCGCCCGCAGTGGCGTGGACGAGGACTTCCACCGCGGCGAGAGTGCGTACGACAAGTACTACTCCGACCCCAAGGTGAAGCCGAACTGCTCCCTCGCCCCGATCGAGAAGGGCCCGTTCTACGCGGTCAAGATCGTGCCGGGCGACCTGGGGACCAAGGGCGGCCTGGTCACCGACGAGCACGCCCGCGTCCTGCGCGAGGACGGCTCGGTCATCGGTGGCCTGTACGCCGCCGGCAACGTGTCGTCCGCCGTCATGGGCAACACCTACCCGGGCCCGGGCGGCACCATCGGTCCCGCCCTCGTGTTCGGCTACCTCGCCGTCGAGGACATCACTTCCAAGGTCGTCGAGTAGCCGCGAGGCACGAGCGGCGTATCGAGACGCCGCCACTGAAAGGATCCTCCCATGCCCATCGACCCGTCCGTCGCGATCGGCGCCGACCTCGGCGTCCGCACGTTCTCATGGACCGAGTCCGACGTGCTGCTCTATCACCTCGGCATCGGCGCCGGCACGCGTGCCGGCGACAACGTGAATCCCCTTGCACTGCGATTCACGCTCGACAACGCGGCGCTGCAGGTCCTGCCGTCGTTCGGTGTCGTCGCGCCGACCTTCCACGAGACGGACCCGCCGCCACTGGACCTCCCGGGCTGCGACATCAACCTGGCGCAGGTCGTCCACGGCTCCCAGTCGATCTCTGTGTCCGGGCCGCTGCCCACCTCGGGTACGGCGACCATCCGCACCACGCTCACCGACATCTGGGACAAGGGCAAGGCCGCGGTGATCTGGCAGGAGGCCGTAGCCACCTCCGGCACCGATGGGTCCGGCGAGGAGCTGTGGCGGGTGCGTTCGTCGATCTTCGTCAAGGGCGAGGGCGGCTGGGGCGGCGACCGGGGCACGAGTGAGCCGGTCGTGGTGCCCGAGCGCGCACCCGACCACGTGTCGTCGTACACGGTCACACCGCAGCAGGCGCTGCTCTACCGCCTGTGCGGGGACCGCAACCCGCTGCACGCCGATCCGGACTTCGCGAAGGCCGCTGGTTTCCCGGCGCCGATCCTGCACGGCCTCTGCTCGTACGGCATCGTGCTGCGCGAGCTGACCGACGGCCTGCTCGGTGGCGACGCCGCCGCGGTGGCCGGCTTCACCGGCCGGTTCGCGGGCGTCGTGTTTCCCGGGGAGTCCATCAGGGTCACCGGGTGGCGCGAGGGCGACCGCATCGTCGCAACGGCTGCGATCGACGGCGGGGACCGGGACGGCTCCCCCGTGCTCGCTGACTGCGTGGTCGACCTCACCGCTTGAGTCGTACGGTGGGGGTCCCACCCCCGTCGAAAGGTCTCCCCATGCCGATTCGTACCGCACGCACCGCCTGGAACGGCGGACTCATGGATGGTTCCGGACAGGTCGAGCTGAGCTCGTCCGGCATCGGCACCTACGACGTGTCGTTCCCGAAGCGGGCTGCCGACGAGGCTGCAGGTACGACCTCCCCCGAGGAACTCGTGGGCGCCGCCCACTCCGCGTGCTTCGCCATGTCCCTGTCGAAGGCGATCGCCGACGCCGGTGGAACCCCGATCGCTCTGGACGTCACCGCCGACGTGACGCTCGGCCCCGACCCGGCCGGTGGATTCCGGATCACCCTCATCAAACTCACTGTCCGCGGCGAGGCCGAGGGCCTCGACAACGACGGCTTCGTCGCAGCGGCCGAGAAGGCGAAGGCCGGCTGCATCATCAGCAAGGCGCTCGCCGGCGTCGACAGCATCACGCTGGACGCGGCGCTGGAGAGCTGACCCCGACGACGGCGTCCCCGACGGTGATCGTCCCGCCCTCGAGGACCCGGAACACGGTGCCGGCACGGCGGCGCAGCGCCTCCTGGGCGCCTGCGCCGATCGTGTCGTCGAGCAGCTTGCACGGTGCGGCGACGCGCACGGCCTCCAGCAGGACGTCGCCGATCCGCAGGAGCGCGCCGGGATCGCGCGGGATCACACCGTGGCTGACCGTCAGGTTGCGCCGGGTCAGGTGCGAGGGGACAGCCCGCCCGTAGACCGTCGCCGCCTCGTCGAGGCTCTCCCTGCTCTGCACGGTGACGTGGCGGTGCTTCGTGCCGTGGTACCTGTCCCCCACGATGCCCTTGCCGGCTTCCACTTCGACGGTCGTCTTCGGCTGCATCGGCAGGCGGGTCGCCTTGGCGAGGTGGATGGACTCGACTGTCGGCAGCAACTCCACGCCCCGAGGTTAGGGTGCAGCCCATGGCAGGACAAACGAGTGAGTGACGCGGTGGAAGTTCGGCTACCAGCCCCCGCCGGTCAACTCCCGGTGCTGCGCGTCGTCGCCGTCGTGGCAGGCGCCGCCCTGGCGGTGAGCCTGTTGATCGCCCTCGGCACCCAGGACCTCGCGTCCCTGGACCGACTCGACGCCCTCCTGCTCGCGGCGACCGGCCTGCTGATCCTCGGCTGGGGCATCGCCGGACTGATCGGCAACCGCTCTCGCCTGCGGTACGACGCCGTCCTGCAACTCGACAGCGACGGGGTCGCGTTGCACACCGGTTCGGCCCGCGACGGCGGGTGGGGCCACGTCGCCTGGCGCGACGTGGAGCGGGTCGAGGTGCACTGGTGGGAGATCGTGCCGCCGTTCGTCGAGGACCCGGAACACCTGCCCGTGCTGCGATTCGTCAGCCGCAATGACGCCTACATCCAGCTCAGCGGCGCCCAGGCGCAGTCGAAGGCACTGGCCGGAGCGTTCCAGGTGTCGCCCGAGGCGGCCACGCTGATCGCCGTACTCGATCCGTCGGCGGCGGAGGCGCTCCAGCACCTCGGGGCATGGCTCAGCGAACACCAGGTCGAGGTCCCGGTCGAGATCGGTGCCCCGCCGAACCTCCCCTAGGCTTCCCCCCATGAAGGAGATCTCGGGATGAGCACGCCGTTGGAGATTCGCCGGGTCGTGCCGCCCGCCGCCTGGCGATTCGTGGCCATCGCGTCGACCCTCGCGCTCGGCGGTGGACTTCTTCTGATCACCACGTTGGTCGCCGCCAGCACCGGAGACATGACGAGATTCCAGCAGTTCAATGCAGTGATGTTCGGCGTCATCGGAGTCCAGCTGATGACCTTCGGGCTGACTCGACTGCTGCGCCATCGCGGACTCCTGAGCCGAGCGGTGATTCTTCGACTCAGCGACGACGGGATCTCTGTGCGCCACGGGCTCTTCTCGGATCGCGTCGGGTCGGTCGGCCTCGCCTGGGCGAACCTCAGCGCCATTGTCGTGCGAACGCGCACCCTGGGGCCGCCGCTCCTGGAGGCCGAGACCCAGAGGCCGGTCATGTTCTTCGTCCCTCGAGATGAGACGGCCATCAAGGTCGACCGGGTCACGGCCTACGACGCCGCCAAGGGCGTCGCCCTCGGTCTCAGCCCGGTGGCGGCGATTCTCTCCATGATCGTGGCCACCCACGGTCCGGATCAGGTCCGCCTGGTCGAGGAATGGCTGACACAGCACCGGCCCGACGTGTTGTTCCAGGCGCCCAGCGACCTGGTCCACTGAGATGCCGATGGCCCCGCCGGACGGGCGGGGCCATCTCAAGCATCAGCAGAATCGCAGTCCTCAGCGGCCCTTGCCCGGGGGAACGATCGACGACGTGTTCTTCGCATCGGCCTTGGCGTGCTTGTCCGCGCGCTTCTCCTTCAGAGACTTGCCCGCTTTCTTGGACAGGTTCTGACGGGGTGACTTGTCGGCCATGACTGCTCCTTTGAGTGGAAGCCTGAACGGCTTCCCCACCGACAGTACGCGTGGGGTGCGGAGCTACTTCACCTGTGCGGCGGTGGCGGCTTCGCGCAGGGACGCGATCATCTTGTCCGGGTCCTCGGCGGAGTAGACGGCAGAGCCGGCGACGAACACGTCGGCCCCCGCCTCGGCGCAGCGCTCGATGGTCTCCAGGGAGACGCCACCGTCGACCTGCAGCCAGGTCTCGACGCCGTGCTTGTCCATCAGCGCCCGCGCGCGGCGGATCTTGGGCAGGCACAGGTCGAGGAACTTCTGGCCACCGAAGCCGGGCTCCACGGTCATGATCAGCAGCATGTCGAGCTCGGCGAGCATGTCCTCGTAGGGCTCGATCGGGGTCGCAGGCTTGAGCGCCATGCTCGCCCGCGCGCCGGCCTTGCGGATCTCCCGCGCCAGGCGCACCGGCGCCTTGGTGGCCTCGACGTGGAAGGTCACGGACCCGCAGCCGGCTTCGACGTAGGCCAGGGCGTTGCGGTCGGCGTCCTCGATCATCAGGTGCGCGTCCAGCGGCACCGAGCTCGCGCGGGCCAGCGCCTCGACCATGGTCGGGCCGAATGTCAGGTTGGGCACGAAGTGGTTGTCCATGACGTCCACGTGCACCCAGTCGGCGCCCGGGATCCGCGCGACTTCCTCCCCGAGCCTGGCGAAGTCGGAGTTGAGGATCGACGGCGTGATCTGGATGTGGCCCACGATCGGCCAGTCTAGGGAGCCTGCTCACCGGCCGGGAAACTCGCGTACAACCCTTTGCGTGGCTCGCGCGTCCTTGGGACATGGAGCGGCAACATGAGCCCGGTGGAGGCGCAATGAC
>JAKFEI010000255.1:0-40305 GCA_036675765.1 Nocardioides sp. | reverse complement strand
CGACAAGGACGCAGGCGAGGTCGCGGCGGCGCTCGGTCATCGGCCGGTCATCGCTTCGCCATCGCGACGGGCTGCCCGACGTCGACGCCGGTCACGCACACGGTCGCACGCCCGTCGCTGCGGAGGTCGACCTCGCTGACGAGACCCGGAAGGTCCGGAAGGACCAGCCACACCTCGTTCGGCCCGCGCCGGGCGAGGAACGACTCCTGCCAGTCCCCCGCCGCGACCTGGACCGTCGACTCGTTCGCCGCGTAGTACGACAGGCGGACCGCCAGCCGTCCCTCGACGGGCAGCTGGAACGGCACCGGAACCGTGGCGTCACTGACCTCGTAGCCGCAGTCGCGGTCGGGCCCTGGGTGTGCCGACACCATCCCGTCGAAGACGAGCGGCTTCAGGTGCCCGTCGTCGTCAACGATCCTCATCCGCGGCGACGGCTCGTCGAAGGCCGGGTTCTCGGGCAACGGTCCGAAGATGTGGGAGTAACGCGAGTCGTCGCCGACCAGCGGCAGGACCAGCTCCGCCGGCGCCAGTTCGTCGAAGATCACCTGGGTCGGGTCCATCGCGAGATCGGCACGAAGGTTGGCCACGAACTCCCGGTCGGCCTTGTTCTGGAAGTGCGGCACCTGCAGCGCCGTACCGAAGCAACAGGCGACGCCGTACCCACCCACCAGCGCACCGACGGCCACGGCGCGCGCCCGCGGCCGGGCGAACAGGTCCAGGCCCAGCCAGTCCGGGCCGCCGCGCAGAGCGAGGGCCATGCAGAGGACTGCCGCGTGCAGGATGTCGGAGGAGTAGCGGGGGTCGAGACCGATGACCGGACCGAAGGCCGCACGACCGGACAGCAGCAACGCCGTGTCGGCGACGAGGTAGCCGACGAGCACGGCGATCGCCCAGCGCCGAGCCGGGCCACCGCGCCACAGCAACGCCGCGACGACCATGGCGACCAGCACAAGGCTCACGACCACGACCCAGGTGTCGGGTCGTACGGCGCCGCCCTCGATCTGTCCCGCCCACGGTCCGCCGGTGAGTCCGACCGCGGCGTTCTGGCCCAGGAACGACCACGAGACGCCGAGCAGCTGCGACGGGGTGCCGCCACCGCCCTCGACCGAGGTCAGTTGGCTGTGCACGACCAGGAAGGTGATGCCGACGACCGCCACACCGACCCACAGCCACAGGAACTGGCGCAGGGCCGCGACCACGCGGCGCCAGCCCCGTGCCTGGTCCGCGAGCGCGACCGCGACACCGAAGAGGAGCGGCGGGATCAGCACCGACCGCTCGTGCCAGAGCAACCCGACCAGGGTGATCGCGACGATCCCGGCGAGGTGCGGCAGTGCCCGGCCACCCTGCTTCCACCGGATCAGCAGCCACACGGCGACCAGCGAGCACAGGACGTGCGGCCACAGGAACATCGACGCGCTCCACCACAGCGTCGAGACCAGCGTCAGCGGCGCCCACGCGAACATGGCGAGCAGCACCACCCGCGACCAGCGTCCGGGCAGCAACCGGCTGAGGATCAGCCAGACCACGACGACAGCGGTGATGTTGACGACGAGGATCCCGATGGCCAGCACCGGCCAGTCGTACGGCGACCCGTGGGCCACCAGCCACAACGTCAGCTGCTGCAGCGGGTTGACGTGACCGGCGAAGTCCCGGAAGAGGTACTCCCAGGTCAGGTCGGACTCGGCGGCCCGCCCCGTCATGTAGAAGTCGTCCTGGTTGAAGTACGACCCGGACAGCAGGATGGCGCGCACCACGAGGGTCACGGCGATGACCCCGAGGGCAGCCAGCCCCTGGCCGCCACGCCAGGCAGCCCAACGTCCGGTCATGGGGTCACCGCCCTGCGTCGGCCCGGAACCTGCCGGTGCCCGGGCACGCCGAGCGCCACGCCGGCCAGGCCGCCCACGGCCAGTGCGGCACAGATGTCGGCTGCGCCGGCAACGAAGGCAGCGCCGTTCAGCGCGTCGAGGGCCCCGGACGCCACGAGCAGCACCGCTGCACCGACGACCGCCGACTGCAGTCGTCGGCGGGACAGGAGGCTGCCTGCGACGAGGCCGAGGGCGGCGAAGGGCCCGAGGAACAGGAGCGTCACGACCAGCGCCCCGATCGCCCAGGCCCGCCCCGGCGGGCCGGTGACCGGCCACGGGCGCGGTTCTTGCACGACAGCCCGGCCACGGCGACCGAACAGCAGCAGGAGCAGGCTGACGAAGCCGGCGAGCAGCACCAGTCCGCTCACGGCAAGACCGACCGGCAGCACGACGTCGTACGTCCGCTCGGGGGTGTACCGCAGCTGCACGGAGGTCTCCTCGCCTGCAGGCAGCACCCAGCCCTGTTGCCAGCCGTCGACGCGCACCGCGGTCAGCGCCTTCCCGTCGACCTCTGCGCGCCAGCCCGGGTTGAAGTTCTCCGGGAGGTGGAGCAGCGAGGCGGGGCCACCGGCAACGGACAGGGTGCGTCGACTGCTCCCCCACTGCTCGATGCGCACCGTGCGGGACCTGGCCGGACCACCCTCGGCCTGCGTCGGCACCACGGCGAGGTCCAGCAGCTCGAACTCTGCGTTGGGCGTCGCCACCACATGGTGGTCACCACCATCGAGAGAAAGCGCGGGAGAGTCTCCACTCGCGTCGTCGACGTCGCAGGCCTCGAACGCGAGCGGGCTGCCGTTGACGACGTCGGCCATCGTGCCGGTCACCCTCGTGGGAACGACCCGTCCGTCGATGCGCAGCGGCGGACCGAAGCCACACACCGCTCCGGTCGGAGTCTCTGCGAAGAAGGGCCGGGTGACGTCGGCGCCGGTCAACTCGATCTCGGGTACGACGACGTGGCCGGCACCCGGTGCCTTCTCGAAACGCACCCGCAGGACGCGGGTCCGGACCGGTTCGATCGCGACGGCGACGTCGTTGGTCAGCGACACCCGTTGCTCGCCGCCCCCGGTACCGACGAACGCGGCCACCGGAGCATCATTGGTGCCGCCCGAGCGCACCGTGAGCGCCGTGATCGTGCGAGGTTCCGGCCACTTGAACACGAGCGTCGGATAGAGGTCCGTGTTGTCGGACACCCAGGCGGTGGTGGGTTGTCCGTCGTAGGCGAAGCGCCCGGCGACCTTGGGGTCCTGGCCGTAGGAGGACGTCGCGGTGACCGAGAGCTGCCGCTCGATCGGGTCCAGCAGGCGAGCAGCCTCCGGCGTGCTGCGGGCCACGACGTGACCGGACAGCCGCACCTGCTGGTCGCCCGCAGTGGCGAAGGACCGGTCGAGCCCACCCTGCTCCTCGGCCGTACGCACGCGGGCGACCTCGCAGTCCGGCGCAGCGAGCGCGATGTTGCAGGCACGCCGACCCGGCGTCACCGAGAACTGCAGCGGCGCACCGGTGGGCGCGACGCGCGGCAGGTCCACCGTACGACGGGGTACGAGCCCGCTGACCGCGACCTCGCGGAGTCCGACGCGAGCCGAGCGGGCGTCGGTCGCCGCTTCGACGACCCGGATCTCGAGGCCGTCGATGGTGCTGCCGTCGAGCTCGACGACGACGGGGGCGCCGCTCGGCGAGACCTTCGCCCGCACGCGCTGGTCGCCGGCCACGACCTCGATGGTCCGGATCGGCACGACCTGGGGGTCATCGGCGACCGGCGTGACCGTGACCTCGCGGATCGCGCGCTTGCCGTCGAACCGGAGCCGGAGCCACTGCTCGTCCGCGGCGCCGATGATCGAGCTGACCCACTGGGTGTCGAGGTTGCCGTCGATCGCGGCGTACGGCGCGGACTGGAGGGTCACCGGGCCGTAGTTGTCGGCGTAGCCCTGCGCTGTCGAGGCGGTGACCGAGGTGAGGCCGTCGTACTTCGCCACCACCTGGTCGCGTCCGGGGCCGGCCGGGAAGTCGTGGGTCGCGCGGTCCAGGCGCCACGGTTCGTCCTGCGTCATCAGGGCCGAGATGCCCTCGTCGTTGTTCCCGAACGCGCGCTCGCGGCGCTGGTTGCTGTCGGTCACCACGTCGGCAGGCGCGTTCCACCCGGGCTCACCCTCCAGCACCGTCGGGCGCCCGGCGTCGACGAGACCTGATGACTGCAGCCCCAGCACGCTCTCGGGCGCTCCCCTGACCGTCGCGACGTCGTCGAGCGCGACCGCCCGCACCGCCGGAAGACGTCGCGGCACCTCGAAGATCTCGACGGCCGACTCGCCGCTGCCGGCACTGCCGAAACCGGCGACCCGCTCGAGGCCGGCCCGCGCGAGCGAGACCGCGGTGCCGCCGGGGTGCGGCGAGCGGGTGTTGTTCCGCAGCAGGTCGCGGCGCAGTACGACGTACCGGATGTCGACGCGCGCAAGCTGGTCGACCAGGGCCTCGGTCGCCCGGCCGGTGGCAATCATCTGGTCGAGCGCGGAGAGGTAGCGGATGGACTCTCCGGGGATGAGCGGGATCTGGCTCCGGGTCACGGTGCTGGTGCCGCCGAGGACCACCAGCGGCTCGTCGATCGTCCATCCCCAGTCCTGCAGGGCGAAACTCGATCCGGGGACGACGAGTGCGCGACTCCCGGGGCCGGGTCCGTCCGCGGCATCCGCCGCCTCGAGGTAGTCCCGCGCCTCTTGCCACGACGTCGCGATCGTGTCCCACCCGGGCGTGCGGGTGTCGTTGGCGAGGTACGGCTGGCCCAGCACCAGCACGAGCAGCAACGGGGACAGGAACAGCAGGTCGCGACCCGGTGCGACGCGGGGACGCCAGGCCACGAGGCGCTCGACGGCCCACACCACGGCGCACCCGAAGCCCAGCGCGAGCGGGAGGCGGACGAGCGGATCGATCTTGTGGACGTTGCGGAAGATCTGGAGGGCGCCGTCCAGCAGGTTCCGCACGACGTCGGCCGACGGTGCGCCGGCGACACCTCCGTGGGCGACCGTGATGCAGGCGAGCCCGAGGACAGTGGCGAACATCAACGGCCGCTTGATGTCGCCCGGCACCTGCGTGAGGCCCGCGAGCCCGATGCCGGCCACGACCGCAGCCACGACGATCAGCAGCGGCTCGGTCGTCAATTGGTACATCGCCGGCCACCACGGCTGGTCGCCGGACAGCAGGTAGCCGAGCCACGACGAGTCGCCGCGGGCGGCCTCCGACCATCCGATGAGCGACGTCGTGTCGCCCGCACTCTCGACGTACTCGTAGAACGGCGGGGTGTAGCGGGCCAGCACGAGCAACGGCAACGCCCACCAGAGGCACGCGGCGCCGACCGCCGCGAACCACCCCATGACGAAGCGACGGTCGGTCAGGCCATGGCGCGCGCCCCACAGGACCAGGATCACCGCGAGCGGGAGACAGGCGGCCGTCTCGACCGCGTTCACGCCTCCCATGCAGACGATCGCGGCGCCGCTGAGCAACGCCGTGGGCCAGGGCCCGAGTCGACCACGCAGGTGCAGGACGACCGGGAGCACGAGCCAGGGCATCACCGCACCGGGCAGCGATTCGGCGGTTTGAACGGAGACGGTGCCGAGCAGGCGCGGGGAGAAGGCGAACACGGTGCCGGCGAGCAGCGCCGGGAGGTCCGCCATCCCGATCGCGCGGGCGACCCTGCGAGCACCCTCGCAGGCAATGACCAGGATCAGCGCAGACCACAGGCGCTGGCCGATCCAGTCCGGCAGGCCGAGCACGTCGGTGAGCACGAACCACGTGCCCTGAGGGAAGAGGTACCCGTAGGCCTGGTTCTGGAACTCGCCGAAGTTCGACTCGGAGTGCCACAACGTGAAGGCACCGGACAGGAAGTCGCCCGGGCGCTGGGTCAGCTCGGCGCGGGTGTCGTAGGTCGTCGACCCGGGCTGCTGAAGCAGCATGAAGATGGTGATGACGGCGTAGAGCACGCTCACCACCGCGGCTCCCCTGACCGACTGCTCCGGCCTCTCCCTCATCCCACCTCCTCCGTGGCGGAAGTCACTGTATGCGGGGAGGGGGTCCGGTTCCGCGGCAAGGGCAGGCCACGCCCTAATCTGCTCATGTGACGACTACCGCCGAGGTCTCGGGCTCTCGACTGGTCCGGCTGCTCCGCAGCACCGCGGGCATCGCCATCGCGATGGCCGTGATGAACGTCGGCACCTACGCCTTCCAGATGGTGGCAGCGCGCATGCTCGGCCCCAGTCAGTACGGCGCCGTGGCAAGCATGATGGCGCTGCTGATGGTGCTCTCGGTGGTGCAGCTCGGGCTCCAGGCCACCGCCGCCCGGCGGATCTCCGCGGAGCCCGACGACGTCGGCGCGATCGAGCACACCGTGCTCCTCACGACGTGGCGCGCCGCCTGTGTCCTCGGCGTACTGGCGGTGGGCGCCTCCCCCGCGGTGTGGCAGTTGCTGCGCCTCGACGGCCTGTGGCCCGCGATCCTGCTCGGCCTCTGCGTCGTCCCCGTGACGGTGATGGGTGGGCAGGCGGGCGTGCTCCAGGGCGAACGCCGCTGGCTCCCGCTGAGCATGGTCTATCTGTGTTCCGGCGTTCCCCGGTTCCTCTTCGGTGGCGCCTTCATGCTGGTGTCCCCCACCGAGACCAGCGCGATGCTCGGCGTGCTGGTGGCGTCCTGGGTCCCGGTCGCCGTCGGGACGTGGGCGCTGCGGCATCCGCGCGCCGACGACCAGATCGACCACCACGACACCCACGTGCGCCGCGACGTGCTCCGCGAGACGCTCGGCAGCTCGGTCGCGCTGCTCGCCTTCGTTGCACTGTCCAACCTCGACGTCGTCGTTGCCCGCAGCATGCTCGACGAACACGATGCCGGGTTGTACGCCGGCGGCCTGATCGTGACCAAGGCCGTGCTCTTCCTGCCGCAGTTCGCCGTGGTGATCCTGTTCCCGTCGATGTCGACGGAGCACGAGAGCCGCAGCGCGGTGCTCAAGGGGCTGGCGTTCCTGACCGCTCTGGGCGCGGCGGGCGCCGCGGCGACGTACCTGCTCTCAAGCCTGGCCCTGGTCTTCATCGGCGGCGACGACTACGCCGCCGTGCAGGACAAGCTGTGGCTGTTCGCCGTCCTCGGTGGACTGCTGTCGGTGCTCCAGCTGCTGGTCTACGCCGGCCTCGCCAAGCGCGGCCGCGCGACGAAGTACCTCATCGCCGCCGGCGTCGCTGCGCTCCTCGGTGTCGGCGCGACCGCCGACAGCGTCACCGCGCTGGCAGTGACGGTCGCGGTCGTCGACGGTTCCGTCGTCGCCCTGCTCGTGGTGCTCCAGATGTTCCGACACAAACGAGAGACCGCAAAGGTCGTCGAGTAGCCGCGAAGGACCGCCAAGTCGTCGAGTAGCGGCGAGCTCCAGCGAGCCGCGTATCGAGACGCTAGTGCGCGGCCTCGTGCCAGCTTCGACCCGTACCGACGGAGACGTCGAGCGGAACCGTGAGGTCGGCCGCACCGGCCATCTGCGCACGGACCAGCGCGTCCAGCGCCTCGCGCTCGCCCGCGGCGACCTCGAACACGAGCTCGTCGTGGACCTGGAGCAGCATCCGTGACTTGAGCCCGGCGTCCGCGATGGCCTGCTGCGTGCGCAGCATCGCCACCTTGATCAGGTCGGCGGCCGAGCCCTGGATCGGCGCGTTGAGCGCCATCCGCTCGGCCGACTCCCGGCGCATCCGGTTGTCGCTGGTCAGGTCGGGCAGGAATCGGCGACGACCCATGATGGTCTCGGTGAAGCCCGTCCGTCGGGCCTCGTCGACCACGCCACCGAGGTAGTCGCGGATGCCGCCGAAGGTCTCGAAGTAGTCGTCCATCAGGCCGCGCGCCTCACCGGGCTCGATCCCCAGCTGCTGCGAGAGCCCGAAGGCGGACAGGCCGTAGGCGAGGCCGTAGTTCATCGCCTTGATCTTGGCCCGCATCTCGGGCGTGACGTCCTCGGGCGCGACCTCGAAGACCCGGGAGGCCGTCGCGGCGTGGAAGTCGTGACCGGACCGGAACGCCTCGATGAGCAGGGCGTCCTCGGAGAGGTGCGCCATGATCCGCATCTCGATCTGGCTGTAGTCCGCCGTCAGCAGGCATTCGTAGCCGCTGCCCACGACGAAGCCCTCACGGATCCGGCGGCCCTCCTCGGTGCGGACCGGGATGTTCTGCAGGTTCGGCTCGGTGCTCGACAACCGGCCGGTGGCGGCGATCGTCTGGTGGAACGTCGTGTGGATCCGGCCGTCGGGCTGGACGGTCTTGAGCAGTCCCTCGATCGTCTGGCGGAGCCGGATCACCTCGCGGTGCCGCAGCAGATGGTCCAGGAACGGGTGCGGGTTGGTCACCGCGAGCTTCTGGAGGGCGTCGGCATCGGTGGTGTAGCCAGTCTTCGTGCGCTTGGTCTTCGGCATGGCCAACTGGTCGAACAGCACCTCCTGCAGCTGCTTGGGCGAGCCGAGGTTCATCTCGCGGCCGATCACCTCATAGGCAGCCTCGGCCTCCTTGCGCACCTCCTCGGCGAAGTACTGCTCCAGCCCCTCGAGCTGCTCGATGTCGACGGCGATGCCGGTCTGCTCCATCGCGGCCAGCACCGCCACCAGCGGCAGCTCGACGTCGGTCAGCAGCCGCTCTCCCCCGGCACGCTCCACCTCGTCGGCGAGCTCCACCGACAAGTCGAGGGCCGCGCGGGCGTGAACCATGGCGCTGCGGGCAACACCGCCCTGGCCGGACTCCTCCTCGAAGAGGACGCCCTGGTCGACGTCGGTGCTCTGCTCGAGCTCGCGGTGGAGGTAGCGCAGGGTGAGGTCGGCGAGGTCGTAGGAACGCTGGTCGGGGGCGACGAGGTACGCCGCCAGCGCGGTGTCCTCAGCCACGCCGGCAAGCTGCCAGCCCTGGGCAGCCAGCGCCAGGCCCTGGCCCTTCGCGTCGTGGAGCACCTTCGGCTGGGCCGCGTCGGAGAGCCACGCCGCGACCGCTGCGTCGTCAGCCGGCGTCAGCGCCTCGACGTCGAGGTACGCCGCCCGGCCGTCGCCGAGCGCCAGGCCGATGCCATCAGCGCGACCCGTGCCGCTGCCCCACGCGCCGCGTACGGCGACGCCGACCGTCTCGCCGCCCACGGCGTCGAACCAGCTCGCGACTGCATCGGGCGCCAGGGTCTCGCCGTCGAGCTCGATGCCGGGCTCGACGACCACGTCCTCGGCGGGCGCGACCACGTCGAGGATCCGGGTCCGCAGCTCGCCGCGGAACTCCAGCTCGTCGAGGAGCGCGAGGGCCGCGGTGCGGTCCCACTCCTTGCGGACGAGGTCATCAGTCGTGACGCCGAGGTCCAGGTCCCGCACGAGGGCGTTGAGCCGGCGGTTGCGGATGACGTCGCCGAGGTGCTCGCGGAACGCCTCGCCCTTCTTGCCCGGGATCTTGTCGGCCTCGGCGATCACGTTGTCGAGGCCGTCGTAGGTGTTGATCCACTTCGCTGCGAATCCGGCCCCGACACCGGGCACACCGGGCAGGTTGTCGGAGACCTCGCCCACGATCGCGGCCAGCTCGGGGTAGCGGTGCGGAGGGACGCCGTACTTCGCCTCGACGGCGGCCGGGGTCATCCGGGCCAGGTCGGACACGCCGCGCATCGGGTACAGCACCGTCGACCGGTCGGTGACCAGCTGCAACGAGTCACGGTCACCGGTCAGGATCAGGACATCGAGGTCACTGTCGGCCAGCGTCTGGGTGACCAGTGTGGCGATCAGGTCGTCGGCCTCGAACCCGTCGAGCTTGAGGAACGGGATCGAGAACGTCGCCAGCATCTGCTCGATGAGCGAGAGCTGGCTGCGGAACTCGTCGGGCGTCTTGTTGCGCTTGGCCTTGTACTCGGAGTACTCCTCGAGCCGGAAGGTCTGGCGCGAGACGTCGAACGCGACCGCGACGTGCGTGGGCTGCTCGTCGCGCAGGACGTTGACCAGCATCGAGGTGAATCCGTAGACAGCATTCGTGTGCTGTCCGGTGGCGGTCGAGAAGTTCTCCACCGGCAGCGCGAAGAACGCGCGATAGGCCAGCGAGTGGCCGTCGAGGAGGAGCAGGCGCGGACGACGCTGAAGACTGGTCTCTGGCACCCGGCGACTCTACCGAGGCCGACCGACAGCGGCGGGCCTCGGTCGCCCTCGCTAGGGTCGGACCATGACGAACGACCAGGACGTGGCCCAGCTGATGCGCGACAACATGGGCGCACTGAACCTCCGCATGGGTGTCGAACTCGTCGAGGTCAGCCCCGAGCGAGTGGTCGGGACGATGCCCGTCGAGGGCAACACCCAGCCCTACGGCCTCCTGCACGGCGGCGCCTCGGTCGTCCTCGCCGAGACCCTGGGGTCCGTGGCCGCGGCCATCAACGCCGGACCCGACAAGTTCGCGGTCGGCACCGACATCAACGCCACGCACCACCGTTCGGCTCGCAAGGGCCTGGTCACGGGCGTCGCGACCCCGCTGCACCTGGGTCGCACGATGTCGAGCTTCGAGATCGTGATCTCCGACGAGGACGGCCGACGCGTCTGCACCTCGCGCATCACCTGCGCCCTGCTGGCCCGCGACCCGTCCTGAATCAGGGCTGGTCGGTCCCGGCGACGGCAAGTCGCTCGGCCCGGGCGCGACGCATCGAACGGCGCGTGGCCAGGACCTTGCTGCGCCCGTCGACACCGGGCTGGACGCGCTGGGGCGACAACCGCGCGCGCAGGACGGCCGCGGGAGCGATCCGGTACATCGCAGCCGGCGCCAGGCCGAGCCGCGCCATGAACCGGTTGTCGTCGCGCGAAGCGTGCGGGATCGCGGCGACGACGTGCAGGATGCCGTTCTCCTCTGCGAACGCGGTCGCTGCCTCCATCAACGTGTGACCGACGCCGTGTCCGTTGAACTGCTCGACCACCCGCGGCTGGATCGCCTGGACGCACGGCTCCAGGTTGAGCGGCGTCAGCGTCGTCATCCGCAGGTGTACGGCGCCCGCGAGCTGGCCGTCGTACTCGACGACCACCACGCGGTGCTCGGGTGAGATCAGGCAGTTCTTGATGATCAGCTCGATGTCGGCGACCTGCTCGGAGCGGTCGGCCCGTCGCACGACATCGCTCCACAGCTCGGCGAGCGCCACCGCGTCCTCGGGGGTCGCGCTGCGCGTCGTCAGCGAATATCGGCTCACGTGTGGCTCCTGCCTTCCTCACCCAAGACGGGAACCGCGCTGCGGCGTGCGGTCCGGTGGACACAGTACGCCTCCCGGATTGAAGCGAACAGGCCGATGGTCACGATCGTGGAACAACCGCGTTTCGTGACCCTCAGGGCAGTGCGCCGGCGGAAGTAAAGTCCTACAGTGCGGCCATGTACAAGTCACGACTCTCTGCCCTGGCCCTGACGACCCTTGCCGCCCTCGCGCTCGGCGCGTGCGGCTCCGACGACAGTGGCACGACCGACTCCGGCGCCGACGTGGTCAAGGCCGGCACGCTCACCGTGTGCTCCGATGTCCCCTACCCGCCCTTCGAGGACTTCGACACGTCCAGCGACAGCGGCTTCAAGGGCTTCGACGTGGACATCGTCGACGAGGTGGCCGATCGCCTCGACCTCGAGCTGTCCATCAAGGACTCCGGCTTCGACGCCCTCCAGAGCGGCCAGGCCCTCAACGCCGGCACCTGTGACCTGGCCGCGTCGGCGATGACCATCACCGACGACCGCAAGAAGAACCTCGACTTCACCGACGGCTACTACGTCTCGAAGCAGTCCCTCCTGGTCCCGGCCGGCAGCGACATCAAGGGCATCGGCGACCTCGACGGGGTCAAGGTCGGCGTCCAGCAGGGCACGACCGGCAAGACGTACACCGAGGAGAACGCCAAGGGTGCGAAGGTCGTGACCTTCCCGAGCGACGCCGAGATGTTCCAGGCGATCAAGGCCGGCCAGGTCAAGGCACTCCTGCAGGACCTGCCCGTCAACCTCGACCACGCCAAGGACGGCAAGTACGAGGTCGTCGAGACCTTCGAGACCGACGAGAACTACGGCTTCGCCATCAAGAAGGGCAACACCCAGCTCGTTGACGACATCAACGAGGCCCTGGACGAGATGCGCTCCGACGGCACCTACGACGAGATCTACAACAAGTACTTCGAGGTCGAGTGATGACACCGGCTCCGGCCGGGCGGGCATGACGTGGCGACCATGAAGCGGACCACCCGGACGCGGCTGGTCCGCTACGGCGTCAATCTCGCCATCGTTCTCGTCCTGCTCGCGCTGGCCCTCGTCGCCGACTGGGGGGTCATCAAGCAGAACTTCTGGAACCCGCTCGGTGTCGCCCTCAGCGACGGCAACTGGGGCGACCTGATCACCATCGGCGCCCTCAACACGATCAAGTACACCGTGATCGCGTTCGCCGGTGGCCTGGTGCTCGCCGTCGTCCTCGCGCTGATGCGCATGTCGCCAATTGCGACGCTGCGCTGGATCGCAACCGTGTACGTCGAATTCTTCCGCGGGTTGCCGGCGCTGGTCGTCATCCTGTTCATGGGATTCGGCGTGCCGATCGCGTTCCAGTGGTCACCGCCGGGCGGCCTGGTCGGGGCTGGCCTGCTCGCCCTGATCATGGTGGCCGGCGCCTACATGGCCGAGACGCTGCGTGCCGGCATCCAGGCCGTCCCGAAGGGTCAGACCGAGGCGGCACGCTCCCTCGGCATGGGGCCGATGTCCACGATGTTCAAGGTGGTCCTCCCCCAGGCCTTCCGGGTGGTGATCCCGCCGCTGACCAACGAGTTCGTGCTCCTGATCAAGGACACCGCCCTGCTCTCGGTGATCGGTGCCGAGTTCAACGGCCGCGAACTCACCAACGTCGCCCGCGACTTCCAGTCCTCGGGCCCGTCCGCCGGGACGGCCACCAGCCTGGTCCAGGCAGCGTTGCTCTACCTGGTGATCACCATCCCGCTCACCCAGCTCGTGGCCTGGCTCGAACGCCGGCAGAGGAAGGCAACCCGATGACATCCGAGCTGTTGCCGGAGTTCACGACTCCCGCGATCGACGTGCGCGGCCTGCACAAGCACTTCGGGCAGAACGAAGTGCTCAAGGGCATCGACTTCCACGTCGATCCTGGTCAGGTGGTGTGCGTCATCGGTCCATCAGGCTCGGGCAAGTCCACGCTGCTGCGCTGCGTGAACCGGCTCGAGGAGCCGACCTCGGGCGAGATCCTCATCGAGGGCATCGACATCTGCGACCCCGAGGTGGACCTGGACGACGTGCGGTCACGGATCGGCATGGTGTTCCAGCAGTTCAACCTGTTCCCGCACCTGTCCGTGCTGAAGAACCTCACCCTCGCCCAGCGCACCGTCCGTGGCCGCGGCAAGGGCGAGGCCGTGGAGATCGCGCGCCAGAACCTCGCCAAGGTCGGGCTGTCGGAGAAGGAAGCCGCCTACCCGGCGCATCTCTCCGGCGGACAGCAGCAACGCGTCGCCATTGCGCGTGCTCTCTCGATGAACCCGGACATGATGCTGTTCGACGAGCCCACCAGCGCGCTCGACCCCGAGCTCGTCGGCGACGTGCTCGCTGTCATGAAGGACCTCGCCAGCGAGGGCATGACGATGATGGTCGTGACCCACGAGATGGGCTTCGCCCGCGAAGTCGGCAACAAGCTCGTCTTCATGGACGGCGGAGTCGTCGTCGAGGAAGGCCGGCCCGCCGACGTACTGTCGAACCCGCAGCACGAGCGGACGCAGGCCTTCCTCTCGAAGGTGTTGTAACCTCAGGCCGGCAGCCCCGGACAACTCACACGTCGCCGCCGAGGTAGGCGGCCTTGACGGCGGGGTCGCCGGCCAGCTCCTTGCCGGTGCCCGTCCGCACGATCGCCCCGGTCTCGAGGATGTGGGCGTCGTGCGAGCGCTTGAGCGCCTGCGCAGCGTTCTGCTCGACCAGCAGCACGGTCGTGCCCTGCTGGTTGATCTCGGTGATGATCGAGAAGATCTGCTGGATCAACTTGGGCGCCAGACCCATCGACGGCTCGTCGAGCAGCAACAGGCGCGGACGCGACATCAGGGCGCGCCCCATCGCCAGCATCTGCTGCTCGCCGCCCGACATGGTGCCGGCGATCTGGTCGATCCGCTCGTCCAGGCGCGGGAACAGCCCCAGCACCCGGTCGAGGTCCTCGCGATAGGCCGCTGTCTTGCGGTCCTTGCGCGTGAACGCACCCATCTCCAGGTTCTCGCGCACGGTCATGCCGATGAAGCAGCGACGCCCTTCCGGGGACTGGCTGATGCCCAGCTTCACCCGGTTGTAGGGCTCGATCGAGGTGATGTCCTTGCCCTCGAACTTGATGGATCCCGCGCGCACCTTCCGCAACCCCGAGACCGTCTTCAGCGTCGTGGTCTTCCCGGCGCCGTTCGCACCGATCAGGGTGGTGACGGTGCCTTCCGGCACGCCGAAACTGATGTCACGGATTGCCTCGATGTGTCCGTAGTTGACACAGAGGCCTTCGACCTCAAGAAGCATCTTCTTCGTCCACTCCCAGATAGGCGGCGATGACCGCCGGGTTGTCACGGATCTCGGACGGGCTGCCCTCGGCGATCTTGCGGCCGAACTCCAGCACCACGATCCGGTCGGTCACGCCCATGACGAGACGCATGTCGTGTTCGATCAGCAGGACGGTGAAGCCCTGGTCGCGCACCTTGCGGATCAGGTCCATCAACTCGACCTTCTCCGCCGGGTTGAAGCCGGCGGCCGGCTCGTCGAGGCAGATCAGCTTCGGGCCGGTGGCCATCGCCCGCGCGATCTCCAGACGACGCTGGTCGCCGTAGGAGAGGTTGGCCGCCAGTTCGTCGGCCTTGCGGTGGATGCCCATGAAACGGAGCAGCTCCATCGCCCGCTCGTGGCCCTGCTTCTCCTCCCGCCGGTGCTTGGGCAACCGGAACAGAGCGGTGAGCATGCCCGTGCTGTGTTGGGCGTCGGCCCCCACGAGCACGTTCTCGAGCGCCGTCATCGTCGGGAACAGCCGGATGTTCTGGAAGGTGCGCGCGATCCCCTGCTTGGTGATCTGGTGCTTCTTCATGCCGACGATCGACTTGTCCTGGAACAGGATGTCGCCGCTCGTCGGTGCGTAGACACCGGTGATCGCGTTGAAGCAGGTGGTCTTGCCGGCTCCGTTGGGGCCGATCAGACCGAGGATCTCGCCCTCGTTGATGTGGAGCGAGACGTCGTCGAGGGCGGTCAGGCCACCGAACTTCAACGTCAGGCTCTGGACATCCAGGATGCGTTCAGACACGGGCTGCCTCCTCTCCCTCGTCGGTTCCGTGTTCGAGCTCTTCGAGCTCCTGTTCCAGCTGCTTGGCGCGGACCGTTCGTCTCGGCGGCAGCAGGCCCTCGGGACGCAAGGTCGCGAGCAGCACGAGTGCGGCGCCGAAGGCGAGCACCCGGAAGTCGTCGAACTCCCGGAACCGCTGCGGCAGGTAGGCCACCAGGATCGCGCCCAGCAGGACGCCCCACCTGTTCCCCTGTCCACCGACGACCACGGCCGCGAGGAACAGGATCGAGTAGAGGAGCAGGAACGACAGCGGGTTGATGAACCCCTGACGGCTGGCGTACAGCGCACCGGCCAGGCCACCGACGAACGCGCCGGTGGAGAAGGCCAGCAGCTTGAACTTGAAGGTGGGGACGCCCATCAGTTCGGCGGCGTCCTCGTCCTCGCGAGTGGCCTCCCAGGCGCGGCCGACCCGACTGCTCTTGATGAGGATGTCGGCGATCAGCACGATGATGACCGCGGTCAGACCCATCCAGTAGTACGGCACCTGGTCGATGTAGCCGAACACGAGGAACTTCGTCGGGTGCTCGGTGTCGACCAGCACGGTGCCGTCGCCCCAGAGCAGGTGCGGGATCTCGAACAGGCCGGTCTTCTCGTCACCGATGTTCGGCGGCTTGGCGATGTTCTTGATGCCGCGCGCGTCGCCGAGCCATTCGAGGTTGACCGCGGTGAGGCGGATGATCTCGCCGAACCCGAGGGTCACGATGGCCAGGTAGTCACCGCGGACCCGCAGGGTCGGTGCACCGAGGATGACGCCCGAGATCATGGCTGCCACCACCGCGACCGGAATCGCGAGGAGCAACGGCCAGTTCGCGTGGAACGACGTCAGGATGCCGACGGTGTAGGCGCCGATGGCGTAGAAGCCGACGTACCCGAGGTCGAGCAGGCCGGCGTAGCCGACGACGATGTTGAGCCCGAGCGCCACGAGGCAGTAGATCGTCACCGTGAACAGCACGCCGCCGAAGTCGACGCCGGGCGTCGAGATGATCGGCAGCTCGAGCAGCGGCAACGCGTAGGCGAAGAGCGCCAACAGGATCCAGAGCAGGATCCGCACGGGCTTCGGGAGCCCGGTCAACTTGTCCTTGAAACCGATGTTCATGCCCGCGCCTTTCCGAGCGACTCGCCCAGGAGGCCGGTGGGCCGGACGAGCAGGATGAGGACCAGCAGGACGAAGGCGATCACGTCACGCCACTCACCGCCGAACAGTGCCTGGCCCCAGTTCTCCGCCACACCGAGCACCAGGCCACCGAGCAGGGCCCCGCGCAGGTTGCCGATGCCACCGAGTACGGCGGCCGTGAAGGCCTTGACGCCGAGCAGGAAGCCGACGTCGTACTTGGTCGTGTCGATCTTGAGCATGTACAGGAAGGCCGCCACACCGGCCATCAGACCGCCGATGAGGAAGGTGACCTGGATGGTCCGGGTCGGGTTCACGCCCATCAACGACGCGGTCTCGGGATCCTGCGCGGTGGCGCGGATGCCCTTGCCGAGTCGGGACCGTCGTACGAACTGGTCGAGCAGGACCATCATGCCGATCGCCGCGACGATCACGATGATGTCGATGCTCGAGATGGAGACGCCCGCGACGTCGAACCGAGGCTTCTCGAGCGTGCCGGCCATGCTGTTGTTGATGCGGGCCTTGCCGACGTACTCACTGAGGTCGTCGTCGAGGCCGAACCAGCCGGCGATGCGGTCACGCAGGCCCATGATCTCGGCGAGGACGAACGAGGCACCGATCGCGGAGATCAGTGCGATCAGGCGCGGCGCGTCCCGCTCGATCAGGCTGCGATAGGCCACCCGCTCGAGAGCCAGTGCGATCAGGGCTGACAACGCCATCGAGGCGAACAACGCCACGATCAGGATGGCGATCAGCTTCACGCCGTTCGCGTCAGCTGCGTTGAGGGCGATGACCGTCCAGAGTGTCGCGAACGTGCCGTACATGAACACTTCGGAGTGAGCGAAGTTGATCAGCTGGAGAACGCCGTAGACCATCGTGTAGCCGAGCGCGATCAGCGCGTAGATGGCACCAAACGCGAGCCCGGTGATGGTGAGCTCGGGAAGGTTGTTGAAGAAGAATTCGAAATTCACCCAGGCCTCCTGGCCCCTGGTTGTGGACAGAGAGGCGGTCGGGGACGCACGTCCCCGACCGCCGCACTGTCATGGTTGTGAAACGGTTCAGCCGTCGATCACTTGATCTCGCCCTCGGGGACGATGGCGCCGCCCTTGACCGTGTAGGCGTACACGTGGACGTCGGCCGGCTCACCGGTCTTGTCGAACTTCAACTGCTTGGTGATGCCCTTCTCGTCGTAGTCGTTGACGAACGCGAGCAGGTCCTCGCGGTTGTCGATGCCCGACTCGATGCCGTCCAGGAAGATGTTCGCGGCGTCGTACGCCTCAGCGGCGTAGGTGCCCGGCGCTTCGCTGAACTCCTCCTCGTAGTCCGCGGCGAACTCGGCCACGGCCGGGTCGGTGTCCGGGATGCACGGGCAGGTGATGATGGTGCCCTCAGCGGCGTCCTTCGCGTCGAGGTACGCCGGGTCCTTCACACCATCGGCGACGACGAACTTGCCCTCGTAGCCACCGTCACGGAGCTGACCGATGAGGATCGTCGCCTCGGCGTAGTAACCACCGAAGAAGACCGCTTCCGGCTTCGCGTCGTTCACCTTGGTGACCGTCGTGGAGAAGTCGGTCTGACCCGTCTGGATGGTGTCGGTGCCCTTGACCGCGCCAGCGAGGTCCTTCTCGACGATGCCGGCAAGACCGGCGCCGTACTCGGAGGCGTCATCGATGACGAAGACGGAGGCGGCCTTCAGCGTGTCCTTGATGTACTTGGCGGCGGCGGGACCCTGGGTCGCGTCGTTGCCGAGGGCACGGTGGAAGGTGTCCCAGCCGTTGGTCGAGAGACCGGGGTTGGTGCCCGACGGGGTGACCGTCGGAACGCCGGCCTCGGCGAAGATCGGGCCGGCTGCAGCACCCTCACCGGAGAAGGCCGGGCCCACGACACCGACGATGGACTCGTCGCCCGCGACCTCGGTGGCCAGGGACGGCGCCTCGTCCGGGCTGCCCTGCGAGTCGTACTTGACCATTTCGACGTCGCAGTCGGCGTCGTCGTTGTACTCGTCGACGGCCAGCTGCATGCCCTGGATGATCGGCTTTCCGAGGCCAGCCGCCGGGCCGGTCTCAGGGCCGAAGAACGCGAGCTTGAGATCGCACGCCGCGTCGCTGCCGCCGTCGCCGTCCTCAGTCGTGCCACATGCCGTCAGTGAAAGGCCGAGGGTCAGCACAACCGCGCCGAGCCCGACTACCTTGTTACGCCTCAAGACAATTCCCGCTTCCTGTGTCGTTCCGGCGCGCAGCGGTCGCTGCACGTGGAGGACGTGTCCTGCCGCGGGAACCTACACCCGGTTTCGGGTGGGGCGGAAGCAACTCGGCGGCTCTGAGGTCGAATCCTGATGAATCTGTTACCTGAGAGCCGCATCACACGGATTATTTACGCAGAAGTCCCGCCCGGGACGCCGTGCGTGACAATTCCGTCGGCAACCTCGCGCATCGACATCCGCAGGTCCATCGCGGTCTTCTGGATCCACCGGAACGCGTCACCCTCCGACAGTGAGAGCTGCTCCTGGAGGATCCCCTTGGCCCGATCCACGGCCTTGCGGGTCTCGAGGCGCTCCTTGAGGTCGGTGACCTCACTCTCCAGTTGAGTGATCTCGGCAAAGCGGCTGACCGCCATCTCGATCGCCGGCACCAGGTCGGTCTGCGAGAACGGCTTGACGAGGTACGACATCGCGCCGGCCTCGCGGGCCCGCTCCACCAGGTCACGCTGCGAGAACGCGGTCAGCATCACGACCGGCGCGATCCGCTTGCCGGCAATCGCCTCCGCTGCAGCGATGCCGTCGAGCACCGGCATCTTCACGTCCAGGATGACCAGGTCGGGACGGTGCTGCTCGGCCAGCTCGATCGCCCGCTGCCCGTCGCCTGCCTGGCCGACGACGTCGTACCCCTCGTCGGCCAGCATCTCGGCAAGGTCCATCCGGATCAGGGTCTCGTCCTCGGCGATCACCACGGTGCGCTGCCGTGGGGTCGAGGTCGAAGGGGTGGCGGCGGTCTCGGTCACGAGCAAAGGCTATCGGCAGGGCCGATGCAGCGGGCGACGTATGGCTCGGCTACGGTTTTCGACGGTTACCGGCCCCGGTAGTCCAACGGCAGAGACAATGTGCTCAAACCACATCCAGTGTGAGTTCGAATCTCACCCGGGGCACCTGAAGTGTCGGCGCCTTGGGCGAACATCGACGTTGTGTACTCGGAACACACGCGGAATCGAGCCATGGCGCTCAGGCGGTCCGGCGCCACCTGGACAACGGTGTCAGCGGAGATCGGTGTCAGTCCTTCGACGTTGATCGGCTGGTCCAAGGATCCCGAGGCGTTCGCGCGACGTCGGGCGTCCTGTGCTCGTTGCGGATCCGCAGTTCTCCCGGAGGCGCCGTACTCCGCGCTGCTCGGGTTCTACCTCGGTGACGGACACATTGCTCGAGGCAAGCGCTACTACGCCCTGCGCGTCAGTTGCGACGCGACGTACCCATCGATCATCGAGGACGTCGCAGCATGCATGACCGCCGTGCATCCGACGGGTCGGACAGCCCAGCTCCGCCGACCGGGATGCGTCAACGTCCAGTCCCAATGGCAGCACTGGCCTTGCCTCTTTCCGCAACACGGCCCTGGCCCGAAACACCTGCGACCGATCCTGCTCGACGACTGGCAGCGCACGATCGTCGAGGACCACCCCGGCCCGTTCCTGCGCGGACTGTTCCACTCCGACGGCAGCCGTGTGAAGAACTGGGCGCGCAGGCCGGTGGCAGGACAGCTCAAGACCTACGACTATCCGCGCTGGCAGTTCGTGAATGCGTCCCGGGACATCCGTGAACTGTGCTGTTGGGCGCTCGACCTCGTCGAGATCCCGTGGCGACAGTCGAACGTACGGGTGATCAGCGTGTCGAGGCGCGAAGCGGTGGCTCGCCTCGACGAGTTGATCGGCGTGAAGAGCTGAGGATCAGCGGCGGCGGTACGCCGGGGCGGCTTCGTTGATCGCGTCGCCCATCCGGTGGATGCGCAGCGCGTTCGTCGAGCCGGGGATGCCCGGCGGGCTGCCGGCGACGATCACGACCAGGTCGCCTTCTTGCACGCGGCCGATCTTCAGCAGCTCCTCGTCGACCTGGCGGACCATCTCGTCGGTGTGCTCGACGGTCTTGGTCTGGAAGGCCTCGACACCCCAGGTGACGGCGAGCTGCGAGCGGCAGCGGGCCTCGGGGGTGAAGGCCAGCACCGGGATCGAGCTGCGCAGTCGCGCGAGGCGACGGGCCGAGTCACCGGACTGGGTGAACGCGACGACGTACTTCGCACCCACCCGCTGCGCCACCTCCTCGGCCGCCTTGGTGATCACGCCGGCGCGGGTGTGCGGGTCCCACTCGATGCGTCCGAACCGGCTGAACGTGTCGTCGACGAGCGCGTGCGCCTCGGTGGCCGCGATGATCCGGGCCATCGTCTCCACGGTGTGGATCGGGTGCTCTCCCACACCGGTCTCCCCCGAGAGCATCACGGCATCGGCGCCGTCGAGCACCGCGTTGGCGACATCGCTGGCCTCGGCCCGTGTCGGCGCCGGGCTGGTGATCATCGACTCGAGCATCTGGGTCGCCACGATGACCGGCTTCGCATTGCGCCGGGCGGCCACGATGATCTTCTTCTGGAGGAACGGCACCTCCTCCAGCGGACACTCCACGCCGAGGTCGCCGCGGGCCACCATGAAGGCGTCGAACGCCTTGATGACCTCGTCGAGGTTCTCGACGGCCTGGGGCTTCTCGATCTTGGCGATGATCGGCAGCATGATGCCTTCTTCGCGCATGATCGCGCGCACGTCCTCGGCGTCCTGGGCGTTGCGCACGAAGCTGAGGGCGATGAAGTCGACACCGAGGTGCAGGGCGAACCGGAGGTCGGTGATGTCCTTCTCGGACAGGGCCGGCACCGATACGGCGACACCAGGCAGGTTGATGCCCTTGTTGTTGCTCACCATGCCGGCGACCAGGACCTCGGTCACCACATCGGTGCCGTCGACGACCTCGACCACCCGAAGGCGGACCTTGCCGTCGTCGATCAGGAGCGGGTCACCCGGGGCGACATCACCGGGCAGGCCCTTGTACGTCGTCCCGCAGATCTCGGCGTTGCCGTCGACATCGCGGGTGGTGATCGTCCAGCGCTGTCCGCGCGTGAGCCGTACGGGGCCGCCGGAGAACCGCTCGAGCCGGATCTTCGGGCCCTGCAGGTCGGCAAGGATGCCGACGCCATGGCCGCTCGCGTCCGAGGCCTCGCGGACCAGCCGGTAGGCCTCCGCGTGCTGCTCGTGGCTGCCATGGCTCATGTTGAGCCGGGCCACGTCCATCCCGGCATAGACCAGTTCGCGGATCCGCCGTTCCGAACTGGTGGCCGGCCCCAGGGTGCACACGATCTTGGCTCTCCGCACGTGTGCACCCTATCGGCTCATTGGAACGTTCAGACCACCAAGGGGCGAGCAGTGGGTGGAATCGGCGCGGGCAACTGCGTGCTGCCGGTGAGGAACTCGTCCACACCAGCCGCGGCCGCACGGCCCTCGGCGATGGCCCACACGATCAGCGACTGGCCCCGACCGGCGTCACCGGCGACGAACACACCTTCGACCGAGGTCGCGTAGTTGTTCGACCGCTTGATGTTGCCGCGCTCGTCGAGCTCGACACCGAGCTGCTCGACCAGACCGGGCTGCTCGGGTCCGACGAAGCCCATCGCGAACAGGACGAGGTCGGCCGGGATCTCCCGCTCCGAACCCTCCTTCTCGACGAGCTTGCCGCCCTCGAACGAGACCTCGACGATCCGCAGCGCGCGGACGTTGCCGTCTTCGTCGCCGAGGAACTCCTTGGTCGACACCGAGTAGACCCGGTCGCCCGCCTCTTCGTGGGCCGAGGAGATCCGGAACGTCATCGGGTACGTCGGCCACGGCTGTCCCGCGGGACGGTCGACCGGAGGTTCCGGCAGGATCTCGAGCTGCGTGATCGAGGCCGCGCCCTGGCGCACCGAGGTGCCGAGGCAGTCGGCGCCGGTGTCACCGCCACCGATGATGACGACGTGCTTGCCGTCCGCACGGATCTGGCCTTCGACGGTCTCCCCCAGCGCGACCCGGTTGGCCTGCGGGAGGAACTCCATCGCCTGGTGGATGCCGTTGAGCTCGCGTCCGGGCACCGGCAGGTCACGCGCAACGGTCGAGCCGATCGCGATCACGACGGCGTCGTACCGGTCCTTGAGGGCCTGTCCGGTGAGGTCGCCACTGCCGACCTCGACACCCGAACGGAACACGGTGCCCTCGCGCTTCATCTGCTCGAGGCGCTGGTCGACGTGCTTCTTCTCCATCTTGAACTCGGGGATGCCGTAGCGCAGCAGCCCACCGGGCTTGTCGGCCCGTTCGTAGACGGCGACGGTGTGACCCGCACGCGTCAGCTGCTGGGCGGCAGCGAGGCCGGCGGGACCCGAGCCGACGACCGCGATCGTCTTGCCCGACAGCCACTCCGGCGGCTGTGGCCGCACGAAGCCGGAGTCGAAGGCCTTGTCGATGATCGAGACCTCGATGTTCTTGATCGTCACGGCCGGCTGGTTGATGCCGAGCACGCAAGCGGTCTCGCACGGGGCCGGGCAGAGGCGACCGGTGAACTCCGGGAAGTTGTTGGTCGCGTGCAGGCGCTCGATCGCGCCCTCCCAGTCGTTGCGGAACACGAGGTCGTTCCACTCGGGGATGATGTTCCCGAGCGGGCAGCCCTGGTGGCAGAACGGGATGCCGCAGTCCATGCAACGGCTGGCCTGCACGTTGATGATCGGCAGCAGCGCGCGGCCGATCCCTCCCGGGTAGACCTCGTTCCAGTCCTGGATCCGCTCCTCGACGGGACGGCGGGTCGCGACCTCACGGTCGCTCTTCAAGAATCCCTTGGGATCAGCCATGGAGGGCCCCCATCATCGCGTGGGCCACGCCATCCTCGTCGAGACCCTCGGCCTCGGCCTTGGCCTTGGCTTCGAGCACGATCCGGTAGTCGCGCGGCATGACTTCGGTGAACCGCGTCAGTGCGGTGGTCCAGTCGGCGAGCAGCTCTGCAGCCACGTCCGAACCGGTCTCTTCGTGATGGGTGCGAACGATCTGCTCGAGCTCATCAGCATGCGTGCCGGTCACCGGACCGAGCTCCACGAGCTCGCCGTTGACACGGTTCTGCTTGAGGTCGAGCACCCAGGCGACGCCGCCCGACATGCCGGCCGCGAAGTTGCGTCCGGTCTTGCCGAGGACGACCACCCGACCGCCGGTCATGTACTCACACCCGTGGTCGCCGACACCCTCGGTGACGACCGTGGCGCCGGAGTTGCGGACGCAGCAGCGCTCGCCCACACCGCCGCGGATGAAGATCTCGCCCGACGTGGCGCCGTACGCGATCGTGTTGCCCGCGATGATGTGCTCGTTGGCACGGAAGGACGCGTTGCGGTCAGGACGGATCGCGATCCGGCCGCCCGAGAGGCCCTTGCCGACGTAGTCGTTGGCGTCGCCCTCGAGTCGCAGCGTGATGCCCTTCGGCACGAACGCACCCAGCGACTGTCCGGCCGAGCCGACGAACGTCAGGTCGATCGTCCCGTCGGGCAGGCCCGCGCCGCCGTACTTCTTGGTGACCTCGTGGCCCAGGATCGTGCCGACGGTCCGGTTGACGTTGCGGATGCTCAGCTGAGCCCGCACCGGCTCTCCGGACTCCAGCGCCGGCTGTGCCAGCGGAAGGATTTCCGTAACGTCCAGCGACCGGTCCAGTCCGTGGTCCTGGGTGCCGGTGTTGCGGAGGTCCTGGTCAGGGAAGTGCGTGCCCGCGACGTCGACCTTGTGCAGGATCGGCGCCAGGTCGAGACCCGCTGCCTTCCAGTGCGTGACGGCACCGACCGTGTCGAGCGCCTGCACCTGGCCGACGGCCTCCTCGATGCTGCGGAAGCCGAGCTCGGCCAGCAGTTCGCGCACTTCCTGGGCGATGAACTCGAAGAAGTTGACGACGTACTCGGCCTTGCCGCTGAACCGCTCGCGCAGGACGGGGTTCTGCGTCGCGACGCCCACGGGGCAGGTGTCGAGGTGGCAAACGCGCATCAGGATGCAGCCCGACACCACCAGCGGAGCGGTCGCGAAACCGAACTCCTCGGCACCGAGCAGGGCGGCGATGACGACGTCACGGCCGGTCTTGAGCTGGCCGTCGGTCTGTACGACGATCCGGTCGCGCAGGCCGTTGAGCAGCAGGGTCTGCTGGGCCTCGGCGAGGCCGAGCTCCCAGGGACCACCCGCGTGCTTGAGCGAGGTCAGCGGCGATGCGCCCGTTCCGCCGTCGTGGCCGGAGATCAGGACGACATCGGCGTGCGCCTTCGAGACGCCCGCAGCGACCGTGCCGACGCCGACCTCGGAGACCAGCTTCACGTGGACGCGGGCCGACGGGTTGGCGTTCTTGAGGTCGTGGATCAGCTGGGCCAGGTCCTCGATCGAGTAGATGTCGTGGTGCGGCGGCGGGCTGATCAGGCCCACACCCGGCGTGGAGTGCCGGGTCTTGGCCACCCACGGGTACACCTTGTTGCCGGGCAGCTGGCCACCCTCGCCGGGCTTCGCGCCCTGCGCCATCTTGATCTGGATGTCGTCGGCGTTGGTGAGGTACTCGCTCGTGACGCCGAAGCGGCCCGAGGCGACCTGCTTGATCGAACTGCGCCGCTCGGGGTCGTAGAGACGGTCGGCGTCCTCGCCACCTTCACCGGTGTTGGACTTCGCGCCCAACCGGTTCATGGCGATGGCCAGCGTCTCGTGGGCCTCACGGGAGATCGAGCCGTACGACATCGCGCCGGTCGAGAACCGCTTCACGATCGACGAGATCGGCTCGACCTCGTCGATGGAGATCGGGGCGCGACCGGACTCTGCGGCGTCCTTGAACCGGAACAGGCCGCGCAGCGTCATCAGCTTCTCGGACTGCTCGTCCACCGCAGCGGTGTACTGCTTGAAGATGTCGAAGCGGCCGGTGCGGGTGGAGTGCTGGAGGCGGAAGACCGTCTCCGGGTTGAACAGGTGCGGCTCCCCCTCACGACGCCACTGGTACTCGCCACCGATCTCGAGCTCGCGGTGCGCGGGCGCGATGCCGGCCGGCGGGTACGCCTTGGCGTGCCGGGCGGCTACCTCCTGGGCGATGACGTCGAGCTCGATGCCGCCGAGCTTGGACGTCGTACCGGTGAAGTAGCGGTCGACGACGGCCTGCGAGAGACCGATGCACTCGAAGATCTGGGCACCGGTGTACGACGCGACGGTCGACACACCAATCTTGCTCATGACCTTCAGGACGCCCTTGCCGAGACCCTTGATCAGGTTCTTGACGGCCTGCTCGGGCTCGGTCTTGACGTAGTACCCCTCGCGGGCGAGGTCCTCGACGGACTCCATGGCGAGGTACGGGTTGACCGCGGCCGCGCCGTACCCGACGAGGAGCGCGACGTGGTGCACCTCGCGGACGTCGCCGGCCTCGACCAGCAGCCCGACCTGGGTACGGGTCTTCTCGCGGACCAGGTGGTGGTGCACGGCACCGGTGAGCAGGAGCGACGGGATCGGCGCGAGCTCGGCGGTGGAGTGACGGTCGGACAGCACGATGATGCGGGCACCATCGGCGATCGCCTGGCTGACCTCGGCGCAGATCTCGTCGAGACGGGCAGCCATGGCCGCACCGCCACCTTCGACGGCGTACAGGCCGCGGGACACGTGGGTCACGAAGCCGGGGTGGTCGCCGTCGCGGTTGATGTGACGGATCTTGGCCAGGTCGTCGTTGGAGATGACCGGGAACGGCAGGGACACCTGACGGCACGAGGCCGGGCTCGGCTCCAGGACGTTGGACTCCGGGCCGATGCTGCCGTTGAGCGAGGTGACGAGCTCTTCGCGGATCGCGTCCAGCGGCGGGTTCGTGACCTGCGCGAACAGCTGGCTGAAGTAGTCGAACAGCAGCCGGGGCTTCTCGCTGAGGGCCGCGATCGGGGTGTCGGTACCCATCGAGCCGAGGGCCTCACCCCCGGTGTTCGCCATCGGCGTGAGCAGGATCCGCAGCTCTTCCTCGGTGTAGCCGAAGACCTGCTGGCGACGCGTCACCGAGGCGTGGGTGTGCACGATGTGCTCACGCTCGGGGATGTCGTCGAGGTGGATCATGCCGGCGTGCAGCCATTCGCCGTACGGGCGCTCGGCAGCGAGCTGGTCCTTGACCTCCTCGTCCTCGATGATCCGGTGCTCCTCGGTGTCGACGAGGAACATCCGGCCCGGCTGCAGGCGGCCCTTGCGGACCACGGTGGCCGGGTCGAGGTCGAGCACGCCGACCTCCGAAGCGAGGACGACGAGACCGTCCTCGGTGACCCAGTACCGGGCGGGGCGCAGGCCGTTGCGGTCCAGGACCGCGCCGATCTGGGTGCCGTCGGTGAAGACGACACACGCCGGTCCGTCCCAGGGCTCCATCATCGTGGAGTGGAAGCGGTAGAAGTCGCGCCGCAGCTCCGACATCTCGGTGTGGTTCTCCCACGCCTCCGGGATCATCATCAGCACGGCGTGCGGCAGGCTGCGTCCACCCATGTGGAGCAGCTCGAGCACCTCGTCGAACGACGCGGAGTCCGAGGCACCGGGGGTGCAGATCGGGAACAGGCGCTCGAGGTCGCCCGGGATCGCGTCGGAGTCGAGCAGCGCCTCGCGCGCCCGCATCCAGTTGCGATTGCCCATGACGGTGTTGATCTCACCGTTGTGGGCGATGAACCGGAACGGGTGCGACAGTGGCCAGCTCGGGAACGTGTTCGTCGAGAACCGCGAGTGGACGACGGCCAGGGCCGAGGCCATCCGTTCGTCGACCAGGTCAGGGAAGAAGTTGTCGAGCTGGTCGGTCGTCAGCATGCCCTTGTAGGCGAGGGTGCGCGACGACAGCGACGGGAAGTACACGTCCGTCTCGCGCTCGGCCCGCTTGCGGAGGCAGAAGGCCAGCCGCTCGAGGTCGAGGCCAATCAGACCAGCGGTCGGCTCACCAGATCCAGCGGTAACGGTCGCCTGCACGAAGAGCTGGCTGAACGTCGGCATGACGCTGAGCGCCATCGTGCCGAGGATCGTGGGGTTGATCGGGACCTCGCGCCAGCCGAGGACGGTGAGGCCCTCTTCGACAGCGATCTCCTCGATGCGGCGGCGCGTCTTGGCGACGTCCTCCTCATCGCCCGGCAGGAACGCCGTACCGACGGCGTAGCGGCCGGCGGCGGGCAGGCTGAAACCGGCCTCGACGGCAGCGTCGCGCAGGAAGGCGTCCGGCACCTGCATCAGGATGCCGGCACCGTCGCCGGAGTTGACCTCGGCGCCGGCGGCGCCGCGGTGGTCCAGGTTGCGGAGGGCCGTGAGGGCCTTCACCACGATGTCGTGGCTGGCGATACCGGTGAGCGTCGCAACGAAAGCGACGCCGCAGGCGTCCTTTTCGTGACGCGGGTCGTAAAGACCCTCCGGCGGCGGGAACGCGTGCGTATAAGGCACCAGGGTTCTCCCGTCGACTACGTCTGTGGGCACTCCACTTGAAGGGGCCACAGAAGGTGAGGCGCAAGGGACGTCACTGGCCCACGCGGCGGAAGTCCCAGATTACCACCGTGTGAACCGCCCCTGACCAATCGTTAGTCGCTGGTGGATGCCTCGTCCGTCACATCGGAATCGTCCGTGACCTTCTTCTCGGCCATTGAGACGTCGGTCTCGACCTCCGAGATCCGGCCGTCGACGTACACCGTCTCCTCGCGCCCGGGGCGATGGCGCAGCGACCAGATGAAGTACGCCGCGGCCGCCACGAAGAGCACGATCGAGGTCCACACGTTGAAGCGCAGGCCGAGCACGTTGTCGAGCTGGACGTCGTCGATGCGGAGGTACTCGATCCAGCCACGCCCTGCTGTGTAGGCCATCACGTAGACGGCCATCACGCGGCCGTAGCCCAGGCGGTAGCGGCGCTCGAGCCAGATGATGAGGGCGAACGCGGCGAGGTTCCAGAGGAACTCGTAGAGGTACGTCGGGTGGAACGTCGCCATGTCGGGCAGTGGCTTGCCGGCGTCGAACAACTGCTGCTCGTACGAACTGCTGAAGTGGGCCTTGTCGATCTCCAGGCCCCACGGCAGGTCGGTCGGCTTGCCGTAGAGCTCCTGGTTGAACCAGTTGCCCCAGCGTCCGATCGCCTGGGCGACGAGCACGCCGGGTGCGAGCGCGTCGAGCATGGGCAGCACCTTGATGCCCTTGCGCCGGGCGCCGATCCAGGCGCCGACGGCACCGAGCGCCACGCCGCCCCAGATGCCGAGGCCGCCGTGCCAGACGTACAGGGCCGACACCGGGTCGCCACCCTCCCCGAAGTAGCCCTTCCAGTCGGTGGCGACGTGGTAGAGCCGGGCGCCGACGAGCCCGAAGGGAACGGCCCAGATCGCGACATCCTGCATCTCGCCGATGGTGCCGCCGCGGGCAGCCCAGCGCTTCTCGCCGATCCAGATGGCGACGATGATGCCGAGGATGATGCACAGGGCGTAGCCGCGGAGCGGGAACGGCCCGAGGTGCCAGACCCCGTTGGCCGGGCTCGGGATGGAGGCGGTGATCAGCTGGGTCAACACGTCGTTGGTCCTAGTCCTCGTCCTGGTTCAGCAGGGTGTGGATGTCGGCGGCGAACTCGGTGTTCGACGTCTCCTGGTTCCACAGTGCGATGGCCTCGTCGTCACCATCAATGGCGAGTGTGAAGGTCGAGTGTCCGCCGAGGTCGTATCCCCCGGTGGGAAGCAGCTTGCCGTCATTGACGTAGACCGCCAACGGGTCGCCGACGGCGATGATCGTGTCCAGGTCGCCGGTCAGCCCGATGAAGTCCTTGTTGAAGCGATCGAGGTACTCGCGCATCACCGCAGGGGTGTCGCGCGCGGGGTCGGTCGTCACCAGCACCACGTCGACCTTCTTGCGATCCGCTTCGTCGACCCGGTTCAGCGCGGCGGCGATGTTGTTGAGCACCATCGGACAGAAGTCCGGGCACTCGGTGTAGCCGAAGAACACGAGCGTGAGCGGCTTGTCGGTGTCGGCGGCCAGCGAGTACGGCTGGCCCGCGGTGTCGGTCAGCGCGATGTCCGGCGCGGCATAGGGGTTCTTGAGGCGGGTCCCGGTGAACTCCTCCGGGTCGCTCCCGCAGGCCGTGGCCAGCAGACCGAGGGCCATCAGCAGTACGACGAAGCGGAACGTCCTACGCACGCACGCCCCCGGCGACGCCAGCCGCGAGGTCCTCGGTCAGGGCCGAGAGCGCGGTCAGTCCGGCAGCACGGTCCCCGGCGTTGTCGAGGAGCACCCGGACGAACGCGGATCCGACGATCACGCCGTCGGCGTACGACGCCACCTCGGCCGCCTGCGCACCGTTGCTCACCCCGAGCCCGACTCCGACGGGGAGGCTCGTCGCCGCCTTGGTCCGGGCGACGAGGGGACCGGCGAGGTCGCTGGTCGACGCCCGGGCGCCGGTGACGCCCATGACGGCGGTGGCGTAGACGAACCCGCGGCAGGCCGCGGTCGTCATCGCGATCCGCTCGTCCGTGGACGACGGCGCGACGAGGAACACCTTGTCGAGGTCGTGCTGGTCGGCCGCCGCGATCCACTCGGGCGCGAAGTCCGGCGTCAGGTCGGGCGTGATCAGGCCCGCCCCGCCGGCGTTGGCGAGGTCGCGGGTGAACCGCTCGACGCCGTACCGCTCGACGGGGTTCCAGTAGGTCATGACCAGCGTGGGCGTGCCGGTGGCGGCGACGGCCTCGACGGTGCGGAGCACGTCACTGGTCCGGATCCCGCCCTCGAGGGCCTGCTGGGCCGCCGCCTGGATGGTCGGGCCGTCCATGACCGGGTCGCTGTACGGCAGGCCGATCTCGATGACGTCGCAGCCGGCCTCGACCATCGCCTTGAGGGCGGCAATGCTGCCGTCGACGTCGGGGAAGCCGGCCGGGAGGTAGCCGACGAGGGCGGCCCGGCCCGCGGCACGGGCCTTCTCGAACGCGATGCTGCTGCTGGTCACTTCGCCTCCCCAGCGGTGCCGAGGTTGAAGTACTCCAGCGCGGTGCCCATGTCCTTGTCACCACGACCGGACAGGTTGATGAGCAAGGTCTCGCCCTGCCGTTCCTTCGCGATCTTCAGCGTGCCTGCGACGGCGTGCGCCGACTCGATGGCGGGGATGATCCCTTCGGTGCGGGCCAGGAGGGACATCGCGTCCATCGCTTCTGCGTCGGTCACCGGGAGGTACGTCGCCCGGCGGGCCTCGGCCAGCGCGGCATGCTGCGGCCCGACCCCGGGGTAGTCCAGTCCGGCGGAGATCGAGTGGGACTCGATGGTCTGGCCGTCCTCGTCCTGCAGGACGAAGGTGCGGGCGCCGTGCAGGACACCGATGGAGCCGGCGAAGATCGTCGCGGCGTGCCGCCCGGTCTCCACGCCGTCTCCCCCGGCCTCGAAGCCGTAGATGTCCACGTCGGCGTCGTCGAGGAACCCGGCGAACAGGCCGATCGCGTTGGATCCGCCGCCAACACAGGCGGTGATCGCGTCGGGCAGGCCGCCCGTCAGGTCCAGGCACTGCTGGCGCGCCTCGTCGCCGATGCCGCGCACGAACGACAGCACCAGGCTGGGGAACGGGTGCGGACCCGCGGCGGTACCGAACAGGTAGGCGGTGTGGTCGACGCTGGCGACCCAGTCACGCAGCGCCTCGTTGATCGCGTCCTTGAGCGTGCGCGAACCGCTCGTCACCGGAATCACCTCGGCGCCGAGCAACTGCATGCGGGCGACGTTGAGCGCCTGGCGCTCGGTGTCGACCTCGCCCATGTAGACGGTGCAGTCCAGGCCGAGGTACGCGGCAGCGGTGGCCGACGCGACGCCGTGCTGTCCCGCGCCGGTCTCGGCGATGACGCGCGTCTTGCCCATCCGCTTGGTCAGCAGGGCCTGGCCCAGCACGTTGCGGATCTTGTGCGCGCCGGTGTGGTTGAGGTCCTCGCGCTTGAGCAGGATCCGGGCGCCCGCGTGCTCGGAGAGCCGGTGGGCGTCGTACAACATGCTCGGGACGCCGGCGTAGTTCGTGAGCAGGCCCTCGAACTCGGCGATGAAGGTCGGGTCGACCATCGCCTTCTGCCAGGCGATGTCCAGTTCGTCGAGTGCTGCGATCAGTGCCTCGGGCATGAAGCGGCCGCCGAAGGCACCCACTCCCCCGAACCAGCCGAAGTCATCGGCGCCGTACGTGCTCATCGATTCCCTGTCCTCTGCAGACCTGTCATGTCAGCGACCGCGTCACGCGGCGCACCGTTCTTCACCAGTGCCTCGCCCACGAGCACCGCGCGGGCACCCTCGTCGACGAACCGCTGGACGTCCTCGGGCCCGGTGATGCCGGACTCGGCAACGAGCACCCGGTCGGCCGGCACGTGCGGCGCGAGGCGCCCGAAGGTGTCGGGGTCGACGGCGAGCGTCTTGAGGTTGCGGGCGTTGACGCCGATCAGTTCGGCACCCAGGTCAACGGCCCGGGCCACCTCGATCTCGTCGTGCACCTCTACCAGCACCGTCAGCCCGAGCTCGCGGGCGTAGTCGTGGAGGCGCGACAGCGTCTCGCCCGGCAGCGACGCCACGATGAGGAGTGCGAGGTCGGCGCCGGCAGCGCGCGCCTCGAGCAACTGGTACTCGGTGACGATGAAGTCCTTGCGCAGGATCGGGGTGTCGACCGCGGCCCGCACGGCCCGAAGGTCGGCCAGGCTGCCGTTGAACCGGCGCTGCTCGGTGAGCACGCTGATCGCAGCGGCTCCGCCGGCGGCGTACTCCAGCGCCAGCGCAGCGGGATCGGCGATCTCGGCCAGCTCGCCCTTGCTGGGGCTCTTGCGCTTGACCTCCGCGATCACGCTCGACCCGGCGCCGCGCAGGTGGGGCATCGGGTCGCGCGGCGCGTCGACATCGGCCAGGGCTGCGCGGAGATCGGCCTCCGACACGGACGCCTGGCGGACCGCGAGGTCCTCGAGCACTCCGGCGACGATCCCGTCGAGCACCGTGGGCTGGGAAGCCTGGGGGGCCGACATGTCGCCTCCGTTAAGTCGGTGAAACCTCTGGCGACTCTCGCCAAAGGGGGTGTGTCGAGTGTGGCATGCGGCCGTTAGGGTTCCACACACAGCCCGATCCTCGGCCGTACCCCATGAAAGGCAGACACGTGAGCTACAACGAACCGCCCTACGGAACTCCCCCGCCCCCGCCCGGTGGCGGCTACGGGGGCCCCGGCCAGCCGTACGGCCAGCCTGCCTACGGCGCTGGCGGCGGCCAGCCGACCCAGACCTCGGTGATGGCGATCATCTCGCTCGTCACCGGCATCCTCGGCGTGCTGTGCTGCAACTGGTTCGTCTTCAGCATCGCCGCCACCGTCCTCGGCTTCCTCGGCAAGAAGGAGATCGACGAGGGCAAGAAGACCGGCAAGGGCCTCGCCCTCGCCGGACTGATCCTCGGCATCGTCGGCATCGTGCTCGGCGTGATCATCTGGATCCTGGTCATCGCGACCGACAGCTTCTCCGGAAGCCTGTACAGCGACTTCTGAGGTCTCCTCACCACGCACGGTCACGGCGGGGTCCAGGTGAGCGCTACGGCGCGAGCCAGGACCCCGCCGTTGTGTTGCGCAGGATCGTGAAGACCACCATCGCCAGCGCCAGCGCGATGCCCGCATTGCGCAGCCAGCGATCCGACGGGTCCCAGTAGCGGCCCGACCAACGCCCCGAGGTCCAGAACCAGAAGAGGTAGCCGAGCACCGGGATCGACAGGACGAAGAGCAGGTTGCTGCTCGCCGCGTCTGCGATCCGGAAGTTGCCGAGGTCGTTGACCGCGCGCAGGCCACCACAACCGGGACAGTGGATCCCGACCATCGCGAGGGGGCACAGCCCCCACGAACCCTGCTCGTGCGGATCCCGCAGGTGCAGCGCGGTCACTGCGGCGGCGAGGCCTCCCGCGACGAGTACCGGCGGCACCATCCGGCGCCAGCGAGCCTGCTCGCTGGCGAGGACCGGAGGCGCCGTGAGCGTCATGCGCTCAGTGGCTCGACTCGTGCAGGCCCATCTTGACCAGCACGAAGAACAGCGGCAGGGCGGCAACGGCGATGACGGTGCCGACCCAGAAGAGCGGCCAGTTCAGCGGCGTCACGGACATGCCCACGGCACCGATCGTGAAGCCCACGAGGGAGACCAGGACCGCGGTCCAGGCTGCCGGGGTGTTGCCGTGGTCGTCGGCCATGTGGAGCTCCTCGTTTTCGGGATTGCTGGTGTTCGGGACTGCCGGTGGAACGCGACGATTCTAGGGGGTCACCTGTCCGTCGGGTCGGTGCCCTCGTCCAGTGACTTCCACAGGTCGATGTTCGTCTGCTCCTCGGGGTCACTGGCCACCGGTGCGTGATCCGTTCCGGGCGCGTCGTAGCGGGTGCCCATCTCGGGCCAGGAACCGATGCAGCGGACGGCCACGACGGCCGCGATCAGCGCGAGGAGCGCGGAGGCCAGGGCGACCCACAGCCAGGGACTGCGCTCGAGCGGCACCGTCGCACCCCCCAGGCCGAGTCGGGCGCTGAGGTCGGCGGCCGCGTCGTCGTTCTGGACGAACCCGCCGATGACCACCACCGCGAGGATCCCTGCGGCAGCCACCGCCGCGAGGGCGGCCACGATCCGTCGTACGACGCCCCGGGTGACCAGCAGGACACCCCAGCAGGCGAGGGCGACGAGCGCCAGCGCACCGGCCAGCGGGAACTCGACGACGCTGTCGTCCTGCCCGGTGAAGCCGACCAGCCCGGCGGTCTTGAGGAACTCGTCGGGCACGGTGAGCAGGGCACGGTGTCCTGCCACGGCGGCGAATCCGCTGCCGGCGAGACCGAGCAGGACGGTCGGCCCGAACGTCTTGCGCAGGTCGTGGTCAGGCACCGAGCAACCCCTCGTCGAAGCAGGTGCGGGCGCCGGTGTGACAGGCGACCCCCACCTGGTCGACCTTGAGCAGCAAGGTGTCGCCGTCGCAGTCGAGGCGCACCTCGTGCACGTGCTGCGGATTGCCGGACGTCTCACCCTTGACCCAGTACTCGTTGCGCGAGCGGCTCCAGTACGTCGCCCGGCCTGTCGTGAGCGTGCGGTGCAACGCCTCGTCGTCCATCCACGCCATCATCAACACCTCGCCGGTGTCGTACTGCTGCACGATCGCGGGCACCAGGCCGTCGGCGGTGCGCTTCAGGCGATCGGCGATGGCCGGATCGAGTACCGGGTCGGAGGAGGTCACGGCTCCATTATCGGGGTTGGCTGGAGCCGGACGACCGCACCCACGACGCATGGAGTCGCGCGTACGGCGTGCCGGGCTGTGCCGCGAGCTCGGCATGGGTCCCGTGCTGGACGATCCGGCCCCGGTCGACGACCACCACCACGTCGGCGGCCTCCGCCGTCGAGAGGCGGTGCGCGATGGTGACCGAGGTCCGACCGCTCAGCAGCCGCTCGAGCGCCCGCCCGATGCGGGTCTCGAGCTCCGGGTCGACCGAACTGGTCGCCTCGTCGAGCACGAGGAGGTCCGGATCGGCGAGCTGGGCACGGAGCAGGGCGACGAGCTGCCGCTCCCCCGCCGACAGGGACTCACCGCGCTGGCCGACCCTGGTCTCGACCCCGTCAGGCAGGCCGGCGAGCCAATCGCCCAGGCCGATGGCCTCCGCGGCCTCGACGATCTCGTCGGTCGTGGCGCCGAGGCGGCCGTAACGGACGTTGGCGGCCAGCGTGTCGTCGAAGAGGAAACCCTCCTGCGGCACCAGCACGACGCTGCTGCGCAGGGCGCTCTCCGCGATCCGGCGCAGGTCGATGCCGTCGAGCAGCACCTGCCCGCGCGTGGGGTCCATCAGCCGGGTCAGCAGCTTGGCGATCGTCGACTTGCCCGAACCGGTCTCCCCGACGACCGCCACCCGCTGACCGGCAGGGACCACGAAGTCGATGTCGGTCAGCACCTCGGCGCCGCCCGGGTAGGAGAAGGCCACCTGCTCGAACCGGACGTCGATCGCACCCCTGGGCAGTGACTGTCCGTCGGGTCCGGCATCGACGAGGTCGGCGGGGGTGTCGAGGATGCCGATCACCCGCCGCCAGCCGGCGATGGCGTTCTGCGCATCCGTGAGGATCTGGGTGCCCATCTGGACCGGGCCCACGAAGAGCGTGACCAGGAACGCGAAGGCCAGCACCTCGCCGGCACTGATGCCCTCGCCCCATGCGAACCCCTGGCCCAGCCAGATGCCGACGACGAGCACCGCCGCATTGGCGAATCCCGCCGAGATGCCGCCGAGGCTGAAGGAGAACGCGGTGAAGCCCTGCGCCCGCGTACTGGCGACCTTGTGGGCCTCGACCGCGGTGTCGATCCGCTCCTGGGTGCGGGCCTCGATCGCGTACGACTTCACGACCGTGGCGCCGACCACCGGCTCGGACACCGCCGACAGCAGCGCGCCGACCTGGCGTCGTACCGTCCCGTAGGCGGCAGCGAGCTTGCGCTGGAAGAACCGCAAGCTCAGGAACAGCGGCGCGAAGCAGAGCCACACGACCAGTGCGAGCTGCCAGCTGTAGACGATCATCACGACGGTGGCGATGAGCATCTGGCCGACACTCACCACGAACAGCAGACCACCGAACACGAGGAACTGGCTGACCTGGTCGACGTCGCTGGTGACGCGCGAGACGAGAGAGCCGCGGCGCTCGGTGTTCTGGGTGAGCAGCGGCAGGTCGTGGACGTGGCGGAACGCCTTGATCCGGAGGGTGGCGAGGCCGTGCTCTGCGGTCGAGAACAGCCGGGCGGTCATCGCGTACGACGCCCAGCTGGTCACCACGATCGCAACCCCTGCCGCAAGGGCGAGCCACGTCGTGAAGGTCGGGTCGGGACCGTCGGGCCCACGCAGTCCCTTGTCGATCGTCTGCTGGACCGCGATCGGCACGATCACCTGACCGACCGAGGCGAGTACGGCGAGGGCGAGCGTCCAGCCGATGCCCTGCTTCAGCTCCGGTGAGTGGTGGATGCCGCGACGGATGGTCGCCCAGGCGCCGATCTCCTCGCCGCTGCTGAGGTGCGTCTGCTCGGGTGCGCGCTCGGTGGTGCTCATCCCACGACCTCCGCCGACTCGGTCTCGTAGGCATTGACCAGGCGGGCGTAGTCGGCATTGCGCGCGACGAGCTCGTCGTGGGTACCACGGTCGGCGATCGCACCGTCGGCGAGGAAGAGCACCTCGTCGGCGAGACCGATGGTGGCCTTGCGGTACGCGACGACGACCAGCGTCGTCTCGTCACCGCCGAGGCCGGCGAGGATGCGGGCCTCGACCTCCGGGTCGACCGCAGAGGTCGCGTCGTCCAGCACCATCAGGCGCGGTCGGCGGACCAGCGCGCGGGCGAGGGCCAGGCGCTGGCGCTGCCCACCCGAGAGCGTGGTGCCGCGCTCGCCCAGCCGGGCGTCGAGGCTGTCGGGCAGAGCCGCGACGAACCCATCCGCCTGGGCGGTACGCAGGGCCTGCCACACCTCGTCGTCGGACACGTCGAGGCCGAGCGTCACGTTGCCGCGCACGGTGTCGTCGAACAGGAACGCGGACTGCGGCACGACGGCGAGAACGCTGGCGAGGCCACCCTGTTCGAAGTCGCGCAGGTCGATGCCGTCGACCCGGATCGCGCCCGCGTCGACATCGACCAGGCGCGCGAACAGTGTGGTGAGCGTGCTCTTCCCGGAAGCGGTGGCTCCGACGAGCGCCACCGTCTTGCCGGGCTCGACGTCGAAGCTGATGTCTCGCAGCAGCGGGCGGTCGGGTTCGTAACCGAAGGCGGCGTGCTCGACCTCCAGCCGCGCGCCTCCGCTTGCCTGCGGGGCCGGCCGGTCGCCGTACTCCATGGCGCCGGAGGCGTTCAGCACGGCCGCGACGCGGCGGTAGCCGACGACACTGCGCGGGAAGTCACCCAGGAGCCAGCCGATGGACCGGATCGGGAAGGAGACCACGGTGAGCAGGTACGCGATGGTGATGACGTCGCCCGCGCCGGTCGAGCCACCGATGACACGGTGCACGCCGATGACGAGCACGAAGAGCACCGCGATGTTGGGCAGCGCGGCCAGGGTCGGGTCGAACGCCGCGCGAATCCGGCCGACGCGGATGTTGGCCTCGCGAAGCTCGAACGCCTTGGCCCGGAACCGCTCGGTCTCCTCGGGCTCGCGCCCGAGCGTCTTGACGACCAGGGCGCCGTCGAAGGACTCGTGGGCGATCTCGGACAACTCGGCGCGCAACTGTTGCGCACGGGTGGCCCAGCCCTGGGCGAGGCGCTGGTAGACGATGTTGGTGCCGATGACGAGCGGGAACACCAGCAGCCCGATGACGGCGAGCACGAGGTCGGTCAACAGCATCTGGACGACCGCGATCACCATCATCGCGACGGTCCCGACAGCCATCGGCAGGGGCGCGATCGGGCCCCACGCGGCCTCGACGTCCGAGTTCGCGTTGGAGAGCAACTCCCCCGTCGGGTGCTTCTGGTGCCACGCGAGCGGAAGGCGCAGGTACTGGCGGGTGACGGCACGGCGGCTGTGCGCCTGCATGCGGTACTGCATGATGCCGGCGCCGAGGCGGCGGGCCACGATGCCCACCGCCCGCAGGATCGCGACCCCGACGAAGAGGCCGAGCACCGCCCAGAGCAGCCCGGACCCGATCTCGCCATCCCGGAAGGCCGGCAGCACGACGTGGTCCGTCGACCACCCGAGCACCCACGCGTCCGCGACCGTCAGGGCACCGAAGAGCAGGCTCCCGACCGTCGAGAGGGCGAAGATCCAGGGTTCACGCTTGATGGCGACCCACAGGACGGCGAACCCGGCCGACGTCGTACCCGCACCGCTGCTCGCCGTCGCCACCCGCTCCTGCTCCCCACCTCGTCCTGCGCCTCGCACACTGCGAGCCGCAACCAGCCACAACCTCTGGTGGGTCGGAGACTATTCCGCGTCGCCGACATTCAGCCGACCGGAGGTCGAGGAGGTTGCGCAGCAACCGGTCTCCCGTTGGTCGAGGAGGTTGCGCAGCAACCGTCTCGAGACCACCAGTCCTACGATCACTTCGTGGACGTCGAAGAGTTGCAGGCCTACTGCCTGGCCAAACCGGGCGCGTGGCCTGACAACCCGTGGGACCACGAGTTCCCGGTGATCAAGGTCGGCGAGGGCGAGCGGGCGAAGATCTTCGCGTTCCTCGGGCGCGAGCACGTGGGCGTGAAGGCGGGCGCGACCCGTGAGGCCGCCGACGAGTGGCTGCAGCGGTTCCCCGAGGATGCCTCGGTCATGGCCTACATCGGCCGGTCCGGCTGGAACGACCTCGCGCTTGCTGGCGCCATCCCGGACGACGAACTCCTCGAGGCCGTCGACGAGTCCTATCGGATGGTTGTGTCGAAGCTGCCTAAGTCGCGGAGGCCGGAGGGCTGGGACGCCTGAGCCATCGGCCCTCAGTAGTCCCTATCCGCGCAGCTCATCTTCTCCCACTCCTCGACCTGCCCGTGGAACCAGAACTTCCCTGCCTCGTTCGTGAGAACCGCCGACGGAAAGTCCTCGCGTTCCGCCATGACCGCGGCGCGTTCGATCGAGACATCAAGAATCTCGGCGACATCAGCAACGCCGATGACGTGAGGAAGGACCGAACGCTCGTACCTGCGCACTTCCTCAGCTCGAGTCATCGCCTCCACGCCAGCGGCCTTGACCCCGGTGGCGGCTTCGACGCGCCGCAATGCGGTCGCAATGGCCCGACGAAGGGGCCTTCCGGGGACCCGAACGGTCATCAACAAGCTGACGTCGAGGCTGGCCTGAGGGTCGACCTCGGCGTCGCCGATCACGATCGCGGGCCGCAGGTCGGCGAGTTGCTCGATGAGCGAGATGGCCTCGGCCTCGTCGAACCTGGGCGCGGACCAGTGGACGGTGACAGCCCAGGAATCACTGTGCATGGTGGGAGTTCCTCTCTTGTGTGGGCGATCAGGCTGTCGCGCGGGCCGCTTCGGCGAGCGCCACGAGGCGGCCACGCGCGGGGGCAGGAGCCCGCTCTGCCCAGCCCGCCCAGACGTCGTACTCACCCGGCCGCACCAATTGCCGACGAGCATCCACATGGGCCCGCGGGAACAGCGCGGCTGCGGCGACGTACGCCTGATCAGCCGGGTCGATCTCGCCCTCGCGAGCACGATGCAGGATGCGGTACGCCGCCCGGCTTCCCTCGTCCTTGCCGGACCGTAGTTGCTGCATGACCCGCCCGAGGTCGGCCGCTGCGGTGCCGAACCGGATCAGGTCGAGTTCCTGGACGTCGCCGCAGAGTTCGTAGTCCTCACGGAGCAGGAAGTTCGACGACGTCTCGGACACGAGAGTCTCGACAATCGGGTCCAGCCACGCTTCGGAGGTCGCCACCGCGTGGGCCAGGTCGACCGCGACACCCAGAGGCGGGACGTCGAACATCAGCAGGTCGCCCACTCCACTCGGCACCAATCGGCCGAGAACCCAGCCGGTGGCCGAGCATGACCGCGCGCCGAGATCGAGGACCTCGGTCCACGTTTCGCGGCCGGCCTCCCTCACCTTTAGCAGAGCGCCGGGAAGGCTTGCTCCCACCTCGTACCCGGACATCCGGGCGCCCGCCCACGACCGCGCGATCTCGGCACGCTCGGCGAGGCGACCGGTGAGGTGCTCGTCAATGAACGCGGCGAGTCCGCCTGCATCGTGGATCACGACCTGGTGGTAGAGCCAGGACTCCCCCAGGACGGTGCCGGCGACCCTGATCGGATCGCCGCCGTCGTCGTAGCAGCGGTCAAGGAGGTCACCGTGCGCGGTATCGACCATCTCTCGCAGCACGCACCTCATCAGGGCACCGGTCGCTCCGTCCTCGCATCTGGTCGTCGAGTAAGCGATCCAACGCGCCCACACCCAGTCGGGCAACTCGTCTCCCGCCGTTGTGAGCCGCTCGAGCATGATCCGGTGCCGACCTCGACGGAACATCGGGACCGCGCGGTGCCACTCGAGCGCCGCCGCAAGGTCGCCGGCACGCTCGGCGTCGATCTGCC
>JAKFEI010000417.1:0-7709 GCA_036675765.1 Nocardioides sp. | reverse complement strand
ACCGCGGGCAGATTGCTCCGCGGGACGGCCGGACGCGCGGCCAGCGCCTGGTTGAGCGCCTCGCGCGCCGCCTCGAGCTCGGCGACGAGCTCCGCGTTGCGCGCCCGGAGGGCGGCCGCGGCGTTCTCCAGCTCGAGAATCCGGCGCACGCCTTCGATGCCGATGCCCGCGGCCGTCAGGTGCGCGATCTCGCGGAGCCGCTCGATGTCCAGGTAGGAGTAGCGACGTCCGCCGCCGCCGGTGCGCCCGGGCGTGATCAGGCCGACGCGCTCGTAGGTCCGCAGGGTTTGCGGGTGCAGCCCGCTGAGCTGGGCGGCGACGCTGATCACGAAGACGGCATCGCCCTCGCCCGGCGGCCCCTGCGTCGACCCGGTGACCATCACGAGCCCTCCGCGAAGAGGCCTGCCCGCAGCGTCGTACCGGACGTGGCAGCGGCATAGGCCTCCAGCGCCTCGCGAGCATCAGCGTCGAGCGTGGCGGGGACCTGGACCTCCACCGTGGCGAGCAGGTCGCCCCGGCTGCCGTCGGCATTCAACGCGCCCTTGTTGCGGACCCGGAAGGTCCGGCCGCTGGGCGTTCCGGCAGGGATCCGGAGCGTCACCGGGGCACCACCGAGCGTGGGGACCTTGATCTCGGCACCGAGAGCGAGCTCGGCGAACGAGACGGGGACCTCGACCGTGAGGTTCTCGCCCTTGCGGCCGAACACCCGGTGGGGGGACACCTTGACGACGACGTAGAGGTCGCCGGCGGGACCGCCGCCCTCACCGGGCGCGCCCTTGCCACGCAGCCGGATCCGCTGGCCGTCCTTGACCCCGGCCGGGATCTTCGCCTGGATCGTGCGGGCCGACTGGCCGCGACCCGAGCCATGACAGGTCGGGCACGGGTCGTCGTAGACGAGCTGGCGACCGCCGCAGGCGGGACACGTCTCGTTCATGGTGAACGCCCCGCCCACCGACGCGGTGATCGAGCCGCTGCCGTCGCAGGTGCTGCAGACGTGCGGACGCGTGCCGGGCTTGCCGCCCGTGCCGTTGCAGGTGCCGCAGGCACTGTCGGAGCTGATCCGCAGCGAGACCGTGACCCCGTCGAGGGCGTCGGAGAAACCGATCGTCGCGCTGGTCTCGAGGTCGCCTCCCCGGGCCGCGCGCGGCGCGCGCCGGCCCTGGCCGAAGCCACCCCCGAACAGGTCGCCGAAGAGGTCGCCGAAGCCACCCCCGCCGCCCGCCCGGTCGCGGAGCAGGTCCTCGACGTTGACGCCGCCACCGCCGAACCCGCCGCCCGCAGGGAAGCCTCCGCGCCGGAACATCTCCCGCGCCTCGTCGTACTTCTTGCGCTTGGCGGGCTCGCCGATGACGTCGTAGGCCTCAGCGACGGACTTGAACTTCTCGTGCTTGACCTTGTCGTCCGGGTTCGAGTCGGGGTGGTTGGCGCGCGCCAGCTTCCGATAGGCCTTCTTGATCTCGTCGGTCGACGCCGACTTCGTGACACCGAGCTCGGCGTAGAAATCCTTCGTGGCCCAGTCGGACCGGATCCCGTCGTCACTCATCGCACACCCCTCCCTTCCTGTTCCTTATTTCACCGAACTCGGCTACTCGACCGGGTCGACCACCAGGACCTGCGCAGCGCGCACGACCCGGTCGCCGAACTTGTAGCCGGCCTTGGCGATCAGCTTGCACGTCGTGACGGTGACCTCCGGGTCGGTCCCGATGTGCGACAGCGCCTCGTGGACCGTGGGGTCGAAGGCATCGCCGACCTCACCGAACTTGACCAGGCCGAGCCCGGCAACAGTGCGCTCGAGCTGCTCGGCGACGGCCTTGAAGCCACCCTCGAGCGGCTCGTGCTCCCGCGCGCGGTCGATGTTGTCGAGGACCTCGACGATCGGCGCGAGCGCGGAGTACGTCGCGTTCTCGCGCAACAGTTCGCGATCCCGGTCGACCCGACGCTTGTAGTTGAGGTACTCGGCCTGAAGGCGCTGGAGGTCGAGCGTGCGCTCCTCCAGGGCCATCCTCGTCACCGTGAGCTCGTCGGCCTCGGGGGTCTCGTCGAGATCTCCAGACGATTGCTGCGCAACCTCCTCGACCGGTGACGGGTCGCCCGCGAGGGCGCTGTCACCCTCCGGGGAGGGAGCAGCCGTCTCGGGCTGCTCCCCCTCCGGCGTGGCGGGACCGGTCGGGTCCTCGGTCACTTGGCGTCGCCTTCGGCCCCATCAGCAACGGGCTCGTCGTCGACGATCTCGGCCTCGACGACGTCGTCGTCGGCCTCGCCCGTGGCGCCCGTGCTGCCACCGGCAGCGGCGGACTCGGCCTCGGCGGCGGCGTACATCGCGGCACCCATCTTCTGGCTGGACTCGCCCAGCTTGCTGATGGCTGCGGTGAGCGACTCGGCGTCGGCCTCGGCGTTCTCGAGGACGGCCTTGAGCGCGTCGACGTCGGCGCTGACCTCGGTCTTGACCTCGTCCGGGATCTTGTCGCCGTTGTCGGCCAGGAACTTCTCGGTCGTGTAGACGAGCTGGTCACCCTGGTTGCGGACCTCGACGGCCTCGCGACGCTTGGCGTCCTCCTCGGCGAACTGCTCGGCTTCCTTGACCATGCGGTCGATGTCGTCCTTGGACAGCGCACTGCCACCGGAGATGGTCATCGACTGCTCGCGACCCGACGCCTGGTCCTTCGCGGACACGTGGACGATGCCGTCGGCGTCGATGTCGAAGGTGACCTCGATCTTCGGGACGCCACGCGGGGCCGGCGGCAGACCGGTCAGCTCGAAGTTGCCGAGCTGCTGGTTCTGCGACCAGATCGCCCGCTCACCCTGCGCGACCTTGATCTCGACCGACGGCTGGTTGTCGTCAGCGGTCGTGAAGATCTCCGAACGCTTCGTCGGAATGGTGGTGTTGCGCTCGATGAGCGTGGTGAACACACCACCCTTGGTCTCGATGCCGAGGCTCAGCGGGGTCACGTCGAGCAGCAGCACGTCCTTGACCTCACCGGCGAGGACACCGGCCTGGAGCGCGGCGCCGACGGCGACGACCTCGTCGGGGTTGACGCCCTTGTTGGGCTCCTTGCCGCCGAGCATCTCCTTGACCAGCTCGGTGACGGCCGGCATCCGGGTCGAGCCGCCGACGAGGACGACGTGGTCGATCGCGGAGATCGCGAGGCCACCGTCCTTGAGGACGTTCTGGAACGGCGCCTTGGTGCGCTCGAGCAGGCTCGCCGTCAGGCGCTGGAACTCGGAACGGGAGAGCCGCTCCTCGAAGTGCAGCGGGCCGTTCTCGCCGTGGGTGATGTAGGGCAGGTGGATCGTGGTGTCGGCCGAGGACGACAGCTCGATCTTCGCCTTCTCAGCGGCCTCCTGGAGTCGCTGCGCGGCGATCTTGTCCTTGGACAGGTCGACGCCGTTGGCGTCCTTGAACTTCTTGACCATCCATTCGACGACGGCGTTGTCCCAGTCGTCACCACCGAGGTGGTTGTCACCACTGGTGGCCTTCACCTCGACGACACCCTCACCGATCTCGAGCAGGGACACGTCGAACGTGCCGCCGCCGAGGTCGTAGACGAGGATCGTCTGGTCGTCGCCCTTGTCGAGGCCGTAGGCCAGCGCGGCGGCGGTGGGCTCGTTGACGATGCGGTCGACCTTCAGGCCTGCGATCTCGCCGGCCTCCTTGGTCGCCTGGCGCTGCGCGTCGGAGAAGTACGCCGGAACGGTGATGACCGCGTTCGTGACGGTCTCGCCGAGGTAGGCCTCCGCGTCGCGCTTCAGCTTCTGCAGGATGAACGCCGAGATCTGCTGCGGCGTGAAGTCCTTGTCGACCGGGTCGCCGACGTGCTGGGTCCAGTCGGTACCCATGTGGCGCTTGACCGACCGGATGGTGCGGTCGACGTTGGTGACGGCCTGGCGCTTCGCGACCTCGCCGACGAGCACCTCGCCGCTCTTCGCGAAGGCGACGACGGACGGCGTCGTACGGGCGCCCTCTGCGTTCGCGATGACCGTGGGCTCGCCGCCCTCGAGGACTGCGACGACGCTGTTCGTCGTTCCGAGGTCGATGCCGACAGCTCGTGCCATGGTGTGGTTCCTCCGTAGTGATTCAGGGTTCAGGCGTCAGGTTAGTTGAGCCGAATGCACTCAAGTCTGACACAGGGCACAACGACCTTGGAACCGGGGTTGTTCCCGGCCTCACGGTCCTCCTTTCCGAGCCTTTCCCGAAGGCACGTACGCGCCTAGCCTGAGAGGACGAGGGACTCCGCGGCCCCTCGGCTGGGGGCGGCCATGGAGCCGGAAGCAACCTCTCGGAGCGCCACGATGTGGGACCGGATCAGCCGCGGCGAGCTCAACGCCGCGGCTGCCGACGCGCAGCTGATGCTCGAGCACTGCAGCGAACCGGCAGCCCAGGCAGAGGCACACGCTGCCCTCGGCCTCCTGCTGCAGCGCGTCGGGCGCATCGCCGAGTCCCGAGACCGGTTCACCCGGGCTGCCGATCTCACGCGTTCCACTCCCCGCATCCACGCCTCGTACGTCGCCGACGAGGCCGCGTCGCGGTTCCTGCTCGGCGACCTGACCGGCGCCGCCGGCGCGGCCGAGCGCGCCCGGAGGCTCGGTGACCTGCACGCCAACCCGTTCGCATCCTGCGAGGCCCTCAACACCCTCGCGGCCGTGGCGCTCGGCGAGGGCCGGACCTCCGACGCGCTGCGCCTGACCAGGGAGGCGATCTCCTTCACCGCCGCCGGGGACGGCCGCAACGGCGGTGCTCCCATGGCCCACCTCCACCACGGGATCGTCCTGATCGAACTGGACCGGTTCGCCGAGGCGGAGTCAGCGTTCAGCGAAGGGCTGCGGCGCTCGGCCGAGGCCGGTGCGGTCGGCCAGCTGACCTGGTACCACTGCATGCGCGGGCTGTGCCGCTTCCTCTCCGGCCACTGGGACGCCGCGATCGATGATGCCCGGACCGCCCTCGACGCCGCCGAGAGCACCGGCACCCTGATCGCCCGCCCCCTGGCCCGCGGCGTGATCGGCCTGGTGCAGGCAATCCGGGGCAACATCGCCGCCGCGACCGACAACGTCGCTTCGCACGAAGGCACGCTGACCGCCGTCGGTCTCCCCGGCGAGGACTGGCTGGCCATGGCCCGCGCGGCCATGGCCCCCCATCCCGCGGCGGCCCACGCGGCGCTGGTCGAAGGCTGGCTGCACACCCGGCGCACGCCGTACCTCCTGAGCTGGCGGGCCCTGACGCCGGCCGTGGTCCACCAGTCGATGCGGCAGGGCGAGCACGAGCTGGCCGTCGAGGTCACCGAGCAGGCGCGCATCGGGGCCGAGCGTGCTGGCCACGTCGCATCCGCAACCGGAGCAGCCCTGCGCTGCCAGGCGATCGCGGAAGCCGATCCAGAGGTCGCACTCGCCGCGGTGGCGGTGCTCGAGGGCTCCGGACGACCCTTCGCCCTTGCTTCCGCCTGCCTGGACGCAGCCCTGCTGCTCCATGCAGCCGGCCACGACGACCGCTCCCGCAAGGTCCTGCGCACCGCCGTGGACGCCTTCCACGGCCTTCGTGCCAGTCCCTGGCTGGCCTACAGCGGTCAGCGGTTGATGCATCTGGCCGCCCCACCGGACGTGGTCGAACGCCACAGGCCGGACTGGAACCTGCTGACCCCCACCGAGGACCGGATCGCCCGCCTGGTGGCCAGCGGGCTGTCCAACCCGCAGGTGGGCGCCGAGCTCTTCATCTCGCCCCGGACGGTGCAGACCCACACGTCGCACATCTACGCCAAGTTGCAGATCACCTCACGCGTCCAGCTCTCGGCGCTGCTGCGCCAGCGCGGCCCTCACTGAGGGCACGACGCGTCCGCGATATCCGCCAGTCGGCGGATGCCGAACCCCCACTGCGAGCGGCAGTCTCCGGTCATTGGCAAACCACCATTCACCAGGAGCTCCAGATGAAGCACGCGTTCACGATTGCCGGACAGTCCGAAACCCAGCAGCGCTGGCAGCAGATCCACCGCCGCCACGCCGTCCTGCGCAGGGTCATCACCTCGGGCCGCGTCGACGAGTCGGACGCCGAGCTCCACGAGGTGTTCCCGAACCGGGACGACCTGGTCCGGGCACTCGTCCAGCACTGGACGACACTGATGGGGGCCTGTGTCGACTTCGCCCTCGAGGTGGGCGAACAGAACGACAGTGCCGAGACGCTGCGCGAGGCACACCGCGCCACCATGCGGCGCGAACCCCGTCTCTACCCGCTGATCCTGCACACCACCCGGGGCGCACTGGGCGCCGCGCTCGTCGAGCGCGAGTACCTCCGGCTGGCCTGCGCCGTCGGCCTCGCCACCCCGGGGACGTCGGCGTCGGTCGCGTCGCACCAGGTCGCACTCGTCCTGGACGGTGTCCCGACGCCCTCCACCGAGCCGCGGCCGTCGCGGTTCCGCTCCGCGTTGGACCTGCTCGTCGGCGCGGCCCCGTCCCACCCGGTCCAGGAACTGCTGCACTGAAGCGGCCGGCCGATCCTCAGCCGGCGAAGAGCCCGGCGAGCAGCACGCGGCCGGGGACGCCGCACTTGCGACAGGCAGAGGCCACCTGGGCCTGGACCGTCCGGGACGAGACGCCCAGCTGTTCGGCGATCGCCGGGTTGGAGAGGCCCTGCACCGCGAGGCGAACGACCCTCTGCTCACCGGGCGTGAGGAGGTGCCAGGGGCCGGTCGGCGCGTCCGGCGGTTCCGCCGCGACCCGGACCAGCTGACGGGTCACGACCGCACTCCACGTCGTCGCTCCGAGGGCGTGGAAGATGGCAGCCGCTTCGTGGAGGGCGGCCGAGCGTCGCACCGGGTCCGCCGTGGTGCGGGCGGCCGCCACGCACCCGAAGGCGAGCGGGAGCGGCCGCCCGCTCGCGCGCAGGAGCTCCAGGCCGGCGTCGAGTGACTCCGGCGACCCCGATGTCGCGGCCGAGCAGCACAGCGCCGTGGCCCGGGCACTGATCGTCCCCGCCACCTCCGCCAGCTCCCCCACCCGCTCACTGACCGCGGTGGCGAGCACGTGGTCGCCGCGCTGGACGGCGAGCACCACGAGCGGGTAGGCGAAGACCTTCCAGGCCAGGAAGCTGGGCATGCCGCGCAACCGGAACCACGCCTCGCACAGGGCGTCGTAGCGCTCACCGGCGTCATCGGTGGTCGCCGCGACGGCCAGCGCGACCCATTCCTCCCCGAGTCCGCCGCCGGGGCCGAGGCGGTGGGCCCGGGATCGCGCGATGAGCACCCGGGCATCGGCCACATTCCCGCGCAGGCCCTCGATGCAGGCCGCGATCCCCCAGGCCAGGGGGCGCGCGGCGAGGGCGCCGGTCCGCTCCGCGCGGTCGAGCGAGCGACGCGTCTCCTCGCGCGCGGCTTCCCAGCTGCCGTCGATGAAGTGCAACATCGCCTGGGAAGCCAGGTACCAGGCCAGCTGTCCGGTGTCGCCCTCGTCCTGCGCGATCCGGATGCCCTCCGCGATCGTGGCATGGGCCTCCGGCATCCGGTCGAGCTCGGCGAGAACCATCGCCAGGACCACGTACGCGGTGGAGCGGTACTCGGCCTGGCCGATCCCCTTGTCGTCGTACGACGCCGCGGCCTCGGCGCACGCCAAGGCCTCACCCAGGCGACCCCGCCCCAGGTTCACCACGGCGAGCGTCGTGCGTGCCTGTCGCACCGGGAAGTCGAAGTCGTGCTGGGCGGCCAGGACGAGCGCTTCGTTCGCGTCGG
>JAKFEI010000092.1:0-7734 GCA_036675765.1 Nocardioides sp. | reverse complement strand
GCGCCGTGCTCGTCGATGAGGTGGCCGGTGGTGAAGCGCTCCAGCCCGAACGGCTTGTTGAGCTCGTGTGCCTCACCGGTGGCCATCGTGTGGGCCATCGCCCAGCCGGCCGCGGGGGTGGCCTTGAAGCCTCCCGTGCCCCAACCGGCGTTGACGTAGAGGTTCTCCACCGGGGTGGGGCCCATGATCGGCGAGGCGTCCGGGCAGACGTCGACGATGCCGGCCCACGTGCGGAGCAGGTGGGCTCTCCCGAAGATCGGGAACAGCTCCAGCGCCGCAGCCATCTGGTGCTCGATCACGTGGAACGAGCCCCGCTGGCCGTAGCCGTTGTACTGGTCGACGCCGGCGCCCATGACCAGCTCGCCCTTGTGTGCCTGCGAGACGTAGACGTGGACGTAGTTGGACATGACGACGGTCGGGTGGACCGGTTCGTACAGCTCGGAGACCAGCGCCTGCAGCGGGTGCGACTGCACCGGCAGCCGGAAGCCGGCGAGGTCCGCCAACACACTGCTGTGACCCGCCGCGACCATGCCGACCGCGCCCGCATTGATCCGGCCCCGGGTGGTCTCGACGCCGACGACGCGGTTGCCGTCCTTGATGAACCCGGTGACCTCGCAGTTCTGGATGATGTCGACACCCATGGCGTCACAGGCCCGGGCGAACGCCCATGCCACGTGGTCGTGCTTGGCGATGCCGGCCCGCGGCTGGAAGGTCGCGCCCAGGACCGGGTAGCGCACGTCCTCGGAGATGTTGACGATCGGGCAGACCTTCTGCACCTCTTCGGGGGTCAGCCACTCGGCATCGACCCCGTTCAGGCGGTTCGCCTCCACGCGGCGCACGGAGTCGCGCACGTCGCCGAGCGAGTGCGCGAGGTTGAGCACGCCGCGCTGGCTGAAGAGGAAGTCGTAGTCGAGCTCCTCGGGGAGCTCCTCCCACAGCTTCAGCGCGTGCTCGTAGATCGCTGCGCTCTCGTCCCAGAGGTAGTTCGAGCGGATGATCGTCGTGTTGCGCGCCATGTTGCCGCCGGCGAGCCAGCCCTTCTCCACGATGGCGATGTTCGTCATGCCGTGGTTCTTGGCCAGGTAGTAGGCCGTGGCGAGGCCGTGGCCGCCGCCACCGATGATGACCGCGTCGTACGACGACTTCGGATCGGGATCCCGCCAGAGCCACTCGGGGTGCTCGCCGGGGAACGGGTTGGACATCAGTCCTCCTGATCAATCAACTGGCTGTCGAGGCGCGGGTAGAGCGGGAAGCGCGCGGCGAGGGTCTCGACCCGGGACCGCAGCTCGGCCAGCTGGGCGGCGTCGCCCGACCCCGTCAACGCGGCGGCGATGATCTCGGCGACCTCGGTGAACGCGTCCGCGTCGAAGCCGCGGGTGGCGAGGGCGGGCGTGCCGATGCGCAGGCCCGAGGAGACCATCGGCGGACGCGGGTCGAACGGAACGGCATTGCGGTTCACGGTGATGCCGATGTGGTGCAGCCGGTCCTCACCCTGCTGGCCGTCGAGGTCCGAGTGACGCAGGTCCACGAGGACCAGGTGCACGTCCGTGCCACCGGAGAGCACGGAGATGCCAGCCTCCGCGAGGTCCGGCTGCGAGAGCCGCTCGGCGATGATGTGAGCGCCCTCGAGCGTCCGCTCCTGGCGGTCCTTGAACGCCGGCTCGGCGGCCATCTTGAACGCCACCGCCTTGGCCGCGATCACGTGCTCGAGCGGACCACCCTGCTGGCCGGGGAAGACGGCCGAGTTGATCTTCTTCGCCAGCTCCTGCTTGCTCAGGATGACGCCGCCACGAGGACCACCGAGGGTCTTGTGCGTGGTCGTCGTGACGATGTCGGCGTAGGGCACCGGGCTCGGGTGCAGGCCGGTCGCGACCAGTCCGGCGAAGTGCGCCATGTCGACCATCAGGTAGGCACCGACCAGGTCCGCGATGCGGCGGAACTCCGCGAAGTCCAGCTGGCGCGGGTACGCCGACCAGCCGGCCACGATCAACTTCGGCTTGTGTTCGACCGCCAGGCGCTCGACCTCGGCCATGTCGATGCGGAAGTCCTCCTTCGAGACCTGGTAGGCCACGACGTCGTACAGCTTTCCGGAGAAGTTGAGCCGCATGCCGTGCGTCAGGTGGCCACCGTGCGCCAGGTCCAGGCCGAGGATCGTGTCGCCCGGGTCCAGGAGGGCGAACATCGCCGCGGCGTTGGCCTGGGCGCCGGAGTGCGGCTGCACGTTGGCGGCCTCGGCGCCGAAGAGCTCCTTGATCCGGTCGATGGCGAGCTGCTCGATGACGTCGACGTGCTCGCAGCCGCCGTAGTAGCGGCGGCCCGGGTAGCCCTCGGCGTACTTGTTGGTGAGGACCGAGCCCTGCGCCTCCATCACCGCGCGCGGTGCGAAGTTCTCCGAGGCGATCATCTCCAGGGTGCTCTGCTGGCGGACCAGCTCACGGTCGATCTGCTCGGCGACTTCGGGGTCGAAGTCGGCGAGGGTGCGGTCGAGGACGGAGGGCTGCGACGTCATGACATCTCTCATCGGTCAGGCCCGGACCATGCCGTGCGGGTCAATGACGAACTTCTGTGCGGCGCCCTTGTCGAACGCTGCGTACCCCTGCGCGGCCTCGTCGAGGCTGATCGTGGTGGCGTTGACGGCCTTCGCGATGTGCGCCTTGTCGGCCAGGATCAGGTTCATCAGCTGGCGGTTGTACTGCTTCACGGGGCACTGACCCGTGACCAGGGTGTGCGACTTCGCCCAGCCGAGACCCAGGCGGACGCCGATCTGACCGATCTTCGCCGCCTCGTCCACCGCGCCCGGGTCGCCGGTCACGTAGAGACCGGGGATACCGAGGGAGGCTCCTGCGCGGGCGATGCCCATGACGTCGTTGAGGACCGTGGCCGGTGCCTCGGCAGCGCCGGCACCGTGGCCGCGCGCCTCGAAGCCGACGGCGTCGACGGCGGCGTCGACCTCCGGCTCGCCGAGGATGTCGGCGACGATGTCGACCAGCGAGTCGCCCGTGGAGAGGTCGGCGATGTCGCAACCGAAGCTGGCGGCCTGCGCGAGCCGGTCGGCATTCATGTCGCCGACGATGACGCGCGAGGCACCCAGGAGCTGCGCGGAGTACGCGGCGGCGAGGCCCACCGGGCCGGCGCCGGCGACGTACACGGTCGAGCCGGTGGTCACGCCGGCGGTGTACGCACCGTGGTAGCCGGTCGGGAAGATGTCCGAGAGCATCGTGAGGTCAAGGATCTTCTCCAACGCCTGGTCCCGATCGGGGAAGCGGAGCAGGTTGAAGTCGGCGAACGGGATCAGCACGTACTCCGCCTGGCCGCCCGCCCAGCCGCCCATGTCGACGTAGCCGTAGGCCGCGCCGGCGCGCGCCGGGTTCACGTTGAGGCAGATGCCCGTCTTGCCCTCGTTGCACATCCGGCAACGCCCACAGGCGATGTTGAACGGCACCGAGCAGATGTCGCCGACCTTGTGGAAGAGGACGTCGTCACCGATCTCGACGATCTCGCCGGTGATCTCGTGTCCCAGGGACTGGCCGACGGGAGCCGTCGTGCGGCCGCGGACCATGTGCTGGTCGCTGCCGCAGATGTTGGTCGTGACCAGCTTGAGGATCACGGCGTGCGGCGCGGCCTGCTTGATGCCGAGCCCCTGGGCGACCTCGAGCGGGATCTCCAGCTTGGGGAACTCGGTGTTCTCGATCTCGACCTGGCCGGGTCCTGCGTAGACGACGACTCTGTTGTCAGCCATGGGATGACTCCGTTCTTGCTTCGGATGGGGCTTCGGGTGGGGCTTCGGGGAAAGGGACTGCGGACGTGATCAGGCGTCGAGGGCGAGATCGCTGAGCGGCTTCGAGCAGCAGGCGAGGATCTTGCCCGCGGTGATCTCGCGGGGCCGGATGCCGCCGTTGTGGTTCATCTCCACCTCGCCGGCGAGCTTGGGGAGCTTGCAGGTGCCGCACATGCCCTGGCTGCAGGACGATGCGAGGCGCACGCCTGCGGCGAGGGCGGCGTCCAGGACGAACTGGTCGGCACGACACGTGACGGTGCGCCCGCTCCTGGTGAACTCGACCGAGTACGTCGCCACGCCGTCATCGCTCGCGGGCGGCGGGGAGACCGCGATCTCGTCGTACTCGACTCCCTCGGGCGGCGGCGTCGCGCCGGGCTGGGCCGGGTCGTCGAAGGTGAAGCTCTCCTCGTGGTAGTTGCCGAGGTCGTAGTCGAGCTCGTCGAGGATGCGGCGTACGGCTTCCATGTAGGGCACCGGGCCGCAGTTGAAGGTGACCCGCTCGTGCAGGTCGGGGACGATCGTCTGGAGCATGGTGGGCGAGAGGCGACCGCGCATGCCGCCCCAGCGCTCCGAGGGGTAGTCGTTCTCGCAGACGTGCACGACCCGGAGGTTGGGCATGAGCGTCTCGATGGCCGCGAGCTCGTGGCGGAAGACGATGTCGCTCGGAGTCCGGGCGCTGTGGAGGAAGACCACGTCGGCGTGGGAGCCGAGGTCGTACATCGTCCGGAGCATCGACATCAGCGGCGTGATCCCGCTGCCCGCGGAGAGGAAGACGTACTTCTCCGCCGGCTGCTTCGCGAGCGTGAAGGCACCGAGCGGTGCCAGCGCGCTGACCTTGCTGCCGGGGACGATGTTGTCGTGGATCCAGCTCGACACCGCACCTCCCACGACCCGCTTGACCGTGATGGCGATGCGATGGGGGCGGGTCGGCGGCGACGAGATCGTGTAGCACCGGTTCACCGGGTAGCCGTCGATGTCGAGCATCAGGGTCAGGAACTGCCCCGCGTCGAAGTCGAAGAGCTGATCGCCCTCGGGCTCGAACACGAAGTTCTTGACGTCATGGGTGACGTCGCTGACCGCGGTGCACACCAGCACGGCCTGGTCCTCCTCCGACCAGCAGACAGGCGACTGCAGGGACGGCACGAGGCGCTGGGGTGCCTGGGTGGACGACATTTCTTGCTCCTCCGGAGATCCGTGGTGACTACTGGTTCGCGACCGCGTTGAGGTGGCCGAGCCTCTCGGCGTTCTCGCGGTGCGGCGTGAGGTAGTCGTGGAGCCTGCCGACGTACCAGTTGATGAAGGACTCGACGTCGTCCTCGACCAGGGCGTAGGGACCGGGCACGTAGGCCGGGTCCGTGACACCGCGCTGCGCCTTCTCGACGAGGACCCGGTCCTGGTCGTTGGTCGCCTTCCAGACGCCGGTCAGCCCTTCGATGGTGTAGTCCTCGCCCTCGACCGCATCCGGGTGCACGAGCCAGGTCGTGCGGACCAGCGACCTGTCCGGACCGAGCGGCAGGACGCTGAAGACGATCGCGTGGTCGCCGAGCAGGTGGAACCAGGAGTTGGGCTGCATGTGCAGGGACAGGTCGCCGAACTGCGGGGTGGTGACGTCGCCGATGAGCTTGCTGCACACCTGGGCGCCGTCGGGTCCGAACGACGCCCCGTCGCCGTCGAGCGGGAGGCGCATGATCATGAATCCCGTCGGGCGCGTGTCGAGCTCGTGGACGAGCTCGCGCGGGACCCCGTTGGTCTTGCAGACGCTGTCGAGGTTCGCCGTGGCGGCGAGGTAGCGCTCGTAGATCGGCTGCATCCGCGGCGTGACGTCGTCCTCGGAGTAGCGCAGGAACGGGAAGTACGAGGTGATCAGCTCCGGGTGCGACGCGTCGCAGTGGTGGCACTCGCGGTTGTTCTCCATGACGAGCTTCCAGTTGCCCTCCTCGACGAGGTCGGTCTGGTGCGCGACCTTCGCCTCCTTGAGGCGGTACGACGCCAGGTACGGCTCGATCACGGCAGCGACCTCGTCGAAGTCGGCCGGCGGCTCCTCGGCCAGGCAGATGAAGACCAGGCCGGCGACGGTGCGCACGTGGATCTGCTTGAGGCCGAACTGCTGCTTGTCGAAGCTGGGTGACTGGCCCTCGGCGAAGATCAGGCTGCCGTCGGTCCGGTAGGTCCACTGGTGATAGGGGCACACCAGGTTGCCCACCGATCCACACGGGTCCTCGAGCAGGCGTGAGCCCCGGTGCCGGCACACGTTGCGCAGCGCGCGGACCTCCTCGTCGTCGTCGCGCACGACGATCAACGACTGGGTGCCGATCTCGATGGTGACGTAGTCCCCCGGCTCGGGGATCTCGGCCTCGGTGGTGACGAAGAGCCAGTGCTGGCCGAAGATCGCCGCCATGTCCAGGTCGTAGATCTCCTGGCTCGCGTAGAAGGGCGCCTCCAGGCTGTAGCCCACCTCACGGCGCTCGACCATGGCGGCGATCTCGGCGACGTTCGCCGCAGGGCCGGTCTTGAAACTCACAGGGAACCTCCGGATGTCAGGGGTTGGGAAGGGGGAAGGGACACGATCAGCCGCGGAGACGGGTCATCTTCGGGTCGAACAGCGGCTCCGCGGTGACGACAGCCGGGATCCGCTGGTCGAAGTAGCCGATCTCGACCTCGGTGCCGACCTCGGCGACCTCGAGGGGCAGCCACGCGTAGGCGATGCCCTTCTCGATCGTGTAGCCGTACGCCGCGCTGGTGACGTAGCCGACCGGCTGGCCGCCGGCGAACACGGGCTCCTTGCCGAGCACGACGTCGACGGTGCTGTCGATGGTGAGGCAGGCGAGGGTCTTCGTCTGGTGCTCCTTGCGCTGGACCAGCGCGTCGCGGCCGATGAAGTCGCCCTTGTCGAGCTTGACCGCGAAGCCGAGCCCGGCCTCGTACGGGTCGTGCTCGTTGGTCATGTCGCCACCGAAGGAGCGATAGCCCTTCTCCAGGCGAAGGCTGTTGAACGCGCCGCGGCCGGCGGCGATGATGCCGTGCTCCTGGCCGGCCTCCCAGAGGGTGTCCCACAGGCGCTGGCCCAGGTCGGCAGTCGTGTAGATCTCCCAGCCCAGCTCGCCGACGTACGACAGGCGCCAGGCAGTCACCGGGACGTTGCCGATGTTGAGCGACTTGGCTCGGAAGTACTTCAGTCCTTCGTTGCTCATGTCGGCGTCGGCGAGCGTGGCCAACACGTCGCGGGCCTTCGGGCCCCACAGGCCGATGCAGCAGGTGCCCGGAGTGATGTCGGTGACCTGGACCGTGCCGTCCTCGGGGAGGTGGCGCTCGAACCAGTCGATGTCGAGGGCCCCGTTGGCGCCGACCTGGTAGTGGTGCCTGCCCAGGCGGGCGACGGTGATGTCGCTGCGGATGCCGCCGTCGACGTCGAGGAGCAGCGTGTAGACGACCGCGCCGACCGTCTTGTCGATGTCGTTGGTGCAGAGCTTCTGGAGGAACTCGACCACGCCGGGTCCGGTGACGTTGATCCGCTTGAGCGCGGTCATGTCGTACATCGCGACGCCCTCGCGGGTCGCCTTCGCCTCGGCGCCCACGATCGGGTCCCAGTACTTCGCGGCCCAGTCGTTGGGGGTGGACACCTCGTAGCGCTCGAGCAGGCCGGCGTTGGCGCCGTACCAGTGCGGGCGCTCCCAGCCGTTGGCGGGCAGGAAGAACGCGTCGAGCTCGGTCTCGCGGGCGAAGAACGGCGAGAGCCGGATGTTGCGCGGCGAGTCCATCGGCTGCAGCGGGTGCAGGATGTCGTAGACCTCGCGGAAGTTCTGGCAGTCGCGCTCGAGGACGTAGTCGGGCACGACCTGGTAGTCCTCGAAGCGGTTGACGTCGCACTCGTGGACGTCGAAGGTCTCGCAGTAGCCGTTGGCCAGCAACTCGGCGACCGCGCGGCCGACGCCCGCGGAATGGGTGACCCACACGGC
>JAKFEI010000324.1:0-7752 GCA_036675765.1 Nocardioides sp. | reverse complement strand
GGCCTCCAGGTCCACGGCGCGATCGGCTACACCCAGGAGTTCGACCTGAGCATCTGGATCACGAAGATCCGGGCACTGCTCACCGCCTGGGGCACCCCGGCCTTCCACCGGGCGCGCATCCTCGAGTCGCTGCTGGCGGCACGATGAGGTTCGCGCTCAGCGAGGAGCAGGCCGAACTCGCCTCCACCATCCGCAGCCTGCTCGAGAAGCGGGCCGACTCGGCCGCCGTGCGTGCTGCTTCGACGTCGGCCACCGGCCACGACGAAGTGCTCTGGACGACCCTGTGCGAGCAGATCGGGGTCGCTGCCCTCAACATCCCCGAGGAGTACGACGGCGCCGGCGCCACGTTCTTCGAGACCGCCGTTGTCCTCGAGGAGATCGGCCGCTCGCTCGCGCCCTCGCCGCTGCTGGCCACCGTCATCGCGGCGGAGGCGCTCCTCGCGGGTGGGACGGAGGACGCGAAGCAGCGCCTGCTCCCCCGCATCGCCGCCGGGGAGATCGCCACCATCGCCCTCGCCGGGCCGGTGCTCGACGCCGACCGCGCCACCATCGTGCTGGCCGTCGTCGGCGACGACCTGGTCGAGGTCACCGGCGCCACCGCCACGTGGACCGAATCGATGGACCAGAGCATCCGTCTCGGCCGCCTGGACCTAAGCAGCGCACAGACGACCGTCATCGGCGACGGCACGGCCGCCAGCACCCGCGCCGAGCTGATCGGCGCAGCCGCCGTCTCCGCACTCGCGGTGGGGTTGAGCGGTCACGCCCTGCAGATGACCACCGACTACACGAAGGAGCGGGTGCAGTTCGGCCGCCCGATCGGCTCGTTCCAGGCGATCAAGCACCGCCTGGCCGAGGTGTTCGCCCGGACCGAGCTGGCGCGTTCAGCGAGCTGGGCGGCGTCGTACGCACTGGCCGAGGGCGAAGACCCCGCGGAAGCGGAGTTCCTCACCCACGCCGCAGCGTCGTACGCGCTCGAGACGGCTCAGCTGGCGGCGAGCGAGTGCATCCAGCTGCACGGTGGCATCGCGATCACCTGGGAGCACGACGCGCACCTGGTCTTCAAACGGGCCCACTCCCTGAGCCACCTCTTCGGCGCACCACACCGACACCGGGAATCCGTGGAGCTCTGATCACGCGCCTGGTCATGGGCGACCGGGTCCGAACCTTCTCGTCCTCCGTGTGCACGACCGCGGTGAAGCCGTCCTCACCCTGGAGAGCGGCCCGGACGGACGGTGCGGCGAGACGGACGACCTCGTCGACCGTCGCGGATGCCAGGGGCTCCAGCTTCAGGACGTAGCGAGTCATGGCGAGTCCGATCAGCTGCGACGCGACCAGCTCGGCCTTCATCGCCGACATCTGGCGACGCTCCGAGATGGGCATGAAGCGCGGGTTCAGGACTGCCTTGTTGATCCAGCCGTACAGCTTGGGCGCGCCCGGACCGAAGCGCGTGGAGTTTCGGACCATGCCGAGCATCCGCTGCCGCGTGCGCGGGTGCTCGCAGAGCAGCAGGAAACGCCGCAGCAGGCGGATCGCGAAGTCTTCGGTGGGGTCAAGGCTGTGCATGTCGACTCGATGGTGCCCTAGCCGGAGGGCTTTTCGTCAGCCCACAGGCTGCGTACACCCCGTGGCGCTCACCACAGCCAGCGAACGATCGAGGGGCAGCGGACAGGCCACCACGCGCACCCCGACCGCTCCGCTCTTCCGCGTGGCAGTGCGGACCCGGAACCACTGCACCCCGACCCGGGACGGTCGGACGCCGTACACCACCACGCCGTAGCGGTCGGTCACCTTGCTGCCGATCCGGTGCCAGGCCCCGCTCGCCGAGTACTTCACGGACAGGTAGGTCCGGGTCCGGGCCGACGTCCGCGCCCTGAGCCGCACCAGCTGTCCGCGCTGGACGAGGGTCGGGGTGGCGACGAGCGGGATCAGTGCGGCGCGCGTCGTCACCCGCGATGCCGGCACCGGTGCCGGCGTCGGCGCCGCCACCGCTCGGGCGGGCGTGTTCGTCCGCGCGGAGCTGAAAAGGGTCTTGATCTCGTTCCCGAACGGATCAGCGATCAGGTACGGCGTACCACTGGTCGTTCGACGCGACGTGACCGCCCAGATGTACCCGACGTTGGCGTTGGTCATCGAGATGAACCAGGGGCCGCCGCTCGCACCGCCGGTCAGCGGGCACGGGATCTTTGCGTCCCCGCCGCTGAAGACCGTCGTGCTGCCGGCGCACTTCCGGACCGTCTCGCCGTCGTACGGCGACTCGGCGGGCCAGCCCCACACACCGACGCGGTCCTCGCGGAGCGGGTAGTTCCAGGCCACGCCGTTGCCGCCGACGACATTGACGAGGTTCCAGCCGGCCCGTGGCGCCACCTGGATCAGGGCCTGGTCGAATGCCAGGTCCTCGTCACTGACCCACTGGCTGTGGGTGAAGGCACGGGTGCCGACCCACTTGCCGTCGGGCGCCGTGCCATTCGCGTAGCGCGGCACGAACAGGAAGTTGGTGTAGTACTGCCCGGGGCACGTCCGTAGCAGGCCACAGGGCTTCGGCATGCCGCTGTGCGCGCAGTGGGCTGCGGTGATGATCAGGTTCTTCGCCGCGCTGTTGACCGCAGCGGCCGAGCACACGGCATTGCCCTCGGGCGTGGTGAAGAACAGTTTTCCGACGCTGCGTGGCGAAGTGAGCGCGGTGGCCCGGCTCGTCGAGCGCGGCGCTGCAGCGCGGGGCTTGATCAGGTCGCCGACCTCATCGAGGCCGAGCGGTTGCGCCTTCTGCATCCGGTCCGCTGTCCAGTACGCCTCGACACCGGTCGGGTCGAGCGACTGGGTCATGGCCGCTGGCGCCAGGGCCACCGGGACCTGACGGCCCTCACCCCGAACGCGACCCTCGGCGGGTGTCGCCAACAGGAACCCGAGCGCGAGCACGCACCCCATGGCCGCGGCCCACCACCGCACGACAGACGTTCTTGGCACGCCGTTTCCCCCGATTCCCCCTGGACCTACGTGGGGGTAACGCTCGGGCGGGTGTTCAGGTCACGAGTCGGTGGTGCGGTATCGACCCTTGAAATAGAGGAGGGGCTCGGTTTCGGCCCCGTCGGCGGCGTTGGTCTCGAGGTGCTCGACCTTGCCGATCACGACGTAGTGGTCACCGCCCTCGTAGACCGCATGGATCGTGCAGTCGAGGTGCGCCAGTGCGCCATCGATGACCGGTGATCCGGTCGCTGCGCCTGGGGTCCAGCCGATGCCCGCGAACTTGTCGACGCCCTTGGTGGCCATCTGGCCCGAGACGTGCTCCTGGTCGGCAGCGAGGACGTTGACGCAGAATCGGCCCGAGCGCTGGATCAGCGGCCACGCACGCGATGAACGCGCCGGGACGAACATGACCAGGGGCGGGTCGAGCGAGACGCTCGAGAACGACTGGCAGGTCATGCCGACCGGCTCGCCGCCGCTCGTCGTGGTGATCACGGTGATGCCGGACGCGAAGCACCCGAGCACGTCACGGAACTGCCGGGCAGCCGCCTGCGCCTGCGGGTCGTCGTGGACGGCGACTTCCTCGCCGGGGCGCAGCTCGAAGTCGACCTCGGCGTCGCCGAGCCAGGACTGGATCAGTTCGGGATGGGGCCAGGTCGCCCGCGCGTCGGCACTGATCCCCTCGGGGATGTCGTCCCCGAGCGGGGGATCATTCGGTGCCGGCACGGCGCCCACGGTAGCGATCCCGATCCCGCCGGCGCTCAGTGCCCGCCGCCGAAGTCGTGGCCCCAGTACGAGACCGCGGTCGACTCACGGGCAACCCAGCGCTGGTCATCGACGGTCATGCCGTCGGTGCCGAACTCGATGTCGAACCCGCCGGGAGACTTCACGTAGAACGAGATCATCTCGTCGTTCATGTGGCGTCCGAGCGTCGCCGACAGCGGCGCACCGTGCTTGCGGACCCGCTCGAGGGCGCGACCGACGTCGTCGAGCTCGTCGACCTCGAGCATCACGTGGACGCACTTGCTCGCGTTCGGCATCGGCAGGAAGGCCAGGGAGTGGTGGCGCGGGTTGACGCCCAGGAAGCGCAGCCAGACCTTGCTGCCGGCCTCCTTGCCCACGAACTCACCCGGCATGCTCATCGAGTCACGCAGCCGGAAGCCCAGGACCTCGGTGTAGAACCGCAGCGCCTCCACGTCGTCGAGAACGGGGACCACGATGTGGCCGAGTCCCTGGTCGCCCGTGACGAAGCTGGCGGCGTACGGCGTCACGACGGGCCGCGATTCGTAGGTGATGCCGTGGTAGAGCTCGAAGACGTTGTCCCACGGGTCGCGGAACCGGACGAGCTCCTGGACGCGACGCTCGGCGAGCTCGTCGCGGGTGCCCTCCTCGAACTCCACGCCGGCCTTCTGCAGGTGCTCCCGAGCCTCCTGCAACGCCTGGTGGTCGGCGAGCTCCCAGCCGGTGCAGTCGAGCTGGTCGACGTCGGAAGGGAACACCACGATGCGGGCCGAGACCTCATCGATCCGCCAGTACTGGTGGTCCGGGTTCGGGCCGCGCCCCTCGGCGAGGCCGAGGACCTTGCCGGCGAACTTCGACCATGCGGGCAGGTCGGTGCTGGCGACCCGGATGTAGCCCATGGACTTGATGTCGATCGTCATGCGGAAGGCCTCTCCGTGTGGCGGGCGAGGAACGCGGTGCAGATCTCGGCGAACTCGTCGGCGGCCTCGATCTGCGCCCAGTGGCCGCAGTTCGGGAAGACGTGGAGCTGCGCCTTGGGGATCTGCTTGAGCGCGACCAGGGCGCCGTCGAGCGGGTTGACCCGGTCCTCGCGGCCCCAGGTCAGCAGGGTGTGCTTGCGCAGACGGTGGGCCTCGCGCCAGAGCATGCCGTCCTCGGCCCACTCCGGGTTCCAGAAGGACATCCCCATCGAGCGCATCGCCTCGAGCGACCCCGGGGCGGTGGCGTCGGCGAACCGCTCCTCGACCAGCTCGTCGGTCACCAGCTTCTGGTTGACGACCATGGTCGAGATGAAGGCCCGCAGCGCCTCACGGCTCGGGTTCATGCTGAAGTCCATCAGCCGCTGGACGCCCTCGGTGGGGTCGGCGTGGAACAGGTTCACCGACAGGCCGCCGGGGCCCATCAGCACGAGCCTGCCGACCCGGTCCGGGTTCTCCAGGGCAAAGCGCATTGCCGTGCCGCCGCCCAGCGAGTTGCCGAGCAGGTGGATCTTCTCGATCTGCAGCTCGTCGAGCAGCTTGAGCAGGTACGACGCCGAGTGCCGGAAGTAGTTCGCCGTCACCTCCGGCTTGTCGGAGGAGCCGAAGCCCGGCTGGTCGACCAGCAGGGTGCGGAAGCTCGCCGCGAACCGGGGCAGCGCGGAGCCGAAGTTGCTCCACGCGGACGCGCCCGGGCCACCGCCGTGCAGGAGCACGAACGGCAGCCCACCACCGACGGAGGTGCCACCGTCAGGGCCGGCCTCGTAGTAGTTGAGCGTGATGTCGCCGGCCTTCGCCGAGCGCCGGGTCCCGCCCTTCGAGTAATCAGGCTTGGAGAAGTCCACGGTCAGTACATCCCCGGGTCGACCTTGTGACCGAACTGCTGGGCGCCGTACATCTGGAGCGCCCGCTCGGGGTCGTTGGCAGCGTGGACACGACCGGCGTGGGCGTCACGCCAGGCGCGCTGGAGGTAGGTCCCCTCGGCCAGCGCACGGCCACCGGATGCCTCGAAGAGCGAGTCGATCGCTTCGATCGCACGCGAGGTGCCGAGCACCTGGTCGCGACGCACGCGCAGGCGCAGCTCGAGCGGGATCTGCTCGCCGCGGGCGACGTGGGCCTGCTCCTCGCGGATGTTGCTGATCAACAGTGCCCAGGCCGCGTCGATCTCCGAGGAGGAGCGCGCGATGCGGACGGCAGCGAAGGGGTCCAGCGACGCCTTCTCGCCGAGGTACGCCGCCCGGACCCGCTTCTGCTGCATCTCGACGTGCTCGGCGTAGGCGCCCTTCGCCATGCCGATGATCGGCGTCGCGATCGTCGAGGTGAAGATCGAGTGGAACGGCAGCTTGTAGAGGTCGCTGGTGTTCACGGCCTGGCCGGGACCCTTGCACGCGCCGGTCTCCCCCATCGAGAGCGTGAATGCCTCGGGGACGAAGACCTCGTCGACGACGATGTCATTGGATCCGGTGCCACGCAGGCCGACGACGTTCCAGACGTCGACGATCTGGTACTTCTCCCGCGGCACCATGAAGGTGCGGAAGTCGACGATCTGGCCGTCCTCGTTGAAGACCAGGCCACCGAGCAGCACCCACGCGCAGTGGTCACTGCCCGAGGAGAAGCTCCACTTGCCCGAGAGCGTGAAGCCGCCCTCGGTCAGCGTCGCCTTGCCGGTCGGGGCGTACGACGACGAGAGACGCACCGTCTGGTCGTCACCCCACACGGCCTGCTGCGCCTCATCGGCGAACAGGGCGACCTGCCACGGGTGGACACCCACCACGCTGGAGACCCAACCGGTGGCGCCGTCTGCCGACGCGATGTCGCGCACGCCGGTGTAGAAGGCGACCGGGTCGGCCTCCATGCCGCCGTACCGCTTCGGCTGGAGGAGCCGGAAGAAGCCGGTCTCCTCGAGCTCCTTGATCGAGGCGTCCGGAATGACGCGCAGACGCTCGCCCTCTTCGGCTCGCTCGCGGATGGTGGGAAGCAGGTCACGCACGCCGTCAAGTACGGCGTTCACCTCGGGGGCGAAGTCCTGGTTCATGGGGAGCTCCTGGTTTCTGCGACAGTCAGTCAAGGTCAATAATAGAACACGTTCTAGTTTTGGCAAGTACTACACGCCAACGACCTCTTGGTCGCGTGCCTTCAGCATCAGCGCGATGTCGATCAACTGGTCCTCCTGGCCGCCGATCAACTTGCGGCGGCCGGCTTCGAGGAGGATCTGGGCGCCGGAGACGCCGTAGCGCTCGGCAGCGTTGCCGGCGTGCTTGAGGAAGGAGGAGTAGACGCCGGCGTAGCCCATCATCAGCGTCATCCGGTCGAGCTGGCACTCCTCGGGCATGGCCGGCTTGATGACGTCCTCGGATGCGTCGACGATCTTGAGGAAGTCGACCCCGGTGGTCCAGCCGAGCTTGTCGGCAACCCCGACGAACGCCTCCAGCGGCGTGTTGCCCGCACCGGCACCGAAGCGCCGGACCGAACCGTCGATCTGGGTTGCTCCTGCACGGGCGGCGATCACGGTGTTGGCGACACCGAGGCCGAGGTTCTCGTGGCCGTGGAAGCCCACATCGGCCTGGTGGCCGATCTCCGCAACAACGGCGGAAACCCGGTCGGCGGTCTGTTCCATGATCAACGCACCAGCCGAGTCGACGACGTAGACACACTGGCACCCGGCGTCGACCATGATCCGCGCCTGCTTCGCCAGCACCTCGGGGGCCTGGGTGTGGCTCATCATCAGGAACCCGACGGTCTCCAGGCCCAACTGCCGTGCAAGACCAAAATGTTGCTGGGACACGTCGGCCTCGGTGCAATGGGTGGCGACCCGGCAGATCTGGCCACCGTTGTCCTGCGCGGCGCGGATGTCGTCCTTGGTGCCGAGGCCGGGGAGCATCAGGAACGCGATCTTGGCCCGCTTGGCCGTCTCGGCCGCGATCCTGATCAACTCCTGCTCGGGGGTGCGAGAGAAGCCGTAGTTGAAGCTGCTGCCACCGAGGCCGTCGCCGTGGGTGACCTCGATGACCGGGACGCCGGAGTTGTCGAGGGCCTCGACGATGTCGTGGACCTCGGTCGCGGTGAACTGGTG